>JACQYE010000009.1 GCA_016208355.1 Chloroflexota bacterium | reverse complement strand
AAACTGGAAGACGACCCCGAACAGCCGCGCTTCATCCTGAACGAACCTGGTATCGGCTATCGCTTCATCGCCGACGACTAGTTTGTAGGTCCCGCTTCCAGCGGGACGGTCGGATTTGCACGTCACGCTTTTAGCGTGCCCTACCTCCCCTCGATTGAGGGGCTTTTTATTTTTTCTCTATGCGATTGCCCCTTTTCTTTGTCACCGTTTTATGCCGGTTTCTTATACTCCTTCTATCAACTCGTACGACGAACTTAAGTTCGTCGTACTTCAAGGAAATCAGCATGTCTTCGGAAAAAAACGTCAGTCAGATTGCCAGGGAGTACGCGCATCTCTCCCGATTATTTGATGCCCAGCCACCCCTCACCCGACATTTTCTTGAACAACAGGCCGGGACGATCCTTTTCGCGCTGGGAAAGGACACAAATCGGATTCGCTTCCAACTCCCTGACAAAATCATCCTCGAGGGCGGCGAGTCTCTGGACCTGCCGCCTGCCGCGCGCACCCGGGCAGTGAGCCACGCCCTGGGTCGCTACTCGCCAACCCGGAAGCGCGATCTGCTTCTCCAGCACCTGGATGGGCTGGAGCAAAGCCTGAACCCGGCCTTATCCGTATGCGGCAAATTGTTTCGTTATGTTCTGGCGCACACCCTGGTCTACAACCTGCTCCCGGATGGACACGCTATCCAGTATAGCGCCGAAGTCGGTGACGACATCCCGTCCATCCCGGTGGGCGAAATCCAGCCTTCGGCCCTGCTCGCCGCGACGGACTCGGTGACAGAATTTGACCAGGCCAATCCAGACGGCGGCAGGCTCCAGGTCCCATTCGTGGCGGCGGCGCGGCGTTTTTACCTGCCGCAGTGGGTGGCGTTCGATGAACAGGGAAACCTGCTGGCCATCTCCGCCGACGAAGCCGTGTCTTATCTTGCCTCCATGCAGAACTTCCAGCGCCTCTTGCTGGATGCAGTTGCTTTCTGCCCCTGCATTGTGGCCGACGAGACCTACCAACGCAAACGCGCCGGGTTGCTCGGGCAACTGGTCAACCAGGGGCGCGCCCTGGCGCGTTATTACACTCGTGAGATCATCACTAAAATCCGTGTCCGCGCTGAATCCGGATCGTTGAACCGGGGGCTGGATCTGAATCTGCCCTATTTCGACGACGGCGAGTTCACGCTTAAGTACCACAAAGTTGATGTCATCCCAGATGGTCGGATTATGTTCCTGGCCGCGTTTGTCGTGCGCGCCATGCAATTGGAGAAAACAAAGGTAAGACACAGCCTGAACCTTAACCGGTCCACACGCAGGCACCTGCTCTCCTTGCTGGCGGCCATCGAACAGGCATTTTCACATAATCCGGCGGAAGGTTAGCCAAGAGGCTCCCATGTTGTTCTCGATTGCACTGTTGATCGTTATTATCTTTCTCTCCTACCGGGCTTCGCCGCGTGAAAACGAGCACGATGCGAACGTGCATGGCGCGGGGCAGATCGGCTTGCTGGCCGCCCTGGCCCTGTTTGGCGTGGACTACTTCACTTCGTATTTCTATGCTACTGGCGAAATGATGCACGCCTTGCACCCCTATGGTCTGGAACATTGGGGGTACATCGCTGCGGCTGTGATTGCTCTTGCCAATATCACCTTTGGCGTTCTCTATATGTATTCGCTCGGAATTTTCAACGAGGGCGGGGGCTCGTACACGGCCTCGATGCGCTACCTGACGCCGGGTCTGAGCCTGGTGGTGGCGGTGGTTCTCATTCAAGATTACATCTTTACCATTGTTGTGTCAGCCCTATCGGGGGGCGACCAACTCTTATCGGTGCTCGGTCAGTATGGGGCGGATTGGTTCTGGCATTTCCTCATCGGAGCCGGTCTGGCTCTTATCACATGGTTCCTCACTATCCGCGGACGCGGTGAATCAGCGCGCGTGGTCTTCACCATGCTTGGCATTTTTGTTTTGATGACCCTCTTCATGGTCGGTGGGCTGATCTATGCCAACGTGAGCGGTTACCCGGCTGCCGCGGCTGAGGAGGTGGTGAAAAACGTTCCTTTGAGCCAGGCTCTCCTGCATCTGTTGACGGCTTCCATGAAAGGGCTTGTTGCCCTGACCGGCCTGGAAGCCATGTCCAATGGCATCCAGTTCGTCAAGAACGAAGACGCTGGTTTCGTCCGTTGGGGGAAAAAACGCCTGCCCAAACTCGAAAAACTGTGGGAGTTCTACAGCGGCAAGGCAGGGATTGGTCGCTTTGTCCAGACCTCATTCCTGTTCTACGGCGGATTGACGACTTTCTTCCTGACCCTGTTTGCCATCCGGTTTAATGTCTATGACGGTACCCTGGGTCGCACGCTGGTTGGCAACCTGGCTTACATTGGGTTCACCCAGTTCCCGGGAGGTGAGATTCTTTTCTGGGCGTATCAAATCCTGGCTGTAGCCTTGTTGTCCGCGGCTTCGATGACCGCCTTTCAAGATTTGCAGGCAACGGAATGGCGCGATGTGGCGATTGGGGAATTGCCGGAATTTATCGTCTACCGGAATGCACAGGGCACGTTCACACGCTCGGTAACCATCGGTTTCGCGGTAACGTTGATCATCATGCTCCTGGTAAGAGGGAATACGTCCATGGCCGTTCCTTTCTATGGGGTTGGGGTATTCATGCCAATCACGGTCATGGGCTTTGCTATCCGCCGGCACATCCAAAAAACCTATACGGGCAAGGCGCGCACCTGGGGCAGCCTTGGAGCCGGGTTTGCCGGGGTGCTGGCAGCCATCGTCTTCGTCGGCCAGATCGTGGGGAAGTGGCAGGAGGGCGGATGGGTGGTGCTGATTTCATTTGCTATCCTCGTGGCTGGGGCCAATACCCTGCTCATTTCGCCCATCGGATATCGCGATCCACAGCAAATTCACCGCATTGTGCGGGAGAAGGCGCGCATACGAGGCTCGATGGCTTCCATCGTGGAGTGGCAATCCCTTAGGATGCAGGAATACCGATATGCCGTATTGAAAGCCGTTGCGCGTTTTTTTGAACTCTTCGGCGTGCGACGCCCGGTGCGGTTCGATCCGCCTGTCCCGGCCGGGGACTATGACCATGCCCTTCACGTTGACCACCCGGAAGCCCCGTCCCTGTTGGAGCAGTACCTGGATAACAAACCCAAGCCGGAGCCGCGGCTGGGCGGCGCACCGAAAGAGACGGATCCCGGCGAAGAGGATTGAAACATTAGCAAATAATACCGCTGCCTCCATTTGGGGGCAGCGGTTGATTTTGAACGGGCGTTGATTGAACCCTATTTCTTCAATCTCTCGGCAAACTTTTTGCGGAACTTGGTCACTTTCGGCGCAATCACGAACTGGCAATACGGCTGGGAGCGGTTGTTGACAAAATACTCCTGGTGATACTCTTCTGCCGGGTAGAATTTTTCAAAGGCGGCCAACTCGGTCACGATGGACCCGTCCCAGATTTTCGCCGCGCTGATTTCATGGATCACCTGCCCGGCGATGTTCTTCTGTTCCTCATCGTGGTAAGAAATAGCCGAGCGGTATTGCGTGCCAACGTCACTCCCCTGGCGGTTGAGGGTGGTCGGGTCGTGGACAGTGAAGAAAACGGTCAGCAGGTCGTGATACGAGAGGATGGACGGATCGAACGTGACCTGGACCGCCTCGGCGTGGCCGGTATCCCCGTTGCAGACGTCTTGATAGCTCGGGTGCGGGACCTGTCCACCGGTGTAGCCCGATTCGACCGAGTGCACGCCTTTGAGTTCGTCGAAGACCGCTTCGAGGCACCAGAAACAGCCTCCGGCGAGGGTTGCTACCTGTAAATTACCCATAAATCCTCCAAAAAAAAAACCGTAGGGGCACAGCGCCGCTGTGCCCCTACAACAAGCTCACGAAACCGGTTCAGGTGCTTTTTCGGGAACTTCCGCCCGTTTCAGCACAACATCTTCTTCCACAACTTCCACGAGAATGGTGTCGCCTTCGTGGAACGTCCCGGCGAGCAGCGCGTCAGACAGGGGATCCTCTACTTTTTGCTGGATCACACGCCGCAGCGGACGGGCACCCATTTCCGCGTCGAAACCGGACTCGGCCAACAGGTCCAGGGCCGCTGCGGTGGCAGTGAGCGTGACCTCGTGTTCGGCCAGGCGTCCGGTCACCTTGTCCAGTTCGAGGGTCACGATCTGGCGGATATCATCCTTGTTCAGTGAACGGAAGACTATGACGCTGTCGAGGCGGTTGATGAATTCCGGGCGGAAGACCTTCTTGAGCGACTCGGTCAGTTTCTTGCGCATCTCTTCGTAGGAGGTGCGTTCTTCGGTTTTTTCGTCGCGTTTCAACTGGAAGCCGAGCGAAGTCTGTTTCCTGATCTCTTCCGCGCCGACATTGGTGGTCATGACGATGATGGCATTGCGGAAATCCACCTGGCGGCCTTTGGCGTCGGAAAGGTGGCCTTCTTCCATAATTTGCAGGAGCATGTTGTGGACTTCGGGGTGGGCCTTTTCGACCTCGTCGAAGACCACGATGGAGTACGGGCGGCGGCGCAGGGCTTCGGTGAGTTGACCGGCGTCGTCGTATCCGATGTAACCGGGCGGCGCGCCGACCAGGCGGCTGGAGGTATGGCGTTCCATGAACTCGGACATATCGAGTTGGATGAGCGCTTCCTCGCTGCCAAACATGAACTTGGCGAGCGATTTGGTCAATTCGGTCTTGCCCACGCCGGTGGGGCCGAGAAACATGAACGAGCCAATCGGGCGCTTCGGGTCTTTCAACCCTGCCCGCGCCCGGCGCACAGCCTTGGCGATGGACTGGATGGCTTCCTCCTGCCCGATAATGGACTTGCGCAGTTCTTCTTCCATGCGCAGGAGGCGCTGGCTTTCTTCTTCGGCCATCTGCATCACCGGTACGCCGGTCCACATGGCAACCACTTCGGCGATATCGTTACTGCTGACAACCGGGCTGCTGGCGCGTTCCCAGCCGTTCTTCAGGCGTTTGAGCTGCTCGTTCAGGTCGGCTTCCTGCGCCTGCCAGGTCTGTACGTCCTCGGCCTTGCCTTCTTCCTGCGCCAGGGTGCGGTTGAGACGCGCCTGCTTGAGTTGTTTGTAAATATCCTTGGCCGAGGTGGATGCCCCGGACTTGTACATACGGACGCGCGAAGCCGACTCGTCTATCAGGTCAATGGCCTTATCGGGCAGGAAACGGTCCGAAACGTACCTCGACGAGAGCCTGGTCGCGGCTTCGAGGGCTTCATCCGAGATGACGAGGTGGTGGTGCTCCTCGTACATCTTGCGGATACCCTTCAAAATCTCGATGGTCTCTTCCACCGACGGTTCGTCCACAACGATGGGCTGGAAGCGGCGCTCAAGGGCCGCGTCGGACTCGATGTGCTTGCGATACTCGTCGAGCGTGGTCGCGCCGATGCACTGAAGTTCGCCGCGCGAAAGGGCAGGCTGGCTTGAGAATGTTGGCCGCATCCACGGCGGACCCGGCGGAACCGGCGCCCACCAGCATGTGGAACTCGTCAATGAACAGGATGGACTTGGTGGCCTTGAGTTCGTCAATCACGCGCTTGAGACGTTCCTCGAACTGGCCGCGGTACATCGTCCCGGCCACGAGCGAACCCACGTCCAGTTTCAGGACGCGTTTGTTCAGCAGCGGCGCGGGGACGTCGCCTTCGGTGATGCGCTGGGCCAGCCCCTCGACGATGGCGGTCTTGCCGACGCCCGGCTTGCCGATGAGGGCCGGGTTGTTTTTCGTTCGCCGCGCCAGGATCTGGATGACGCGCTCGATCTCCATCTGGCGGCCAATGACCGGGTCCAGTTTGTCTTCTTCGGCCAGGGAAGTCAGGTCGGTCGCCAGTTGGTCAACCAGCGGGGTCTTGGGGTCCTGTTTTCCGGCCGGGCGAGCCGTTTCCGGGACGGCCGAGGGCGTGGGGTTGGCGCCCTCCTGCAAGACGCGCCGCACTTGGCGGCGGACCTGGTCGTCGGTAATGCCCAGTTTGCGCAGCACTTCCGCGGCGTTGCCTCCGGCCTGGTGCAGGCTGAGCAGCAGGTGCTCGGTGCCGACGTAATGATGGCCCATTTTGCGGGCTTCTTCGAGGGCGATTTCCAGCGCCTGCTGGGTCTCGGGGGCGAGTTCGATCTTGCTGCCTTCGTAGCGGCCCTCGCCGCTGACGCGCAGGATGATCTCGCGCACGCGGCTGGAATCCAGGCCAAGTTCGCGCAGGACGCGTCCCGCCACGCCGCCTTCTTCTTCGAGCAGGCCGAGCAATAAATGCTCGGTACCGATCAGTCCCTGATGGGCGCGCTCGGCTTCCTGGTGAGCCAGGGAAAGCACACGCCGCGCCCGCTGGATGAATTTTTCCATGCTTGCCATAATGAACTCCTGGCAGGACGG
>JACQYE010000008.1 GCA_016208355.1 Chloroflexota bacterium | reverse complement strand
ACTTCCAAGTGTTGGGTCTCGTTATTGATAAAAGTGCCATCTCCATAATACCAGCCCTGCTCCCGCGCCCAATCGGGAACCTGCAACGGGTCCCAGAACTCCTGCGGATCGTTGACATGGAAGACCAGCGGTACATTCCCCTGCTCCAGGGCTGCCCAGTAGGGTTCATAGGCTGGGCTGTCGAATGGAGGAATAGGCAGGTTCTTACGCATATCGGGCTTGCCTTCGATCATTTTGATCCCGTCACAGCCCATCTGTATTAACTGGTCCACATATGTGGCGAACAGCGCCCCGCAGGACTCGGGTGCCATGAAGAAGGGCGAGATGTCCAGTCCGCCGAAGACATATACCCGATCGGGGTAGTGCGCTTTAACAAAAAGCGCGTCTGGCACCAGGCTCAGACGCGTGCGATGGGGGGTACAAACGATATTGAACTTCCCCACTTTGTTCTCATCCAGGATTTGGATCAGACCCTGCATGAAGTTCGGGTGGCCGAAATGAATATGGCCATCCAGCAACGGCAAGTCGGCAAAAGCGTGCTCCATGGTCCTCTCCCGGGGAAGGCGAAATCTATCCCAAAAAGAAAAGCCGATTACCATCGGGATTATACTTGTTTTTTTCTTGTCCATCACCGTTTCTTTCCAAGAATATTATTTCGATAACTCATTGGCAATGAAGGAATGAATACGCCGAGGAATTTTCCTGTCTGCCTCTTGCAATCCGGGGCAATCTGGGGCAGAATAGAGTTGAGGCCTCGCTAGACCCGTCTTGGCTGCCAGGGCCGTGCAAGCGCCGGGAGCGCGATCCTTCCCGCGGCTTTTGGAACAATCCACCTTCAGGGATGCTTGAGTAGAAGCAAATGTGAGGAAGCATGCATGACGCTCTGTATCACCTTATTGTGGGGACACTGGACTTGTTCCTGTGGAGCGGGGAACTGATCGGGGAAGAGGATCTGCCGCAGAAAGGTCCGGCAGTGTTCATTGCCAACCACCTCGACGCCACCGGACCGATTGCCTGCTGTTGTTCCATCCCCATGCGGCTCTACCCCTGGTCGGTGGGCGACATGATGGATCCGCAGAAAGCTCCCGCCTACATGAACATGGATTTCACCGAACGGCAGTTGCATCTCAAGCCGCCGTTGAGCACTTGGTTTTCGCGCCTGCTTACCCGTATCACCGTTCCTATGTTTTGGTCGCTTGGCTGCATCCCGGTCTACAAAGGGGACTACGCGCGGATGCAGGAAACCCTGCGCATGAGCATGGATGTGCTGCGGCGGGGCAAGTTTGTGCTCGTGTTTCCTGAAGACCCGACCATGGGAAAAGATGAGGCAACCGGGATGAATCCGTTCCAGCACACGTTTGCCAGGCTGGGGGAAGTGTTCCATGCCGAGACCGGGGAGCGACTGGCGTTCTACCCGTTGGCGGTTCACCAGAAGGGGGTTGTGCAGGTAGGCAAGCCGGTGTTCTTCAATCCCGTCAATTCAGCCGGGGTGGAACGGCAGCGTCTGAAGGGAATGATGGAATCCGAGGTACGGGGCATGTACCTGAAACTGGGCGGCCAAACGGGCAAGGTCGGTGCGTTGACGCCCGAGAGGAAATAGAATCTCTGGTGATAAGTAACCCGGATTCCTTCACACAAAGGCGCAAATGGGTGGATATTCCGTGATTTTCCAATGACTCCCCATATTTTTTCAGCGTTGACTTCGTGATTTTAATCCTCAGGCTTGTATCGAACGAATCTTTAAACCGCTTGTAATTAATTTCACCAATTGCTATAATCACAATATCATTTTGTGCTCATTGCCCACCCAGAACCGGGTGTCCTAATCCCGCCTGCCCCGCGTTTCATTATCGAACGCAGGCTGATCATTCGAGCGGAGGACGTTGATGAGCCACTCAAAAATCCAGACGGGGGTCTATGTATGTCATTGCGGCACGAACATTGCATCAACCGTTGATGTGGCTGCTGTCGCCCAGTTTGCCCGCGGCCTGGAGGGGGTGCAGGTCGCCCACGACTATGCCTACATGTGTTCGGATCCCGGCCAGGACATGATCAAGCAGGATATCCAACAATACGGGTTGAACCGTATCGTTGTTGCTTCCTGCTCGCCGCTGATGCACGAACCCACCTTTCGCCGGGCGTGCGCGGAGGCCGGGCTGAATCCCTTCTTGATGCTGATGGCAAACATCCGCGAACACTGTTCCTGGGTAGTAGACGACCGTGAACAGGCCACCGAAAAAGCCCGTGCGGCTGTTGCCGCTGCCGTCTGGCGCGTGCGCAGCCACCGGCCGCTCGTGATGCGTGAAGTGCAGATCACCCCGTCGGCGCTCGTCCTCGGCGGGGGGATCGCCGGCATCGAGGCCGCCCTGCGCTTGGCTGACTCCGGTAAGCACGTCTACCTGGTGGAAAGGGAACCCAGCATCGGTGGGCGGCTTTCCCAGATTTATAAAACCTTCCCCACGCTCGACTGTGCGGCCTGAATACTTACACCCAAGATGGTGTCCGTTGGACGCCACCCCAACATTACCCTGCTCTCGATGAGCGAGGTCGAATCCGTCTCCGGTTACGTGGGCAATTACCAGGTCCGCGTGCTGCGCCGACCGCGCTACGTGGACGAATCCAAATGCACCGGTTGCGGCACCTGCGCCAGCGTCTGTCCGATTGATGTCAACAATCCCTTTGACTACGGGTTGAGCCTCCGCAAGGCCGCCTACCGCTTATCAGCGCAATCCGTGCCTGGCGCGTACGCCATCGAAAAGAAGGGCATCGCCCCTTGCCGCAACGCCTGCCCGACCGACCAGCGCGCCCAGGGCTACATTGCCCTTATCCACCAGAAACGCTACGCGGATGCCTACTGGGCCATCCGCCGCGAGCACCCCTTCCCGTCGGTGTGCGGGCGCGTCTGCAACCATCGCTGCGAAGACGCCTGCTCGCGCGGCAAGTACGACCAACCAGTCAACATTATGGGGCTCAAGCGCTTTGTAGCCGACTGGGCCTATGCCCACCGAAAAGAACTGTCGAACCTGCGTGACAAGTCCATCGTCGGGACTCAGTTCGAACATCACCCGTTCCCGACCGGGCAGCGGGTGGCCGTCATCGGCGCGGGACCGGCGGGCCTGACCGCCGCCCTCGACCTGGTGCGCCTCGGACACAGCGTCACCGTCTTCGATGCCCTGCCCAGGGCGGGCGGCATGATGCGCGTCGGCATCCCGCCGCATCGTTTGCCCGGTGAATTGCTCGACTGGGAGATCCAGCAGATCGAGGACGAGGGTGTGGACCTGCGTCTGAACACCTGGGTGGACGATATCCCCGGCCTGTTCGATCAGGGCTACCATGCCGCGTTGATTGCCACCGGCGCGCACACGGCCAGGAAACTTTCCATCCGCGATTCGAACCACCCGGATAACTGGCTCTCGTTGGATGTGCTGCGCAAGGCCTGTCTCGGTGAAAGTGTTCCGGTAAATGGGAAAAAGGTGGCCGTCCTGGGCGGCGGCAACGTAGCTTTGGATACAGCGCGCACCCTGCTGCGCCTCGGCGCGGCCGAAGTGAGCATGGCCTGCCTCGAATCGCGCGGCGAGATGCCCGGTTTCCAGTGGGAGGTCGGCGTGGCCGAGGAGGAAGGAGTCCGGATGTATCCCGGGCGCACGTTCAAGGAAGTCATCGTCAGGCGCAACAAGATTACCGGCGTGCGCTGTGTGCAGATCGAGTTCCGTGGCTTCAAGCGCGGCCGCCCCGACTTCAGCGAGATTCCCGGGACCGAGCACATCATCCCGGCGGATATTGTCGTCTGGGCCATCGGCCAGGCGCCGAATTTCTCCTTCCTGCCCGAAGATGGTTCCATCAACACCCGCTTCCCGGTCGGCGTGCAATCGGACGAGAAGATGATGACCACCATGCCAGGCGTTTTCGTGGCGGGCGATGTCCACCGCGGCGTCACCTTCTTCGTAGTGGACGCCATTGGAGAAGGCCACAAGGCGGCGCGTTCGATTGACCGGTTCCTGCGGGGAGAGAACGGCCTGAAGGAGCCGCGCAGGTTGCCGGTCGTGGAGTTGAGCCGGGAGGAGATTGAAAAGAAATTCGGTGCAGGCGAGGCGTCGAAATCCAGGCGCGTGCCGATCAAGTCCATCCCCCTGGAAGAGCGCCTCCATGATTTCAGGGAAGTGGACAAAACGCTGACCGAGGCCGAAGCGCTCAGGGAGGCCGGGCGTTGCCTGCGTTGCGGCGTCTGCTCGGAGTGTCTGGAGTGTCTCGCTGCTTGCGAGCGCGGCGCCATCAACCACGAGATGACTGCCGAACGGCTCGACTTGACCGTCGGCGCAATCGTCCTGGCAACCGGCTTCCGCGACTTCGACCCGCGTCGCGCCCCCGAACTGGGCTATGGCAGGCTGGATAACGTTCTGACTGCCATGGAGTTCGAGCGGCTCATCAATACCGCAGGACCGACCCAGGGTCGAGTCTTGTTGAAGAACGGTAAAGCGCCGGGGAGCGTTGCCATCCTGCATTGCGTCGGGTCACGCGACAAAAAATACAATGATTACTGTTCGCGCGCCTGCTGCATGTACTCGCTCAAACTGGCGCAACTTGTCCACGAGTACGTCAAAGCCGAGGTCCATGAGGTCTATCGCGACATGCGCTCCTTCGGGAAGGGCTACGAGGAGTTCTTCAACCGCACCGCGCAAATGGGCGTCAACTTTTATCATGGCAGGTTGAGCAAGGTGGACAATCTGCCCGACGGCCGCCTGCGCGTAGCCTGGAGCGAAGCCTTCCACGGCCAACCCGACCATGTGGACGTGGACATGGTCATCCTTGCGACCGGCTTCGAGCCCCAACCGGATACCGGCCTTGTCGCCGCGACCTTTGGCGTGAGTCTCAGCCGGGACGGCTTCTTCCTCGAGCGACATCCCAAACTTGCGCCGGTGGAAACCGTCAATGAGGGAATCTATCTTGCCGGAGCCTGCCAGGCCCCTAAAGACATCCCGGACAGTGTGGCGCAGGCGGGCGGGGCGGCCGCGGCGGCAATTTCGCTCATTGACCAGGGCTCGATCTTCCTCGACCCGGCCATTGCCGAGGTCAACGCGGCGAATTGCGCCGCCTGCGGGCAGTGCGTCGAATCCTGTCCTTACGGAGCCATAAAAATTGAAAGCGAGACACCCGAGGCCAGCATCCACGCCCTTGTCAATGGTTTCCTGTGCAGGGGCTGCGGCACGTGCGCGGCTGCCTGCCCGAACAAGGCCATCAGTCTCGTCCAGTATGATGACCGGCAACTGGTTGATGAAATTGTAGGGGCGCTCTCCGTGTAGTCCTCAATGCTCTCGAATGAAATCCGACGGTCGGTTGATCAGGGTGATATGTCGTCGGATTTCATTCATGTTCCATAGACCTCAAATGACCCAATCGTTCCCTAATCCATACTGCTGATTGTCTGTCCAATTTGTGATATAAAGCACTTGTATATCCTGCATTGACTTTTACAATCATACTAAAGCCGAATGTTTCGCCATGGAGGATGGGGGATGCCGGCATACGATTGTCAAAGGCAAGGAGGCAGCCGGATGAGTCTGCGTACTGGCAAGGCTCGCATTGGCGTTTATGTATGTCACTGCGGCACAAACATTGCAGGTATAGTTGATGTTGAAAGAGTGGTCAATTTTGCCGCGCAACTCGATGATGTGGTGGTTGCGCGGCACTATACTTACATGTGCTCTGATCCCGGGCAGGCGCTGATTAAAGAAGATATCAAAGACCAGAACCTCGATCGGGTGGTGGTGGCTTCCTGTTCTCCGTTGATGCACGAGGCCACCTTCCGGCGGGCGTGCAGTGAAGGGGCGCTCAATCCTTTCCTGTTCCAAATGACCAATATCCGGGAACAATGCTCCTGGGTTTGCGATGACCGTGAGGCAGCCACGCGCAAGGCTGAATCCCTTGTGGCAGCTGCCGTTCAGCGTGTTCATTGGCAACTCCCGCTCGAAACGCGCCAGGCGAGTGTCAAACAATCCGCTCTGGTGGTGGGGGGCGGAATTGCCGGCATCGAGGCTGCATTGCGCCTGGCCGATTCAGGCAAGCGGGTCTACCTGGTGGAGAAGGAGCCTTCCATCGGCGGGCACATGTCCCGCCTGTATAAGACCTTCCCAACGCTTGACTGTGCGGCCTGAATACTCACACCCAAAATGGTGTCCGTTGGACGCCACCCCAACATCACGCTGATGAGCTACAGCGAGGTCGAGAAGGTCGCCGGGTACGTGG
Organism: Chloroflexota bacterium; assembly: GCA_016208355.1. Taxonomy (GTDB): domain Bacteria; phylum Chloroflexota; class Anaerolineae; order Anaerolineales; family Villigracilaceae; genus UBA877. The sequence continues at coordinate 25,474 of JACQYE010000008.1, read as the reverse complement.
GCAATTTCGCCGTGACGGTGCGACGCAAGCCGCGTTACGTCAACGAAGATCTGTGCAATGGCTGTGGGACGTGCATTGACAAATGCCCGTGGAAGAAGATCCCCTCCGAATTCGACCTTGGGCTTGGGACGCGTGCGGCAATCTTTTATCCCTTCCCGCAGGCAGTGCCGCGTGTCCCGGTCATTGACACAGTCAACTGCGCCTATTTCAAGACTGGTAAATGCCGCGCTTGCGAAAAATTTTGCACGGCCAAGGCCATTGATTTCGAGCAGACGGAACAACATGTGGAGGTTGAGGTCGGGACCATCATCCTGGCAACCGGCTTCAAGGATTTCGACCCAAAGCGTGCGCCGCACTACGGCTATGGCGTGCTGGAGAATGTCATCACCAGCATGGAACTGGAACGAATGATCAATTCCGGTGGCCCCACGCTCGGCAAGGTCACGATGAAAGACGGGCGCAAGCCGGAGAAAATTGCCATCCTGCACTGCGTTGGCAGTCGCGGCGATGAGGTTGCGGAGGGTAGCGCACACGAATATTGCTCGCGCGTTTGCTGCATGTACTCGCTCAAACTGGCCGACCTGACGCGGGAATACGTCGGGGCGGAAGTGACTGAGTTCTACCGAGACATGCGTTCATTCGGGAAGGATTACGAAACGTTCTACGAACGCGTCCAGCGTCACGGCGCCAACTTTGCTCGCTTCGACAAGAATATCCGCGTCGAACAACGCGACGGCCACCTCGCGGTCCTTTCCACCGATGTGTACACTGGCCTACCTGGTGAAACGCTGGTGGATATGGTTGTGTTGAGCACCGGGATGGAACCGCAGGCCAACCAGGGCGAGATCGGTGTCATCTTCGGCGTCAGCCGCAGCCCGGATGGGTTCTTCCTCGAGAGACATCCCAAACTAGCCCCGGTGGAGACGGCCACCGACGGCGTTTACCTGGCTGGTGCCTGCCAGGGGCCAAAGGACATCCCCGACAGTGTGGCGCAGGGCGGGGCTGCCGCAGCCGCGGCGCTTTCCCTGATGGATGCAGGATCGGTCTCTCTCGAACCGTTTACATCTTACGTATCCACCGAAGATTGCACCGGATGCGGTGATTGTGCGAGCGCCTGTCCCTACCATGCCATAGAAATGGTTGCGCATGAGCAGCGTTCGGTGGCTTTTGTGAACGAAGTTATCTGCAAAGGATGTGGGACTTGTGTTGCCGCTTGTATGTCTGGTGCAGCCAAGCACAACGGTTTTACGGACTCACAACTGATCGCTGAAATCACTGGCGCACTTGAGGTGTTGGGATGAATCTTGCGAAGATAAAGACCGGCGTTTACGTCTGCCACTGCGGGACGAATATTGCCGCCACCGTTGATGTGGGCGCAGTGGCCGAGTTCGCGCGCGGATTGGATGGCGTGGTATTGGCGCGTGACTACACCTATATGTGTTCAGACCCCGGCCAGGATTTGATCAAGCAGGACATAAAAGAGCATGGCCTGAACCGCGTGGTTGTGGCCTCCTGCTCTCCGTTGATGCACGAACTGACCTTCCGGCGAGCGTGTTCCGATGGCGGCCTGAATCCCTTCTTTGTCCAGATGGCAAATATCCGCGAACACTGCTCGTGGGTGGTGGACGACCGGCAGGATGCAACCACCAAAGCCAAAGGCCTGGTGGCAGCCGCAATACAGCGCGTGCATTATCACCAGCCTCTGGACATGCGCCAGGTACAGATGACTCCCACTGCCCTGGTGGTGGGCGGAGGCATTGCCGGCATCGAAGCCGCCCTAAAACTCGCCGATTCGGGCAAGCACGTTTATCTGGTCGAGCGCGAATCGTCCATCGGCGGCCACATGGCCCAACTCTATAAAACATTTCCAACGCTCGACTGTTCTGCCTGAATACTTACACCGAAAATGGTGTCCGTGGGACGCCACCCCAACATTGAGTTGCTGGCCTGCAGCGAAATTGAATCAATCTCCGGTTACGTCGGCAATTACCAGGTCCGCGTGCGCCGCAAGCCGCGCTACGTGGACGAATCCAAATGCACCGGCTGCGGCAATTGCGCGACCGTCTGCCCGGTGGAAGTATCCAATGAGTTCGACCGCGGCCTGAGCACGCGCAAAGCCGCCTACCGCTTCTCGGCGCAGGCGGTGCCGGGGGCGTTCGCGATTGACAAAAAGGGGATCGCGCCCTGCCGGGCAGCCTGTCCCACCGACCAGCGCGCCATGGGCTACGTTGCCCTCGTCCGGCAAAAACGGTATGCGGATGCCTACTGGGCCATCCGCCGCGAGCACCCCTTCCCGTCGGTGTGTGGGCGCGTCTGCAACCGCAACTGCGAAGCCGCCTGTTCGCGCGGCAAGGTGGACGAGCCTGTCAACATCATGGGCATCAAGCGCTTTGTGGCTGACTGGGCATACCAGCACCGCGATGAACTCCCGAACTTGCGCGATAAAAGCATCGTTGGGACGCCCTTCCAGCATAAACCGCAGCCGACCGGGAAACGGGTCGCCGTCATCGGGGCCGGACCGGCTGGCCTGACCGCAGCCCTCGACCTGGTCCGCCTCGGGCATGCCGTCAAGGTGTTCGACGCCCAGCCCGTCGCGGGCGGCATGATCCGCGTCGGCATCCCGCCCCATCGTTTGCCTTACGAAATGCTCGACTGGGAAGTCCAACAGATCCTGGACGAGGGCGTGGAACTGCAACTCAATACCTGGATTGACGACATCCCCGGCCTGAAGAAACGGGGCTATGACAGCGTGCTCATCGCCACCGGAGCGCACGTCGCCAAGAAGGTGGACATCCCCGGCAAGGACCACCCCGGCAACTGGCTCAGCCTGCCTTTTCTCAAGCAGGTCTGCCTCGGTACCCCGCCAGACTTGAGCGGCAAGCGCGTCGCCGTCATCGGAGGGGGCAACGTGGCCCTCGACTGCGCCCGTTCGGCGGTGCGCATCGGAGCCAGCGAGTGTCGCATGATCTTCCGCAAGCCGAAGGGCGAGATGACCGGCTTCGAGTGGGAAGTGGAGATCGCCGAGGAAGAAGGCGTGACCATGTGCGGGGCAACCATGTTCAAGGAGATCATCGTCGAAAACGACAAGGTTGTCGGCGTGAAATGCGTCCGCACCGAATATCACGGCTATGACGCCAAAGGCCGCATCCTGATTGACGAACTGCCCGGCACCGAACATATCCTGCCCGCCGATCTTGTCATCTGGGCCACGGGCCAGGGCTGCGACCTGTCGTTCCTGCCCGGGGATGGGAGCGTGAAGCAGGCCAAAGCCGGGATTGATTCGAACAACGATATGATGACCAGCGCCCCCGGCATCTTCGTGGCGGGCGACGTTCACCGCGGTTCCACCTTCTATGTGGTGGACGCCATTGGTGAAGGCCATCATGCCGCCCGCTGCATGGACCGCTACCTGCGCGGCGCGCAGGGCATCCCGGAGCCGCGCCTGCCGCCCGTTGTTGAGCTGACCGAGTCCGAGGTCCGCGCCAGCATCGCCCACGGCGAAGCCTCGATAGCCGGGCGCGTCCCCATCCACACCATCCCGCTGGAAGAACGTTATCACAATTTCCGCGAAGTGGACTTGACCCTGACCGAAGAGGAAGCCCTGCTGGAGGCGGACCGCTGTGTCCGCTGCGGCGTTTGCGCCGAGTGCCTGGAATGCGTGGCGGCCTGCGACCGGGGCGCGATTGATCACAACATGCAGGAGTCTGTGGAAGAGTTCACCGTCGGGACAATCATCCTGGCAACCGGTTTCAAGGATTTCGACGCGGCGCGCATCCCGGCGCTGAATTATGGGAAATGCGACAACATCCTCTCCGCCCCGGAATTCGAGCGGCTGATCAATGCCAGCGGGCCGACCAGCGGGAAAATCCTGCTCAAGAATGGTAAACCGCCCAAAAGTGTAGCGATCCTCCATTGCGTCGGCTCACGCGACGAAAAATTCAACGAATATTGCTCGCGCGCCTGCTGCATGTATTCGCTCAAACTCTCCCAACTTGTCCACGAATACGTCGGCGCGGAAGTCCACGAGATTTACCGGGACATGCGCTCGTTTGGCAAGGGTTACGAGGAGTTCTACAACCGTACGGCGCAGATGGGCGTCCATTTCTACCACGGCAGGGTCCGCAGTATCGAGCAATACAAAAAGACCTTGCGCGTCGCCTGGGATGAGTCCTTCCACGGACAACCCGATCATGTGGACGTGGACATGGTCATCCTGGCGACCGGTTTCGAACCGCAGGCCGACGCCGGGGCGGTGGCTGTGCAGTTCGGCATCAGCCGTAGCCGCAATGGGTTTTTCCACGAACGCCACCCGAAACTGGCCCCCGTGGAGACGACCAGCGAGGGTATCTATCTGGCCGGCGCCTGCCAGGCTCCCAAAGATATCCCGGACAGCGTGGCCCAGGCCGGGGGAGCCGCGGCGGCCGCGTTGTCGCTCATGGACCAGGGCACAATTGCCCTCGATCCGTCCATTGCCGTGGTGGACATCCAGCGCTGCGCCGGGTGCGGTCAGTGCAAGGAGGCCTGCCCGTATCAGGCCATCGAACTGGAGAAACGCACGGCGAAGGTCAACGCCTATTTGTGCAAAGGCTGCGGCACCTGCGCCGGCACTTGCCAGAGCAAAGCCATCACCCTCATCCATTTTGACGACCGCACTCTGGTGGCTGAAATGATCGGAGCCTTATCGGTGGAATACCCCGCGGAGGCAACATGACCTTCGAGCCAAAAATCATCGCATTCCTGTGCACTTGGTGCAGTTATACCGGCGCGGACAGCGCCGGGGTTGCCCGCCTGAAGTCCCCGGCCAATGTGCGTGCCATCCGCGTGCCCTGCTCGGGGCGCGTCTCGCCTGAACTAGTGATGCGCACCTTCGACCAGGGCGCCGACGGCGTGCTGGTGCTCGGCTGTCACATCGGCGAATGCCACTACGATACCGGCAACCACCGCGCCGCCAAACGCCTGCCCATCCTCCACACCTTGATGCAGTATGCCGGGCTGGAGGCGGAACGCTTCCGGCTGGACTGGGTCTCGGCCTCGGAGGGGGAGCGCTTCTCACGCATTACCACCGAATTTGTCGAAGCGGTGCGTTCGCGCGGACCTGTCTCCTGGCGCATCCCCCCGGAGCATGTCCTGGCGATGAGTCGGCAGATGGCGGCTGCTGAGCCTTGCCCTTACCCGGAGACCGACTGCACCGGCAAGACGGATGCTATCCGCGCCAAGGCGAAAGAACTGCTCTTCAGCGGCGCGGTGGCCTGCGTCATCGGCTACGAGGTAGGCCCGCGCGGGCGCACCCGTCCCTCATTTGCTTATACTGAGGAGGATGTCGAACGCCTCGTCTGGAATCCCGAAGTAACCAACAACCTGACCGGTTACATCCCCGTCAAGTTCAGGCGTTCACCGATCGGCCCACCCGAACCCCAAAAACCGGTGGCGGTGGTGGTGAAACCCTGTGACTGCCGGGCCATCAACGTCCAGTTGGCTGAAAACCATTACAAACGTGAACAGATTCACGTCATTGGCGTGACATGCGACGGTCTGCGCGGCGCGAATGGCGGACTGCAAGCCCGCTGCGCCACCTGCCAGGACCGCGTCCCTCTCACCTGCCTGTACGAGCGCGATGAATCGACCTGGGTGGGCCTGGGCATCGGACTGAACGAGAAACGTACCTTCCACCTGGGGCGCGCCTGGCACCATGCCGGGCGCTGCATCGGCTGCAACGAGTGTGAGCGCGCCTGCCCCATGGAAATCCCTATCAGCCTGCTGAACCGGAAACTGGCCAACGAGATCGAGAAAGCCTTCGGGCACCGCGCCGGGGTTACCGTTGCCCCGTCCCCGATCGTGACCGTCCTTTCGGGCGAATATAAGGAGGGGACATGAAAAAGGCCAAGCCGGAAGGCGAAAGGGCAAAATCAGTGAGCGATAAGCGGCCGGTAGAGTATTCCCAACGCTGGACCATCTCGCACAAGGAATTGGAAACCTGGCTGGATGGCATTGCCGCGGCGCGCACCCTGCTTGCCCCGCGCGATGTCTCCGGGGTGACGCTCTACCGCCCGGTGGCGAACAGCGCCGAGATCGCGCCCGTGTTCACGCGCCCGCTGCTATCGGTCAAGGGCGTGTTCTTTCCGCCGACCGAGCGCATGTTCACCATTCATAAAACCGGGCTGGAAGTCCAGTTGGAAGAGACTTTCCCGGAGTGGGAAACCGTCGTTTTTGGCGTCCGCCCGTGCGACGCGCGCGGCGCCAGGCTGCTGGATGCCATCTTCTTGAATACGAACCCGGTGGACGCTTTTTACGCCCGCCGCCGTGAAAATACGACCCTGATTGGCCTGGCCTGCAAGGAACTCGGCCCCACCTGTTTCTGCACCTCGGTGGGCGGCTCGCCCGACGATGCCAGCGGGGTGGACATCATGCTTTACGAGACAGAGGGGGGCTACCTTGCCCAGGCAGTGACCGAGAAAGGACGCTACCTCATCCCCGGCGGCGAGTGGAAGGAAACAGATTTGGCGCACCAGCCGTCAGCCGCGGGCAGCCAGTATCACGTCCCGGAGAAGGACGAATGGCCGGGACGTTTCAAGGATGATTACTGCGCCTACGTTTGCCCGACCTGCCGCTGTTTCGTGGTGCGTGACGAGGTGCTTGCCCCCGGTGAGTTCGAGCGCCTGCGCTGTTGGGATAGTTGTATGGGCGAAAACTACCGGCGGGTGGCCGGAGGCCACAAGCCCCGCTTCAAAAGAGGCGAACGCCAGCGCAACCGGTTTTTCTGCAAGTTCTACTATTTTCCGGAGCAATACGGCCTGGGCGCGGCTTCAGCCTGCACCGGCTGCGGACGCTGTATCGAAGTCTGCCCCGTCGGGGTGGATGTGACCGAAGTCCTGGTGGACATGGAGGAGCAGGTATGAGCGCCAATCCCATGCTGCCGTACCTGGGAAAACTGGTCGAGACGCGCGACTTGGCGGCGGCTATCACACTCCTGCGCATCGAACTGCTGAACGGCGGGGGCGAGGCCTTCCGGACCTCGCAGCCGGGTCAATTTGCTTTTGTCTCCGCGTTCGGCCTGGGGGAGGCGCCCTTCGGCATTGCCAACACCCCCCAGCGTGGGACAGCGGTTGATTTCGCGGTGGCCCGCCTCGGGTCCGTGACGACCGGCCTGCACGAACTCGGCGAAGGCGACATGGTCGGGGTGCGCGGTCCGTTGGGAAACTGGTTCCCGATGGATAAATTCAAGGGGAAAAGCCTGGTGGTGTTGGGCGGCGGGATCGGCGGCGCGCCGCTGCGCCCGGTCATCCAGCACGTGCTCGACCACCGCGCTGATTACGGGCGGCTGACCATCTTGTGGGCGGCTCGGCGGCCCGACCTGCTGGTCTTCACCGATGAATACGACGAGTGGCGCGCCGCCCCGGATACCAGTCTGCATCTGACGGTGGATACACCCGATGAAGCCTGGAAATACGATACCGGCTTGATCACCCAATTGCTCGAAAGGACGGCGCCCTTGCCGGAAAATTCCGTAACGATCACCTGCGGTCCTCCGGTGATGATCTACCATACCACCAACCTGCTGGCGAAGATGGGCTTCCCCCCGGAATGGAACTATGTAACTCTGGAGGCGCGCATGCACTGCGGCCTGGGGAAGTGCGGGCGCTGCAACCTGGGCGAGAAACTTGTCTGCGTGGACGGGCCGGTGTTCAACATGGAGGCAGTGGGAGACTTGCTGGAGACGTATTTGTAAAATGGATGCGGGTTCACAATGCCAAAAAAAGTAGGGCGAAAATCATTTCGCCCTACTTTTTATTTAATCCTTTTGCAGAGACGCGTCACATTTCCATCTTGAGGAAAACCTCCACTACCTGAGGGTCGAAATGTTTCCCGGATTGCTCCCGCAAGTATTCAAGGGCTTGTTCGCGCGTCCAGGCGCTGCGGTAAGGGCGGTCAGATGTGACTGCGTCGTATACATCCACGACGGCGAAGAGACGCGCCGAGATCGGGATCTGTTCCTCTTTCAGGCCGCGCGGATAGCCGCTGCCGTCCCATTTTTCATGGTGGCAATAAGGAACATCGAGCGCCTGGTGGAGATAAGGGATGCCGGAAAGCATCTCGAAGGCATAGACGGGGTGCATGCGCATGATTTCCCATTCTTCTTCGGTGAGCGAGCCGGGTTTGAGCAGAATGGCATCGGGGACGCCCATTTTGCCAATATCGTGCAGCAACACGCCGCGCCGCAGGTGTACTGTTTCGGCATCGCTCAAGCCTATTTCGCGCGCCAGGCGCATGGTCAATTCGGTGACGCGGTTGGTATGCCCCTGGGTCTCCTTGTCACGCAATTCCATTGCCTGCGACCAGCCCTGGATGGTGGCGTCGTACGCCAGCGTCAGTTCCAGGTTGGAACGCTGCAGGTCCTCGAAGAGCCGGGCGTTGTCCATTGCGATGGCGGCCTGCCCGGCCAGCGTGTTGAGGAAACTGGTCCACTCCAAATCCGGCTCCAACGCGGAGCGGTGGAAGACCTGCAAGACGCCCTGTACCTGTCCTTTGGCGATGAGTGGAACGGCGAACTGGGCGGTGAACTTTTCGTCGCCGAAGAGGTCAAGATTGCCCTGGTCGGCATCGGTGAGACCGATCATCCGCCTCTGGATGGCAGCCTGCCCGGCCAGTCCTTCGCCCAGGCGAATGCGCATGCCCTCGATGATGCGGGCCCGGAACCCCCGGCTGGCGGTGTATTCCAGCGTCTTTGAGTACGCGTTCATCAACAGCAAGGCGGCTGCATCCACATTGAGTTCCTTGGTGATGTTTTCCAGGATGATGCTGAGGGTCACGCGCAGGTCCACGCTGGCGCTGATGGCAGCGTCAATGTTGTGCAGCGCTGAAAGGTAATGCAGGCGCTTCCGGGTTTCGGCAAACAGGCGGGCGTTCTCGATGGTGATGGCGGCGGTATTGGCGACCAGGGAGAGCAGGTTGATGTCATCCTGCCCGAAACGGTTTGGCGTGTAACTCTGCACCTGGATCAAGCCGATGGGCGTGTCCTTGGAGGACATGGGAACGTACAGGGCTGATTCAGGCTTTTGTTTTGGATCAACAAGCGGTTTTGTGCCTGTTTTTTGCCTGGATGCGGCAGCCAGGTCGTTGACGATGAGCGCCTCGCCGGTGAGCAGGACGCGGCTCTGGCGGCTTTTTCCTTCCGGGTCGAATGGCAGGGGTGGGAGTTGTTTCACGTCCACTGACGCCCCATCCACCTGGGCGCTTGTACAGGTGATCGTCTGGTTGCGCTCGTTGTACAGGGAGATATATAAGCCGCACACATCCGGCAGGAGGTTGTGGATGGCGCCGGTGAGCCGCGCGTAGACCTGCTCCAGGTCGAGGGTCTCGGAAAGCATATGCCCGATCTCATTGACGGTGAGCATCTGATCGGCGTGCCGGACGGCCTGTTCGTGCAGGCGGGCGCGGTGGAGGGCGTTGGCGGTCATGTCGGCAATTGAGCCGAGCAAGCGGACCTCCTCTTCGGTGAAGGGGAGGGGCAGGGTTTGACCTTTCTCTTTCTGCCGGCCCATCCAGAGTGAACCCAGGGACTGTTTCTGCACCAGGAGAGGCATCCCGGCCACTGCTTCCGGTTCGTGGAAAATTGCTCTGGCTGCAAAATGCTCTTCAGCGATGACATTGTCACTCAGGAAGGGTAATTGGGTTTGTGTAACCACGCCGCTCACGCCCTCCCCGGATGGAACCCGCATGCCAATGGCTTTTGTCCATTCTCCGCGGGCCACCTCGACCACGTTCTCCCCGGTGGAAGGATCATGGGAGAGAAGGGCGGCGTTGTCTATTCGGAGAATTTTGGTAAGTTGATCGAGGATGACCGGGATCATTTCGGCGCGCGTGGTGGCCGTACGCAAGGCTGAGGAGACTTGCGCCAGCGCGCCAAGTTCGCCGGCGCGGCGTTGAGTCTGGTTGAACAGGTGGGCGCGTTCGATGGCGCCAGCAATCTCGCCTGCCAGGGTCGAGAGCACTTGCTCATCTTCCTCGCCAAATGCATTTTCGTTTTCGCTCTCGAAATTGAGAGCGCCAATGGTCTTCCCGCCTGACTGCAAGGGCACGCACAGTTCAGACCGAGTGTCTGTACTTCCCTCGATATAGCGTACATCCAGTTTTACGTCCGCGCAGCGGACGGGCTCTCCGTGCTGGACTACCCAACCGATGATGCCCTTTCCCGGGCCGGGGATCAAGGCGCGGAGACGCTGGAGTTCCTGCTGCAGGGCTTTGCCCTCGAAATCGGGCGTGCTGTGATAGAGCATGTGTAGACGGGTGTCTGATTCGACCAGCCAGAGGCTGCCATGCTTCCAACCCAGCAAACTCTCGACGGCTTGAATGCTGGTTTCCCCGATGGATTCCAGGTCTAAAAGATGACTGAGTTTTTGGGAGACTTCAGAGAGCGCAGCCAGCCGCTCGGCGCGGCGGGTGGTTTGCTCATAGAGACGGGAATTTTGTATGGCGACTGCCGCCGAGGAGGCAAAACTGACCAGCAATTGCAGATCGTCGTTTGTGAAAGCCGATTTGCGCGAGGCATTGTCCAGGGAAATGACGCCGATCTTTTCTCCCTTCACTGTCAACGGCGCGGAGATGGCGCTTTGCACTGTGTTCACTTCCTCGATCTCATTGGCATACGGAACGCGAAAATTGGCGTGCACGTCGTCAATGCAGACGGGCTGCTGGTCTTCGAATACCTGCATCACGAACCCCGTCCCCGGGGTGAATGCCAGTTTGAGCAGGCGGCCATCCTGGTAGCCTGCCATGGCGCGGATGCGGAGTTCGCCATTGGCCTCCTGCAATACGATGGTACCCTTTTCAGCGGCCGGGATGGCGCGCCGGGCGGCTGCCAGGAGGTTTTCCATAAGCGGTTGGATTTCAAGTGAGCGGGGGAGCGCCTGGCTGGCCTGGCCAAGCGATTCTGATGCCCGCAAACGGCGCTGGGCTTGCTCGTAGAGGCGGGCATTTTCGATGGCTGCGCTCGCGTAGGCGGCCAGCATTTCCAGCAGGGCCTGGTCTTCCTGGCTATACAGGCCGGGCCGATAGGACTGGACGGAGATGACGCCCGTTATCGAAGCCCCGGCGAACATCGGGACAGCCAGGATGGAACGCGCGTCTCCCTTACCGAAAGGTACGGTTTTATCCCGCTTTTCTTTTCGGTAATCACGGATGCAAATGGAGGCGCGTTTCTGGATCACCCGTCCGGTGATGCCTTGCCCGACGGGAAGACGGGCATTGGGATAACGCTCACCGCTGTCGAAGGTGTAAATTAATTCCACTTCCTGCCGCTCGCGGTCATGCTGGCCGACGAGGATCACCTCGAATGGCATCAAATCGGCGGCAGCGCGGTGGATGGAAGCGTAAACAGACTCCAGGTCCAGACCCGCGGCGGCAATCTCCCGGCCGGCGCGGTGCAGGACCGCGCGGCGTTCGGCAGCGTGCAGGGCTTCCTGATAGAGACGGGCGTTCTCGAACGCCACCGCGGACTGGCTGGCCAGGGTGGCCAGGATGCGTTCGTCCTGCTCGCTGAAGGCATCAGGGACTTCGCTTTCCACGGCGATGGAGCCGATGGTGCGCCCCCCGGCCTGGATGGGGACGTAGACTCCGGAACGGATGTCCGGGTAGGTTGCCAGGTAACGTTTATCTGCTTTGACATTGCCGCTGCGGACGGATTTGCCGTGTTTGATGACCCAGCCGCTCAAGCCTTTCCCCAGACCGGCGGCGGCTCCCTGCAGGCGCTGGCGTTGGGCCTCGATCTCCTCCTCCGTCATGCCTGGGTGGCTGACAGCCAGGACCTCAATACTCTCTGTATCGGGGCGGTAGAGGCGGATGGCGGCGTGGTGCCAGTCCAGTTTACTGGAGAGGAGTTCGATCATTTTCTGACCGATCTCCTTGGGTTCGAGCAGGCGGCTGAGCGTGAGGCCGCTCTCGTAGAGCACTTCCAGTTCCTTCACCCGTTGCTGGACTTCCGCCTGCGCTTTCCTGCGCTCGGTGATGTCGCGCCCGCTGCCCAGGATATTGATGGGATTACCGTCTGTGTCGCGAATCAGGACAAAGGTATTTTCACTCCAGAAGCTTGAGCCATCCTTTTTGTAAAATTCCAATTCTGCGGTTGCGACAATGGGCTCGTCGCGCCGGGCCACCCGTTCGGGCGACATATTTTCTGCAAAGAGCTTCATCACCGTGGCGAGCGATTCCGGGGTCATTTGCTGGTCTAATGGGAGCGTGTTCAATTCATCGAGCGTATAACCGCGTAATTTGATCACTGAAGGACTGATGTAAATGGTTTTCAGGTTCATATCCATCAGCCAGACGGTGTCGCTCATGTTCTCGGCCAACACGCGGTAGCGTTCTTCACTGGCCCGCAATTCCTGTTCGGCGCGCTTGCGCTCGGTGATGTCCTCGACAAGCGCCTGGACGCAGGGTTTGTTCTCGAACAGGGCGGGAGTCAGGGTGAGCAGCGCATCATAAGGCGAGCCGTCTTTTCGTTTGAACTGCACCGGGTGCTGGCGCAGGAAACCCTGCTTGTTGAACAACGCCATCACCTGCCGCCTTTGTTCGGGATCGTAATACAGGCCCGCCATGTTTCCCAAAAGGCTGACATCTTCACGGGTATACCCGCCAGGCGCGAGCATGGCATTGTTGAAAGCAAGCAATTTGCCTTCGCGGTCAGCAACGCCAATGCCCACCGGCGCGGCCTCAAACAGGGTGCGGTACTGTTCTTCGCTGGCTCGCAAAGACTCCTCGGCCTGTCTGCGTTCGGTGACATTGACCAAGCCAAGGATCAAATGGCTGACAAGCCCCGCCGCATCTTTAATCGGCACCAGACTCCAATCCCAATAAGATGTGCCGCGCTCAGGATGCTCAGCGTATTCAAAGGGTTTAGCGTAAGCAAAATAGGTCTCGCCAGTGTCTACGACATTCTGGAAGATGGCTTGGTTTTCGGTGTTTGGATATAAAGCAAAGTGGTTTTGGCCGGGGAAGAAATCCGGTTGCCTGTTGTCGGCCTCAGCATAAGCGCGGTTGACGCGGACAAAGTTGAATTCGCGATCCATGTAAGCGAGCATGAGGTGAGTATTGGAAAAGACGGTTTCCAGCAGTTCGTTACTTTCCCGGAGCGCCTCTGCCGCTTGCTTCTGCTCGGTGATGTCCACAGAAACGCCGAGTATCCCCGGTATGTTATCAAGGCCGAATCGGAAAGGAATCTTGGTCGTTTGAAGATATCGAGTGTTTCCCTGGGCGTCTGTAATGGGTTCTTCCGGGATGAACTTCGGTTTTCCTTCCTTGATGACTGCAACATCATCTTCGTGGAAATGGCGCGCCTGCTCGGGGGTAGCTGAAAAATCAATATCGGATTTTCCAACAATATCGCTGGTTGTCGTCCCATAAGCCTCTGCGACTGCCTTGTTCACCAGCAGGAAACGACTTTCCATGTCTTTGGAAAAGATAAAATGCGGCACCAGGTCAATGGTCAGGCGCAGGAATTTCTCGCTTTCTTGGAGGGCCGCCTCGGCTTGTTTGCGTTCGGTAATATCAGTTATTGAGCCAACGATGGCAGTTGTTTTGCCGTCTCTAAGTATCGGGCTTTCATCCACCCGCACCCAGATCCTGCGGCCTTTGTGGGTGATGAGTTCCAATTCGTAAGGCGGCTGGCGCTGGCCGGTCTGGATGGCGCGTTCGGTGGCTTCAATTCCCTCAATATTGTTGGGGCGGTCGGAAAGGAATTCCTGCCAGCGCACCATGGCCTCTTCCGGTTCGCAGTCCAGGATGTCGCGCGACTGCGGGCTGACGTAGGTCAGCACATGGTCTGGCGTATGAGTGTAGAACATGCTGCCGCTGTGCCGGATGATGTTCTGGATCTTTTCTTCGCTCTGGCGCAGTTCTTCTTCGGCGCGCTTGCGCTCGGAGATGTCACGTACCACACTTTGGATATGCAGCGGGCGGCCGTGAGCGTCCCGCACCAGTTCCACGTTGATTTCCACAGGCACGGGCTCGCCGTTCTTCTTGCGGAAACGGCGTTTCGAGGTCCAGAATGAAAATCGCATCGTGCGCCTGCTCGAAGAGGGCGCGGTAGCGCAATTCTGCATCCCGGCGGGACTCTTCGGCCTCCTTCTTGTCAGTGATATCTTCCTTGATAGCCAGGAAATGGGTGATCTTGCCGGCAGGATTGGTCATGGGGGAAATGGTCGCCGATTCCCAGTACAACCCGCCATCCTTCTTCTTGTTGAGGAATTCCCCCCGCCAATCGTTTCCGGAGAGAATTGTATCCCACATGCGCTTGTATTCTTTGGGCGTGGTGTGGCCGGATTTGAGAATGCTCGGTTTTGTCCCGATCACTTCGTCGAGCGAATAGCCAGTGAGGCGCGTGAAATTGGGGTTGACGTACTCGATGGTACCTTCCGGATCAGTGATAACGATGGAATCCGGACTTTGTTCTACGGCACGCGAGAGTTTGCGCAGTTCTTCTTCAGCCCGTTTTCGTTCGGTAATATCCACAATCGAGACGATGACTTTGGACAGGTCACTTTCGTACCCGGGAGCGGCCGACCAGAAGATGCTCACGTCCAATCGCCGGCCATCCAACGCCTGGTTTATACCTTCCCAAAAGAACCGGGTGCGGCCTTCGGCAATGAAAACAAGTTCTTCGCGATATTGTTCGTACGACTCGTCGCACAGGACCGTGGACAGGTTTTTGAGCAAATCCTCCTTGCTCCCTGCGTGGTAGAGTTCCAGAGTAGTTTTGTTCACTTCCAGGATACGCACCAGTTCGGCGCACTCTTTCACCACATTCGGATGGGATTTGAGATATGCTCGGAAATCCTTCACGCCGCGTTTGCGTAAACCGTCCAGCCGCCGTTTGACTGCCGAAAAATCCTCCTCCCAAAGGGAGATGGGGGATTCCTCGAACAGGCCGCGGTAATGCGTTTCGCTTTCAGCCAACGCCTTGCCCGCGGCGCGCCTCTCCCCGGCGTGCCGGATGGACAGGATCAACTGGTCAATGTTGAAAGGTTTCTGGTAATAGGAATAGGCCCCCAGGTTGATGGCCTGGATGGCTGAATCCTGCGAGGCATAGCCGGTGAGCAGGATGCATTCGGTATCCGGAGAATGTTGCTTGATGAGCCGGAGAAGTTCCAGGCCGGGCATATCCTCCAGGCGCAGGTCTATCAGCGCCGTGTCAATATCTCCCTGGTCAACCAGGGCCAGAGCCGCGCTGCCTGTTTGGACTGAGACAGGTACGAATCCTTTGATCTTCAGAACGTCGCACAGGGTTGCCCGCAGGTTGGCATCGTCGTCAACGAGCAGCACCTTGATTGTTTTCTTGTCCATGTCAATTTCTCCCGATGGGGCAGAAACGTTCCCTCAGCCACAGAATCCCTATTGAGTAATTCTCTACCGTACATCCGAGAAAATAGCACGCGGATCAACGTGGATCGGGCGGATGAGCGCAGATTTTTTTGGGGTTTGATCTGCGGAAATCATTTGAATCAGCGTCATCCGCGTGCGATTTGTGAACGTCAAGAGTAACGTACGGTAGAAAATTGAGTAAAAAAGCATTCTTGAAAGATGTCCCAAGATTATTTGCTTTCGAGCGCGTCACTCAAACGGGAAAGTTGGAACTGGGTCAGAGTCTGCAAGAGTCCTGGGATCTCCAGCGGTTTGTACAGGCAGGTGAAGGCGCTTATTTCCAGGGCCGCCTGGACGGCAGCCGCCATTTCCTGGCGGTAGCCGGTCACCAGCAGCACCGGCAGGGTCGGGTAGCGCCTGCGGATCTCTTTGAGGATGTCCAACCCGGTGATGCTGTTCAGTTTCAAGTCCAGCAGGACCACCTGGGCATCGGAGGCCATCCGTTCCACATCCGTGTGAGGGTCGGTGATTTGCGTTACGCTGAAACCGCGCTGCAGGAGGATGTCGCCGAGAGTCTTGCAAAAGGCCGGATCATCGTCCACGATCGCGATGGTGCGATTCTTTGCCAGCGAGGTGAAGAAACTCAACAATTGGCTCATATTTAGCGGCTTGTCGAACACGCCCACCACACCGTCATCCAGCCCCTTACGGATGATTCCGTCGGCGGCGTAAGCGGTCATCAACACCACCGGCAAGCCGGGCTGGGCCTGGCGCAGTTGACGGTGCAATTCCACGCCGTCCATCTCGGACATGCGCACATCGGTCAGGACGCAGTCGAACGTCTGGGCGCGGACTTTCCCGAGCGCCTCCGGGCCGGACCAGGCTTCCACGGCTTCGTGCCCGGCCATGGAGAGGATATCGGCCAGGGTGCGCGTCATGCGCCGGTCGTCATCTACGATAAGGATACGCAATTTTTGGTTCACTTTGACTCCTTGTCCCGTGCAGGAGCCGAGACTACCTCGTAAACAGGCCAATAAACTATGAACGTGCTGCCTTTGCCCGGCTCACTCTGGACCTCGATGCGGCCGCCGTTGGTCTCGGCCAGTTTCCGGCTGACGGCCAGCCCCAGCCCAATACCCCGGGCTTTGGTGGTAAAAAGCGGCTCGAAAAGTTTATTTATGTTTTCGGGCGGGATACCTTCGCCGGTATCCTGCACAGCAATCTTTATCATACCACTCTGCGCAACGGCAGAGATGGTTAATTTTCCGCCTTCCGGAGTCCTGGCTGAACTGGCCTGTCCCTGCCAGGTGGATGAGGACATGGCCTGGAAAGCGTTGGTGACCAGATTGCCGAGCACCTGGACAACGTGATGCGGATCGGCGTAGACCTGCGGCAGGTCCGGGGCGATTTCGAGTACCACATCCACTGACTCGGGCGCGGGGAATCGTTGCAGCGTTTGGCTCACCAGTTCCGGCACGGAGGCAGGTTTCGGGTCAACGGATTTGATGCGGGTAAAATCCAGCAGGTCGGTGACAATTTTGTCGGAGGTGCGCGTCTCGTTTTCGATGATGCCCAGGTATTCCTTTACCCTGTCATCCGCATCAGGCTGGGCCATTTTCAGGAAGTAGACGGCATTCGAGATGACGCCCAAGGGGTTGCGCAGTTCGTGGCCGATGCTGCCCGCCAGTTGACCAAGCATAGCCAGCCGCTCGTGGCGCACGAGTTGTTCCTGCGCCTCGCGCAGTTCGCGCGTGCGCTCTTCGACGCGCTGTTCGAGTTCCGCGTTGAGTCTACGTATTTCCTCCTCCGCTTGCTTGCGATCGGTGATGTCAAACACCGATGAGATGAGACAAGGATGTCCCTGCCACGAGATCGGCTCAATTGCAACGATGACGGTGCGTTGTTCGCCGGATTTCACCCGGACGGTCGCTTCCCGCGGGAGTAGATGCCCTGTCCTCTGCAATTCTTCCACGGCAGCCAGCCGGTCAGCGGGGTTTTCCCACAAACTCAGTTTCGCCGTGCTGGCACCGATGATTTCTTCGCGGCTGTATCCGAACAGGCGGCAGCAGGCATCGTTGACCGCCAGGATCTCATTACTTCCTTGGGTGATGATAGATTGCGACACTGGGCTGGTGAAGAACGCTGTTGAAAACCGTTCTTCGCTTTCTTTCAAGGCTTCCTCTGCCCGTTTGCGCTTAATGGCCAGGGCCACCTGCCCGGCGATTGACGCCAGCATTTCCTTGTCGTTTTCTGAATAGCGTTCCGCTTTTTCGTAATCCTGCACCACCATCACGCCGATGGTTTCTCCGGATGCTTTCAGGGGCACTCCCAGCCACGAGGGCGAATTGATCCCTACAAGTTCCACTTCACCCATGGCAATCAGTTCGCTAAAATGCTCCTGCGTTAGCAGGAGAGGTTCCTGCGTGCGGAAAACATAGGCGCTGACGCTCTTCCCCATTTCGTAGGGCGTTGTGGTTGGATCGTACTTGTCTTCCGTGTAAATTTCCTCGAATAACCCTGTTTTGTGGTCGTAAAGGGCGACGAAGAAATTCTCTGCGTAAATCACCCTGCCGATGGCCTGATGCGCCAGTCTCAGATATCCTTGCAGTTCTTCGGAGGCAGCCGCCCCCTGCATGATCTCCAGGAGCACCTGCCTTACGATTTCCGCCTGCTTGCGCTCGGTAATGTCTTCCACTGTACCTTCGTAATAGAGGGGCTGGTTGTCTTTATTGCGCGCCACGTGAGCGCTTTCACGCACAAAAATGACCGAGTTGTCTCTCCGCTTCCAGGCTGCTTCCATGCCGCGCACTTCCCCGTCCCGTTCGATGCGCTCCTGGAATTCCTGGCGTGGATAACCCGGTTCGTACACTTCTGCCGTCAGGTCGCGCTGGGACAGTTCTTCAAAGGATTCATACCCCAGCATGCTTATCAACGCTGGATTTGCCAGCAGGATATGGCCATCCGGCGTGGTGCGGTAAATGCCGATGGTGGCATTTTCGTAGAGAGTGCGGAAGCGTTCCTCACTCTCGCGCAGAGCCTCGGCTGCCTCGTAGCGCTCCCGGTAAAAGCGGATGCGCTGCTGCCTCCAAAACAGCACCAGCCCCGCGCCGATGGAGGCGAACAACATGCCGAAGAAGAGGGCCGTCTGCCACAAACGTTCCTGCAGCGGGGCGTAGACTTCAGCGGTGTCCATGCGGGCGACCAAATACCAGGGCGAATTGGGCACAGCCTCCACATCTGCAATCACCTGCTCGCCGCGGTAGTCCACCCCTTCCACGATGCCCTCGTAACCCAGTACGGCCTTTACGGCAGGATTATCTTCATCCGCCAGCGGGATGCGCAGTGTAAGGGCGGTATTCTCTGCAAATCTGAGTTCGTTCAAGGACAGAGCATCCTCTCCATCCCTGCGGACGAGCAGTGTTTCGGCGGTTGTGCTGGGTATGGGCCATTCGCTAATATAGGGGTAAAGATGAATCTCAGGGTCAATGCGCATGGCAACGAGACCGACGATTCGATTCCCTGCCATTTCATCAACGATGGGGATAAGCAGGCTCATGTAGATACGCTGGTCATCCTCGTTCCGGTAGAAATCCACCAGCGTCGGTTGCCCTGTTTGCAGGACATCCGGGATGGCCTGGATTACCGCAGAGGAGACGGGCGGTAATCCAGCAGGGACCGAGAGGTGCATTACGCCTTGCGTATCCAGCAAGCGCACCCGGTCATATTGGCCATAGGTCTGAAAACTCTCCAGCCAGGTCCGGATCTCGCCTTCTGCTTGTGAGTCCTCCGGATCTTCAAGATACCTTTGCACCAGCGCGGCGGAAGCGGGGTCATGGTGAATGACTTCCCCGTCCCCCAGCCGCTCGGTGCGCCATTCCTCCAAATCGTTTATTTTTAATTCGGCGATGGCTGAAAGTTGGCGCTCCACTTCACCGCGGAATTGCTGCTCGTAATTCCGGTACGAGAGGTAGCCGATGGTGGCGATGCTCAACGACAGGATGACAAAGACCAGGATCAGGGTGTATGGAACGCGCGAGGAGAGGGCATCGGCATTTTTACCGAGCGGCCTGGTCTGTGCCCTGGCGCGCGCCAACAGCCCGATCCCAAGCGCCAGGAAAGCCAGGCTGGTGGGCAGCGCCGGAGGAATGGTATCCCCGCCATAGAGCAGGGGCAGCCCGTAAAAATATGCCAGGATCAAGACATAACTGGCTAGAACGATGCAAAAAGCAATCCCAAACGCTGCCAGCGCCTGGCGCAGTCGGTCGGACACCGTCGAAAGCGACAGCAGGAACGACGTGCTGGCCAGCAGGAACAAGAACGCTGTCACGGGCGACATATGACCAAACGGCGCGCCATCCAATGAACCGGTAATCGGGAAACCAAGGTGTTCGGCCTCCAGGTAAATGCCCTGGGACGACAGGATGAGCAAGAACAGGGAGGCGAATGCGCCCAGGACACCGATTCCCAAGCCCGCGCGGCGTGCGGCGCGGCTTTCCGACCAGCGGGTACAGGAAAAGGCTGCGCCTCCCAGCAATCCGAACAGCAAGGCAGTGCTTGGCGCCATCGGGATCAGGAGCGTCCCAAAGCTGGAGAGGAGGGGAAGGTTCAGAATCCATCCGAGCAGGGCGACGAATCCGAAACCGGCCGCAAGCGCCCCACAGACTTGCGCAAGCGTACTCAGAACGCGTCTTTCTCTCTCTTGTTTCATGGCTGAAATCCTTGTTCCAGGGGTAAATTAACTGTAAATGTGGCGCCTTTGCCCGGCTTGCTCCGGACCTCGATCCGGCCGCCGTTGGCCTCGACCAGTTTCTTGCTGACGGCCAGCCCCAGCCCGATGCCCTTTGGCTTGGTAGTGAAGAGCGGCTCGAAGAGTTTCTGCATATTTTCAGGCGGGATACCCACGCCTGTATCTGCAACGGCTATTGCAATCTCGCCGCGCTTCTTCGTCGCAGTGATGGTGAGCGCGCCTCCCTGCGGCATGGCCTGGAAGGCGTTGACAACCAGGTTGCCGAGCACTTGCTCCATCTGGCGCGGGTCGGCGAAAACCGGCGGCAGGTCGGTGGGGAGCTTGAATTTCACCTTCACCGACAAAGGCGCGGGGAAACGCGCCAGGACGCGCTGTACCAGTTCCGGGACGGCGACAGGCTCCCGGTCCACGGATTTGATGCGGGCAAAATCCAGCAGGTCGGTGAAGATTTTTTCGGCGGTGTGCGTCTCTTTTTCGATCATGCCCAGGTATTCCTTGACCTTCCCGCTCGCCTCGGGCTGGACGAGTTTCAGGTAGTAGACCGCGTTGTTGATGACCGCCAGCGGGTTGCGCAATTCATGGCCCACCCCGCCTGCGAGTTGTCCCAGCACGGCCAGTTTTTCCTGGCGGATGAGTTGCTCCTGGGCTTCGTGCAGTTCGTGGGTGCGTTCTTCCACCATCTCTTCCAATTTTTCTGAATGGGCCCTGACAGCTCCTTCCGCCTGCTTGCGCTCGGTGATGTCACGCGCCAAAGCAAGAATGGACTGCTTCCCCTCCAACTGCAATAGTCCAAGCCGGACTTCAACAGGAAAAGTTGTTCCATCTTTTCGTTTATGCACACTTTCCAGGGTCACAGGATGGTCATGGCTTAGTTGACTCCAGTATGTGCCGACATGGTTTCGACTAATAAATTCTATATCAATGTCTGTGACAGTCATACCAAGGAGTTCCTCCCTGGTATAACCAAGGCTATCACAGGCTCTTTGGTTGACTATCTTTGACTGTGATCGCGCCTGGCTTTTCTATCCGTGCGATCCTGATGCGCCAACCTTCAGGGTCCCTTTTGAAATCAGCAAGCCCGAATATCCAGGCGCCAACGCTCTGAACCTGGAAGTGCCGATGGACCTCAGCGTGGCAAAGGATCTGAGGAATGCGTTGGCATCCGAAGACCCCTTGTCCTATACGCTTGGTACCGAAAAACAGGTGAACACTTTAACAGCTCAACAATTTTCCGTTCAAGCCCAAATGTTGATGGCGATCTACCCGAAAACTGGCAAGCCTTGGGTTTTTGGCATGCACCAGTGTTCAGAGCGTTGGCGCCTGGATATTCGGGCTTGCTGATTTCAAAAGGGACCCTGAAGGTTGGCGCATCAGGATCGCACGGATAGAAAAGCCAGGCGCGATCACAGTCAAAGATAAAGGAGACCCGGTCCAAAACATTTTTCAACATGAGTTCGACATCAGTTTCCTGCCTGATGGCCTTATCAATTTGTTCCAGGCTTTCCAGGAAATGGATGTGCAACCTGTTTGCCTCTTCCGCCCGCTTGCGCTCGGTGATGTCACGCGCCATGCCGCGTACCACAGGAACGGCCACCCCCTCAGTTCTCAGCGTGTTGTTGTATTCCCAAATGCGCCGCTCCCCCGCGGCAGTCTGAACGATTAACAATCCTGTTGCCGCGCCGCGTTTCCGGATCTTGGCGAGGTACGCATCAAATCCCTCCCGCACCTCGGCAGCCAGAAGATCGCGGATATTCATTTGCAGAATGGTATCCATATCATAGCCCAGAACTTTTGATGCCCAGGGATTCAAAGAGAGGATGCGCCCCTCGAGATCATGTGTGCAAATCAGGTCCTGGCTGTTCTCGACCAAATCACGATAGCGGTCTTCACTCTCGCGCAGGGCTTCGAGCGCCTTCTTGAGATTTGCGATTGTTTCCGGCAAGGGCTCTTTGTCCGTTTGTTTCAGGGGCGAGTCAGTTTTTTTGCTCATTGGAATCTCGATTCCGCTTGCTCTGAAGAGGACTATCAGTATTCGGGGGCCTTCAGGCCCTCCCGAAATGAAAGATTTCCAACTCGATAGCCCGCAGGATTGAGAGCAGCAGGGATATATCCAGCGGCTTTTCGAGGAAGGCAGTTGCACCCTGTTGCCTGCCGCGTGCGATCAGGTCGTAGTCGGCATAAGCCGTCATCAACAGGACGCGGACGTCCGAGTACTTCTCGCGGATCGTTTTCTGGAAGTCCACCCCGTTCATGCCTTGCATGCGAATATCGGTCAACACGCAGTGGAAAGAATTGGCCTCCAGTTTTCCAAGCCCCTGCCAGGCATCATTGGCTGTTTCTACAACATAACCGGAGGCGGCCAGGATGTCCGCCGTGGTATTGGCCATGCTCGGGTCGTCATCCACCACCAGGATGTGGAGCGATTCATCCATGCGACGCCTCATCAACGGGCAGGAAAAGCGTGAACGTACTGCCTTTACCCGGCTCGCTCTGGACCTCGATCCGGCCGCCGTTGGCCTCGACCAGTTTCTTGCTGACGGCCAACCCCAGCCCGATGCCTTTAAGTTTGGTGGTGAAAAGCGGCTCGAAGAGTTTGCCCATATTTTCGGGGGCGACCCCAGTTCCGCCGTCCTGCACGGCAATCGCAATCTGTTCCTTGTACCGGGCGGCGGAGATTTTCAAGCGGCCGCCTTTCGGCATGGCCTGGAAGGCATTGATGACCAGGTTGCCAAGCACCTGCACCATCTGGCGGGAGTCAGCCAGGACCGGAGGCAGATTCCGGGCAATGCGGCGATGGACGGCGACCGAGTCAGGGACAGGGTAACGCTCCAGCGTTTCCTGGATGAGACGGGTTACATCCACCGCCTCCCGGTCCGAGGAGAGGCTGCGGGAGAAATCCAGCAGGTCGGTGATGATCTTCTCGGCAGTGTGCGTCTCTTTTTCGATCATGCCCAGGTATTCTTTGGTCTTCTTGTCTGCTTCCGGTTGGATGAGTTTCAGGAGGTAGACTGCATTGTTGATCACACCCAACGGGTTGCGCAGTTCGTGGCCTACCCCGCCTGCCAGTTGACCCAGTACGGCCAGTTTTTCCTGGCGGACGAGTTGATCCTGGGCTGCGCGCAGTTCACGCGTGCGTTCTTCGACGCGTTGTTCCAGTTCAGCGTTGAGTTTGCTGATTTCTTCTTCTGCCTGTTTTCGTTCAGAAATATCGCGAACGATGCCGCGAAAACCCACTATGCCTTTATCAGCAGTTTTGATTAGTGATACAGATATTTCAGTGAATCGGCGCGTTCCATCCTTGCAGATTAATTCTATATCGTAGATTCGTTTCGGCAACCCCGTTTTGTAGCAGCGATTGAACACCTGAAAAACATCTTTCGCTGTCTCTGGGCTCATATACTGGCGGTAATTCAGGCCCATCATTTCATTCTTGCGATAACCGAGATATCGAGCATAGGCAGGATTAAATAGGGTGAAGTTGCCTTTCAGGTCCACCTCATAGTAGCCATCATCAAGGTTATCTAGGATGGTTCGGAAACGTTCCTCACTCTTTCGAAGATTGTCTTCCGCTTGTTTCCGCTCAGTAATATCAGAGATTGCAGCAATCGAGCCTGCGTAAGCGCCATTGCTCTGATGGGGCACAGCCGTGATCAGCACCGGCACTTCATGCCCGTTGGCATGGAGCAACCGTGACTCGTATGTGGAAGTTTCGCCGTTTATCCGGTGTAGCCGCTCCTTTCCCAGCCGATCCTGGTCAGCGGGGGCTGTGAAATCGGCAGGATGGCAGCCAAGCATGGACTCGGGTGAGCGTCCAACCATCCGGGCATAGGCGGGGTTGACGTACAAGAAGTGGCCTTCTGCGTCGGTCACCGTCAGGCCCTCCCCCAGGGCATTCACCACTTGCTCGGCAAAGTCTCGCCCGGCGCGCAGCGCCTCTTCTGCCTGCTTGCGTTCGGTGATATCTGCCTGCTTGCGTTCGGTGATTTCTGTCATGATGCCATTTAACCCAACAACAGTGCCGTCTTTGACGTCTAACTGGCTCGAAGACCGGATGTAGTGCAGCGCCCCATCCCGGTCGAGGATGCGATACTCGTGAGATCCGAGGTCGCCTTGCAAAGTCTGGTTGAAGTTCTCCAGCAGGCCAGGCAGGTCGGCGGGATAGATGAATTCTGCGAAGTTCCGGCCGATGAGTTCGCTGGCTGTGTATTTGCTGAGGCGTTCGACAACCGGGCTTACGTAAGTGAATTTACCATGCAGGTCGAGGGTGTAGATTACGTCGCTGATGTTTTCGACAAGGGAGCGATACCTGGTCTCACTCTCCTGCAGGTTTTTTTCCGCCTGCTTGCGCTCGGTGATGTCGTGCGCAGTCACCAGCGCGGCTTTGCGTCCTCTGAATTCCAGCGTATGCGAGGTGATTTCCACGTCAATGATGCGCCCGTCTCTGAGATGATGACGCCATTCCCCCGAATGTTGCAGTGATGGCCGCTTTTTCTTCACATCAGCCACCAGGCGCGCCACATCTTCTTGCGGGCGGATGTCTTTGAGGGTCAGCCGCAGGAACTCTTCGCGCGTGTACCCGTATTTTTCCACAGCAGCGTCATTGGCTTCGAGGAAAGCCAGCGACTCAAGATCGTAAATCCACATTGGTGTGGGATGGTTGTAGAACAGCAGGTGGAAGGAGTCGCCGGGAGGCGGCGTTGTTTCTGGTGCGGTTTTCCGGTTCGATTTCATAGGTTTGTCCACATTCTATTCAGGCATAAGGGACAGGCGCAGGCCGTCAGCGCCGGTGGTATCCCCCTCGGTGCGGTTCCCGGCGATCTCGAACCCTGCGAGGGTGGGGTCCCGCAGGGCAGGATTATTGTCCACGATCAAGAGTTGGATTCCGGTATTCATACGTCGTTCTTCCTCATCAGAAAGTGCTACACGGGTGCATGCCGCGGAGGAAGCAGTATAGATTTCCTTATCTACTGCTGCTTGCAAAATTTTTTGAACAGCCTTTTACCGGATTTCTCGCATAAACCGCGTCTATCGCTCAGGTATCTGTGCAGCATTTTGTAATCATCTTATCGCTTTTTCATCATCATTCAATAATCAATTGGTTGCAATTCGGGGTATTCCAAAAGGCGAACTCTCAATTCCCCATCCCCTGTTCCACCAATTTCCCTCCCCCCCGGGAGTGGGGCGGGGAAAGGGATGGCGTTATGATCCAGACTTCAGTGGTTCATGCCTCCTGTAACCCCTACGGGTTCTGCGGGATTGGTGGTTGGTTTCCACAATAACCTTCCATGGTTTTACGGCTGGGGTGTGGACGGCGTGTACTCGTACAGCACGTCGCCCAGATTCTCGTCCCAGCGGGCAGTGTGGGCGCGGTCGGCC
>JACQYE010000047.1 GCA_016208355.1 Chloroflexota bacterium | reverse complement strand
ATCGGGCACGTTCGAGTTTGCAGAGGATATCAGCGGCGAGAAGATGCGTGAACTTATCCTGGCACGCGGTGGGGAGGGCAATACCACACATGCTTGCATGCCCGGTTGCATCATCCGCTGTTCGAATGTTTTCGCCGGGGAAGACGGCAAGACCATCGTCTCCCCCATCGAATACGAGACCGTTGGTCTGATGGGCTCCAACCTGGGCATCCGCGAATACGATTGGATCGGCCGTTTGAACTGGCAAGCCAATGACCTGGGCGTCTGTTCCATCGAATTGGGCGCGGCCTTGGGGGTGGCGGCGGAGGCCGGGTTGATGGATTTTGGGGATGGCAAGCGCGCTCTCGAACTATGCGACGAAATCCGCAGGAACACCCCGCTGGGGCGCATCCTTGGCTCCGGCGCGGGCTGGACCGGGAAAATTCTCGGCATCGAACGCGTCCCGGTGGCGAAGAACCAGGCCATGTCGGCCTACGAACCGCGCGCCATCAAGGGGACCGGCGTCACCTTTGCCACCACGCCCCAGGGCGCGGACCACACCTGCGGCCAGACCATCCGCGACAAGGTCAACCATCTCGATCCGATGGTGCAGGTGGAAGTCTCGCGCAAGAAGCAGATAGCCATGGCCGGGTATGACTGCATCGGTGCGTGCATCTTCTCAGCCTTCGGCTTCGCTGTCGCGCCGCCGGAGACGATCCGCGATTTCATTAACGCCCG
This sequence comes from Chloroflexota bacterium, assembly GCA_016208355.1. Lineage (GTDB taxonomy): Bacteria > Chloroflexota > Anaerolineae > Anaerolineales > Villigracilaceae > UBA877. The sequence continues at coordinate 20,015 of JACQYE010000047.1, read as the reverse complement.
CTATGGCTGGGACGTGGATACCACTGTTCTTTCCGAGTTGGGCAAGCACACCATCGAAATGGAATTGGAATTCAACCGGGGGGCGGGTTTCACAAAGGCCCACGACCGTCTCCCCGAGTGGATGACGCGTGAGCCCCTCCCGCCGCACAACACCGTCTTCGATGTCCCGCCGGAAGAGTTGGATAAAATTTTCGAATGGTGAAGGAATAATATAGTAAACCTCCCCTGTCCGAAGGACGGGGGAGAGGGTTGAGCCACCAAAGAGATTCGAACTCTTGACCTGGCGTTTACGAAACGTCTGCTCTACCGACTGAGCTATGGTGGCGGTTGGACAAATCCATTTTGTCCTACGGCGGCGGGATTATACTATAGGTGCCCGCCACCTTCAAGGTGGCGGGCACATGTTATACTTTATACGATGAACATCGCCATGCTTTCCTATCACACCTGCCCGCTTGCCACTCTGGGCGGCAAGGATACCGGTGGCATGAATGTCTACGTGCGTGACCTGACGACAACGCTCGGCCGCATGGGCATACACGTGGATGTTTTTACCCGCTCACAGGACGAGCATGTGCCTCACGTACTGCACGACCTGGGGTTTGGCAACCGCGTTGTCCACGTGCCTGCCGGACCCGAGGTCCCGCTCCCGAAAAAGCAATTGGCGGAACATATCCCGGAGTTTGTGGACGGCGTCCGCCGCTTTGCCGAAGAGAAGGGGATACACTACGACTTGATCCACAGCCATTACTGGATGTCGGGCATCGCAGCCGGTTCGCTTGCGGACCTGTGGCCTGCTACGCCCATCCTGCAAATGTTCCATACGCTGGGGGAGATGAAGAACCGTGTGGCCCGCAGCGACGAGGAGCGCGAAGGTAATTACCGGTTGGACGGCGAGCGCCAGGTGCTGCGCCGCGCTGACCGTATCATCGCCGCTACCCTGGCCGAGCGGGCACAATTGGAGTGGCTCTACAAGGCGGAAGCGCGTAAGATATCTGTTATCCCGCCCGGCGTGGATACTTGCCACTTCTACCCCATCCCGGCGGACGAGGCACGTCAGTTCATCGGCCTGAAACCGGAGGACCGCATGATCCTGTTCGTCGGGCGTATCGAACCGCTCAAAGGGCTGGACACGCTCATCCGGGCCGTTTCCTGCCTGCGGCTTACGGACTTCCAGGAGCCGGTACATCTTGCCGTCATCGGCGGCGACCCGGATGCCTCGCCAGAAGCGATCACCACCGAGATGGCGCGCGTCCAGCAGTTGTGCGATGACCTGTGTGTGGGAAAGATGGTGGCATTCCTCGGAAAGCGTGGACAGGATACCCTGCCGTATTACTACTCAGCCGCTGAAGTCCTGGTGATGCCCTCGCATTACGAGTCTTTCGGCATGGTAGCGTTGGAAGCCATGGCCTGCGGAACCCCAGTCATTGCATCACAGGTGGGCGGCCTGGCTTTTCTGGTGCAGAACGGCGTGACCGGATATACTGTCCCGGCGGAGGACCACGATGCGTTGTGCGAAAAACTGTCCGCCCTGCTGGGCGACGCCGAATTGCGCCGGACTCTGGGGCAGAACGCGTCCAAGTACGCCCAGGAATACGACTGGGAAAAAATCGCACAGCAGATCGTGCGTGTGTATGAAGAATTGACAACGGTCCGGAGGGAATGATAAAAGGTGGGGGCGGATCAGAGACCTACTTTCTGAAGAGGAGCATGTCTCACAGTATGTTACTGCCATTTCCAAGGAGCCCAGAAATTCTTTGACAACAGTCATTCAACCCAGGTGTTATAATAGCGGCGTAACCATCCAAGAAAATCGCGGATCGTGTTCCACCAATTTTCTTTGAAAAAACCGGTTTTCACAAGCCGGTTGACAAGGCTGAAAGGAGGTGAGCGCTATCGCGGAGAAAAATAATTAGCTCTTTCTGGTAAGACTCTATCCGAATCCCTATTCCTGTTTTGGAGGAGAACCGTGAAAAAGTTACAAATTCTTCTGACCGTTGTTGTAGCCGGTGTGTTGGTCCTATCAGCCTGCCAGCCGTCTGGAGGCGGAAAAGTAACCATCATCATCGGCGTGACCGATCAAATTGCCAGTCTAGACCCGGCGGATGCTTATGCCACCCATGACTGGGAATTGATCAAGAACACTGGTGAAGGCTTACTGGTTTGGAAACCAGGCTCCGCAGACGAACTCGTCCCCGGCCTGGCGACCGGCATGCCCGAGGTCTCGGAAGACGGGCTTACCTACACTCTGACGCTGAAAGATGGCATCAAGTTCGGTGATGGCCTGGAGTTGACCGCCCCGATGTTCGCAGCGCAACTCAACCGTCTGCTGACCATTGGGCCCTCCTGCCCGAATGATGTGGCAGACGCCCTGGCGATCCCATACGTGGAAAGCATCACCGCCCCGGATGACAGCACTCTGGTCTTCCAACTTAAGGCGCCGATTGGCTACTTCCCGCAGGTCCTGGCCACCGCTCCTTATTTGCCTTCTCACCCGGACAAATTCCCGCTCGAAGAATGCGTGCTCTTCCCCGAGGCTCCCATTTACGGTGTTGGCCCCTGGTTTATCAGCCAGTACACCCAGAACGAACAACTCGTGCTGGAGCCCAACCCCTATTACACGGGTGAACGCACGCCTCAGGTGGATCAGATCATCATCCGCTACTTCTCCGATCCGCAGACTCTATCCCTGGCTGTCCAGAATGGCGAGATTGATATTGCCTGGCGGTTCTTGGATCCCGAGTTGATTGATCAACTGCGTGGCGTCTCCGATCTGACGGTTGGCGACATCGCGGGCGGTTTCATCCGCTACCTGATCATCAACCATACCCTGCCTCCCATGGATGATCCCAACGTGGTCAAAGCTTTTGCTGCCACCATTGACCGTGACGCCATCGTGGACACCGTCTATAAGGGCGCTGCGACACCGCTGTACTCGATGAACCCGCCCGGATTCCTGGGCGCGAGCGATGCGTTCGACACCATGTACCAGTCGCCCGACATTACGGCCGCCAACGAGTTCCTGGCTGCTTCCGGCTACGACGAGAATAACAAGTGCGCCATCGAACTTTGGTATCCTCCTGACCACTACGGCGCTGCCACGGCTGCCTGGATGGAATTGATCAAGCAGCAGCTGGAAGCCGCCAATTTCACAGTGGAGCTGAAGGCTCAGGAATGGAGCACTTACGCGACTGCTCTGACTGGCGGGGAATCCTACCAGGCCGGTGTTTTGGGTTGGTTCTATGACTATCCCGACCCATCCAACTATATGGATCCCTTTGTGTATAACGGCGGTCTGGGTACCAATGTCGCCCTGGCGGCGGTAGGCAGTGATTATGGGGAGCCGATCAACGACAAGGCCCAGCAGCTGGTTGACTTGCTTACCCAGGCAGATGTCGAGACAGATATCGCTGCTCGTACGGCCCTCTATGAACAGGCCCAGGAGATCTACGCCGACCTGGTTGTGACTGTGCCAATCATCATCCTGGCAGAACACATCACCTACCGGCCTAATATCCACGGTTCGGATGCCTATGGAGCAGTTGAAACCCTGAATATCGCTACGAACCTAGAGTTCAATTACTCCACCCTGACCAAGACACCATAACCATCAACGAAAACGCTGGGGGGCAGGAAAACCCTGCCCCCCAGCGTTTAATTCAAACTTACATGTCCCCAATTTCCTTCATCCTACTAATTATTGGCATTCCATCACTGGTTATGCTCCTGTATGTTTTCATCAGGGGCTCGATGGGCCTGCGCAGGTACATATTGACTCGTATCGGCTTGACCTTGCCGATGATCTTTATCCTCGCCTCCCTGGTCTTTTTCATCATGCGGGTTCTGCCCGGCGATCCGGTTCGATCTGCCCTGGGTCCGCGTGGGACCGCTGAGCAAGTAGAGCATATGCGGCAAACACTCGGTTTGGACAAGCCGTTGATTGTTCAATATGGCATCTTTTTGAAAGATATCATCACATTGAATTTCGGTAATTCCATGGTGGGGGGTCATCGCCCGATCATTGACGAAATGAGCGAGCGTTTCCCGGCCACCATTGAATTAATCGTCCCTGCTTCCGCCCTTGCACTCTCGATTGGCATCATCGGTGGCGCCGTGGCAGCCTCCAAACGTAAGGCTGTTGCAGATTACTCTTTGCGGGTCTATTCGGTGGTCATCTATTCCCTGCCCATATTTTGGTTTGGGTTAATGTTGCAATTATTATTTGGTATTCAACTCAATTTGTTGCCCGTGGCCGGCCGGATTGACCCGATCGTCCGCACCACCCTGCATCCGGTCACCAATTTATATGTGATCGATTCGCTGATTAGCGGGAACTGGCCTGCATTGTGGTCTGCAATTCAACATCTGGTTCTGCCTACCGTCACTTTGGGCTTGATCTTGTCAGGCGTCTTTGTGCGCATGACACGCATCAATGTCATCGAGACCCTGCAGGCCGATTACATCGCGGCGGCTCGGGCGCGAGGTATCCGGGAACGTGTAGTGGTCTATGGCCATGCCCTTAAGAATGCCATGATCCCCGTCATTACACTGATTGGTCTGCAGGTGGCCATTTTACTTGCTGGAGCAGTATTGACAGAGACCATCTTCAACTGGCCAGGCATGGGTGGGTATCTAGTACAGAGGATCTCTACCCGCGATTACACCGCTGTGCAAAGCGTCATTGCCATGTTTGCTTTGCTGGTTGCCCTCATCAGCCTGGCGGTGGACATGATCTATTCATTACTCGATCCGCGGGTGAGGTATTAACATGCCCTACACCGATGAAAAAAACGTCCAACCTGAACTGGAAACCGAGACCTGGAAAAACGACCTGCAAAAGGTGGGTTTAGTTCGCCGTCTGTTCATGGCTCGAAAATGGTACGGTGCAGACTGGTGGTTCGTCGCGATTTCAGCCATCATGGTGCTCGGTTTCATTTTTGTGGCCTTTTTTCCAGGACTGCTGGCACCCTACGCTCCTGATGAGATTGTTGGCACCAGTTTCCTGGCTCCCGGGGCTTACCCGGTGGTGCCAGTCTTATTAGTGCGCTCCGATTCTTCCATCCAAACCTTGCTTGACCTAGCTGTCCCTAATAACGTAGATCGTCCCGCTGTGGGTGTGATAATGGGCGGTCCGACAGCCACTGCTTTGCGTGAACATGCACAGGAGGTGGATGACCAGTTGGTCAGCGAGGGTAATGGACTGCGCCTGCGGCCGCGCATCGAGCGCTTTGCGGAAATCAAAGATTTGTTGGAGGCTGTTGATTCGGGTGCTGTCCAGGCCGCGGTGGTGGACTTGCACGAATTCGAGAAATATGCCTCTGATTATCCCAACCTGCGTACCGGGGACTCTATCACCGGTGAGACAGCCGCAGCCGGTGGTTTCACCATGGGTACCAACGACATCGGTCAGGATGTTTTCAGCCGTCTCATCTGGGGCACACGTGTCGCCTTGATCGTTGGTTTCAGTTCTTCGATAATTTCATTGTTGATTGGTTTACCACTTGGTCTCCTGGCAGGTTATGTTGGCGGGACCTTCGACCGCTTGCTCAGCCTCCTGATGGACAGCCTGTACGCTTTCCCCGGGTTGATCCTGGCGATTGCCATCACTGCGGTCCTTGGTCCCAGCATGTACAACGTGATCATTGCCATTGCTGTACTTTACGTACCCACCTATTATCGCATCGTGCGCGGCCAAACTCTCACAGTGAAAGAGGAAGTGTATGTCGAAGCGGCCAGGAGCATTGGCGCCCGCCGGTGGGAAATCTTGTGGCGCTATATTTATCCCAATGTGATCCCCTCCATCGCGATCATCTTCTCGGTCAATGTGGCCGATGCGATCCTGACCGGTGCCGGCCTTTCGTTCCTTGGGTTGGGTATGCCTCCGACGATTGCAGACTGGGGCATTGACCTGGCGCGCGGCCAGCGGTTCATCCAGACTGCATGGTGGTTGATTACATATCCGGGTATTGCCATCATGCTGGTGGTTCTAGCCTTTACCATGATGGGGGAGGGGTTGATGGAAATCTATAACCCCAAGTTACGGGAGCGCTGATGCCTGCTGAATCCCTTTTTTCTGTCCGTAATTTGACTGTTGAATACAATACACGCGCCGGTGTAGTAAAAGCCGCGGATGATGTCTCATTCGACATCCGCCGCGAGGAGATTCTGGGTCTGGTTGGAGAATCGGGCTGCGGGAAATCCACCCTTGGTAAGGCGCTCATGCGTCTGCACCGTACCCCGGCGCGTATCGCCGGCGGAGAGTTGATCTTCGATGGCCGTGATCTGATGCAGTTATCCGAGGAAGGGATGTGTGCTGTACGGGGTGCGGAGATCGGGATGGTTTTCCAGGACCCGATGACTTCGCTCAACCCGGTGCAGCGCATTGTCGAGCACCTGGTGGAGACGATCCAGACCCACGAGCCCGGGACGACGAAAGAAGCTGCGAGTGTTCGCGCAGCGGAGATCGCGGAGAAATTGGGCATCCGCAGTGAGCGATTGAAGGAATATCCTCACCAGATGTCCGGCGGGATGCGGCAGCGTGTGATGATCTCGCTGGCGTTGGCTCTCAGGGCCAAACTGGTAATTGCCGACGAGCCGACCACTTCCCTCGACGTTATCGTTGAAGCGAAATTCCTCGACTTGTTGCGCGAACTTCGCCAGGAATTCGGTCTGACCATCCTGCTTATAACGCACAATATCGGCGTGGTGGCCGAAGTCGCAGACCGGGTGGCGGTCATGTATGCTGCGCGCATTGTGGAGATAGGCGATGTTAGGGACATCTTCGCTTCCCCGAAACATCCCTATACCCAGGGATTGTTGCGCTCGGTCCCGAATATTCAACTGGATGATGCAAGTCTTTATAAAATGGAAGGCATGCCGCCCAACCTTTTGTATCCTCCAGTAGGTTGCCGGTTCCATACGCGTTGTCCTTTTGCGATGGACATTTGCCGGGACAAATCTCCAGAGTTCGAATCGGTGAACGGCGATCATTTCGCCGCCTGCTGGCTTTATCACCCAACCGCCGTAAAAGCGGAGACAAAAAATGGCTGAAATATCTGAACAGGTAGTCTCTATTAAGAAAGAAACGTTTGTAGCCGATGCCCTGGTGCGTCTTGAAAACGTTCGCAAGCATTTTCCCATCCAGAGCGGCTTTATCGCTTCGCTGCTCAGCCGCGGACATGTTCCTTCCGTGAAGGCTGTTGATGGGATCAGTTTTTCCATCAAAAAAGGCGAAGTTTTTGGCCTGGCTGGGGAAAGCGGTTCCGGGAAATCCACAGTGGGGAGACTGGTTTTGCGCCTCTACGAACCCACCTCAGGCAGCGTTTTCTTTGACGACGTTGATATCTGCAAGTTGCCCGAAGAGGAAATGCGCCGCTTGCGCGCCCGAATGCAACTTGTATTCCAGGATCCTCTTGCCTCGCTCAATCCACGCATGACCATCGGACAGGCTGTTCAGCATCCGGTGAGCATTCACATGCCCAACCTGTCGAAGGAGGAACAGCGCAATAGGACGCTTGAAATCCTCCAGGCTGTTGGACTGACCCCGCCGCAGGTATATTACGAACTTTTCCCGCACCAGATTTCAGGTGGACAGCGCCAGCGCATTGTCCTGGCGCGGGCGTTGGTGACCAATCCGGCATTGATCGTGGCCGATGAACCTATTGCCATGGCGGATGTTTCCGTGCGGGCGCTCCTGCTCGATTTAATGATGAAACTGAAGGAAGAATTCGATCTGACCTATCTCTTCATCACCCATGACCTGGCCACGGCCAAGTACGTCTGTGACCGGATTGCCATTATGTACCTGGGAAAGATATGTGAGATCGTATACGCGCGCCCTCGTCGAAGCGGTTCCGGTCCCCGACCCCCTCCACAGGCGCACCGAACCGATGCCGGCGGGCGAAATCCCGAGCGCAATCAATCCGCCACCCGGTTGCCATTTCAACCCCCGCTGCCCGCTAGCCCAAGCTAACTGCACCGTGGACGAACCGACCTTACGCGAACTCCGCCCTGGTCATTTTGTTGCCTGCCACTATGCCGAGATGATCTAGAAAATCCTGTGGCATCGAAGCCATCCGTGATAATATGTGATTTTGCTGAGACTGCCAAGTCGAACAGTCTCCGCTATCTTTCTCGGGCCTGGGTAGGTGATGGTTGGGAATAATTCAGGGGAGTATGATTGTTTGTTCTTCCATGACAATATCCGGCACATCCCAGCCTTTTTGGTCCATCAGTTCAATGAAAGCGCGGCGAAAGAGCAGAGTGACGTGAACGGAGACTTCTGAAGTCTCCGAGACCTCGGAAGTCTCAAAGACATAGGTGCTGGTATCCGATTCGAACGCCGCGAGACGGTTGTCGCTGATGACGCGCGTCGGATTCCAGTACGCGCCGGTGGGGGTGACTTCAGTCCACATTTCCATCAGGATTTTGGCAAACCCTTTGCCAGGTAAACCCGCGTAATAACCCAGGGATGGGTCACCGACCCCGACCCATTCTGGAACCGTCAGCCCGTTCTGCAAAACGAGGGATTGTCCTTGCCAGTCGTGGACTTCGACCAGCAGGATCATCTGCCGCAGAGGCGAGTCAGTCGGGACGTGATGCCCGGTCTGGTCATTGACGATGGTCACAGTCACGATGATCTCCTCCCCCGTGCGGGAGGCATCTACGCTCATCGTTACCGCGTTCCGGAGCAGAGTCTCGTCCGACGCGCCGGGCATGCGGTGGCTAAAAATGGATTCAGGGTCGCGTTCTACAGCACCAGCATCCGGGATGGCAAAGTAAACTGCATCCGTGTGTGGCATGTGACAGTCCTGGCAGGTTCTCCCTGTTTCCGAGTCGCTGTAGGAACTTTCCATCCATTCGCCAAAAGAATTATAAATGGTCGTATCCCAGAAGATCCCGAAATGACAGGGCGCGCAGAACCGACTCTGTTGCTGTACGGGGGAATAGGTGTCTTCACCGGGTGCTACGTCGTCGAGTGGCCCGGCAAAGAATTGATGTTCCTCGGGCGGGCGGCGGAACTCGAAGGACAGCACGCCGGGCATGTTGGGATAGGGGAGATCCGAGTTTGGATCGAGGCCCACATCCCAGACCTTGTGGCAGAAGTCACAGGGGATGCCTTCCGCTTCCACACCGCTGACGGTTGCCGGGTCAATCCCGTATGCGTCATCAATGGCCGCGGCCGGCAGGTGGCATGCCGCGCAGTTTCCGGCAGTATCGGGGAAGTCCAGTTTGTAACCGGGACCGTAATAAGGCTGTGTAAGGTCGGGTCGTAGCGGAAAACGTCCATAGTCACGGCTGTAACCATAGCGCGTCAACGGGCTCCGGTGGCCGTCCACATCTGTGCCGAAATACATGGCGAGGAAGCGCGGGTTGACGGCGGATTGCGAATGGGCATCCAGCAGCCATTCATCCACCGGGAGCGTGAATGCCAGGTCGCTCCCAACATTGCTATGGCATTGGGCGCAACCCTGGTTCTCGCCCTGACCTTCGTGATAAGTGGAGGGCAGCCAGACATAATCAGGATTGTCAGTGGTGTGGTGGGCAGTTAGGACGATTTCCACATCCGTTGTGCCGGGCTGCATGTCCGCGACGCCGTTGATATAGTAGCCGGATTTCCAGGCGGTGACGAAGACCGGCGCGCCAGCCGGGACTGCCGGAAGGGTGAAACGTCCCCCGACATCGGTGACCGCTGCCAGGTCCGTGGCTTTCACGCGCACGATTGCCCCACCAACCGGTTCACCATCTTCATCAATCACATGTCCACTGATTGATGGCCCGCTTGGCAAAGGCGTCCCTGTGCAGCCAAACAGCACTGCCAGCAGGAGGGATGCTGTCCCCAGAGGAATGAGGAACAGTTGTCTTTTCATATTTTGTAACTTACGGTTGCAAACTTTATCACGATGTGGGTGGAGCCGTCACAGCCGGCGGAGGTTCGATGGCGACCGAAATGTCTGCCAGCCAGCCGAAGCCCGGCCGGTCGCTGATGACTGAAAGGAAATGAAATTCCTCGATCGGGTGGACCTGGATGGCAGCGGGCGGGGTGACATCCACCACGATGCTGGCGCTAAGTTCACCGCCCGCCTCGCCGGCCGGGCGGAAAGTGGTCAGGGTGACCTGCTTGAATTGGGTGGAATTTTCATGAAGTGAAAAAACCAACCATTGGGCAGCCTCGGCATTGCTCCAGATGGCGAGGATATCTTCATCCCCGCGCGTGAAGAGTTTGTACACAATGCCGGAGTAGTCGGCATCCATCAGGGGCGCGTCCCAGGCGTAGATGGACGCTGCGCCCGACAGGTTCTTGACCAGCAGGTTGTACACAGCCGGGTCGCCGGGCGCAAAAATGAATTCCGTGCCGATGACGCGTTGGTGGGAATTAATAGCCGCGATGCGCAGTCCGGCCAGGGCTTCGCGCGCCGGGCTGGTGGTCGGGTCGCTGTCGTGGAACCCGGCGTGCAATTCGGTGTCGAAGAAATAGATTTCATCCACGACGCCAAGCGCCTCGGCGTCGTGCAGCAGGCCGGAAAGGTCAACGCGCTCATCCTGTTTCTGCCACAGGTCGCGGGCGGTGAAGGTCTTTTCAGGTGTGGTTCTGCTGGGAAATGCGAAATCGCCCGAGAGCGGCGGAGCGGTCTCGCAGCCATCCGGCAGCCAGAAGATATCCTGTCCGGGCTGGTAATAACCGCAGTTGAGCCAACTGCCATTTTCGTCACTCAGCCAAGGAGGCGGGTAGAAATAAGGATATTGGTGAATGCCGACAGCCACATTGTCATTTTCCAGCAGTCCTTGTTGGATGAGGTATTCGGTTGTGGCTGTCAGGTGGGTATCGCGCGTGGGTACCATTTCCAGCGCGCCGGTGATCACGAGAGCATGAGGATTAATCGCAGCCATTTCTTCGGCGGCGATATCGGCCGCTGTGAAAAGCAGGTCGCCATAGACTGCTGCGAACTCGGGTGAGCCGGGTCCGTCCTCGCAAACCGGCTGGTTGGGGCCGCTGGAGGCGTCACATGCAATATCCAGGGGCGCGCTGCATGGACAGAGATAGAATTCAGCCGCCGGTTCGTTGCCCATTTCGATGAAGCGCAGTTCGGCTGCATAACGCGTGTTCAGGGCGCGCATATAGGCGCGGAAGTGTTCCAACATGAAAGTGTTATCCACATCGTAGAATCCGTTGGAACCATCGGGGTTGGCATATTCTGGGCAGGAAAACCAGCCATGCGCGCCGTACATGACATCGCTCATCAGTGGGGAACAATCCTGCTCCAGCGAAGACAGGTTTGTTCTGGTGTAGACCCAATCCAGCGCGCTCCACAGGTAATTTCCCGGCTCGACCTCGGTGTTGCCCCACACAGCCCAGGTGTTGCGCAGGAATTGCGTGGCGAAGACCTGCATCTGTGGGGCGCTGGCGCGGGCGCGCTCGTCGGCGTCGGCGTCATAGACCCACTGGTAATAATGACAGCGGCAGGAATCAGCCAGGTCGCGGTAGCAGGTGCGGTCGCGGGTGGAGCCGGGCGGGTCGCCGGACGTTGTGGGGCAGGCGCCGCAATCCGGGCCATAGACGAGTTCGTACGGAGGGGTCATCCTGTTGGGTACATAAAATGTTCCAAAAAGCGGCGTGTGCGGCTGGATGGCGGGCTGCAAGACGAGGCTGACGGTTACGGCGCTCTCCCCGGCGGTAAAAGTCAACGTCAGTTCGTGCGGGCGCATGCGCAAGGTCTGGAGTTTGAGCTCGGACTGTCCCGCTTCCAACAGAGCGACTTCGTAAGCGGGGGATGCGCCGGGCTCGGCGGGCGTCAGGTCGTTGACGAATGTGTGAATGAGGGTCTGGGCGTGGACCGTTACTGGGCGATGCTGGCTTTGAATCTCGACTGGCAGGTAGGCGACGTGACCCACCGTGAGGGTGATCTCCTCCGGCGTGGAGACCAGCCGCAAACCGTCCCCATCATCACTCAGGATGACAATAGGCTGCGCTGAAGCGGAGGGTGAGGCCGTTGGAGACAAAGGCGTGAGACTGGCAGTCGGTGTGGATCGAGGCATGCAGGCAAACAGAAACGCTACCAAAAGTAGGCCTGCGCCGGTCCGGATCACGAAGCGGTTCATTTCCAACTCGCTTTCTTGATGCCCGATACCAGCCCAGTCCCAGCAATGCCATCGGGATCATTGCCGCGCCACCGCAAATGCCAGGCTCGCTGGCTGGTATGGCCGTGGGCATGTCGGGCGAGGGAGCGGTGGCCGTGGTCGCGGCCTCGGAGGTCGGGGTTGACGCAGGTTGCGGCGGTTGTCCGTTCAGGTCGAGACGGATGACGCCCGCGCCGTCGGTCGTGGCGTAAAGCACGCTTCAGCGTCCCAGCATAGACCACTTGCAAATTGACCGGGTCCACCACGATGGCACTCACCTTCCCTGGCTTGGCATGAACATCCGGAAGACGCCTCCGCCATGCGTGGCGACGTATAGGTATTTCCCGTCGGTCGAGATTGCCAGATCGAGGGTATACCGATTGGTGAGACCGGTGTTCATCTTGAGCCAGGTCGCACCTCCATCATCCGAGCGATAGACTCCCGAGCGGGCATCGCTCAGGTAAACGTTGTTCGAGTCGGCGGGGTCGAATTCGATGTCGTGGATCGAGTTGTTTGCTTCGAGGCCAGAAATGTTTTCCGCCCAGGTTTGGCCGCCGTTGCTGCTACTGAAAACGCCTCGCTGGTCCACGGCGGTAAGAATATGTTGCCCGTTGGAGGGATCAACAGCCACGGTGCGGACGCGAATGCCCTCTGGCAGGCCTTGCATGAGTGTCCAGGTGGAACCGCCATCAGTGGTGCGGTAAAGCCCTGTCTCGGCAGCAGCGTAGACGACTTGGGGACTATCGGGATCCACATCGAGGTCGAAGACAGCCACTCCTTCGAGTACACTTCCGGAAATATCCTGCCAGGTCGTCCCGCCATCCTGGGAGATCGCCACGCCATCTCCAGAATTGCAGGGTGCATTTTCGTGGAAACGGATACAGCCATCGCCTGCCAAGCCGATGTAGACAACCAGAGGATTGGATGGAGCAAAAACAGCCGCGCTGATCGTTACACTATTCGATAATTCTTCTGACGGCAAATTCAGTTGCCACGAAAATCCTCCATCGGATGATTCCAGAAGGGGGACGTGCCCGCCCAGGATATGGTCCGGCTGCGATGGGTCCACGGCCACGAAAGTCCATTCGATGCCGCGTGCGCCGCCGTCCTCGATCTTGAAACCACTCTCATCGTTCCCGGTAGGCGGGAAATAGACACCTGTCCAGTGACCGCCGCCGTCATCGCTGCGCCAGATACCGCTGCGCCCGGCAGCATAGACACGCGCCGGGTTGGTAGAGTCCACAGCGACGCGGAACACAATCGCCCCGCTGTAGCCGTCGCTGGCGTTGACCCAGGTATACCCGTAGTCTTCACTCAGGAAATTGCCGCCGTTGTAATTGTTGGCAAAGATGCGCGCCGGGTCGCGCGGATCGCACTGCAAGTCAATCGGCCAGCCGGCTTCCACACCCGGCGGTCCCCACATGCGGTCTTCGCCGGAAACCAGCAACCAGGTCTGACCGGAATCCTGCGTGAGGTAGATGGCAGTCTCGCTTCCTGCATATCCGATATTTGGATCGGATTCGCACAGTTCCACTGCCGTAAAGGTCTCCCAGGAATCAGGGATCAATGTTTGCGTCCAGTGTTCGCCGCCATCGGTGGTGCGATAGATGCCCGCGCTGATCGGTTCGCCCGTGCCTGCCCACTCGTCAATCACACTCCCATCGATCAGGTGACCGGCGGCAGCGAGCAGGATGTCGGGATTTTCCGGGTGCATGTAGAGACTGCCGATATACAACATGCGCAGACCATTTTCCACGCCGAGAGTGCGCCAGGTCTTTCCCCCGTCAGTGGTCTTGAGCACCCCCAGTCCGCCTTCCCAGGAGAAGATTTGCGGCAGAGGTCCGCCAACGGCATAACGGTCGAAAATGCCGGTGGAGACGTACATGACATCCGGGTTGGCTGGGTTTATCCACATATAACGGGTCAGGCTGGAATATTCGCCCCCATACCAGAATAGTTCCCAGTTCTCCCCACCGTCCGTGGTTTTGTAGATGACTCCGCCGACTCTCTGGCGTAGACCTTGAGGATCCTCTGTATTTTCGAGGGTCGCCTCGCCCATGGCGTAGACGATATCCGAGGCGCGCGGATCAACGGTGAAGCCGCGGAAGGAAAGAATTTGGTATTCGATTCCTGCACCGATGCCATTGTCGCGCTGTTCCCAGGATTGGCCGCCGTCAGTGGACTTGTAGATGTGCCCGGTGTCGAGTGTGCCCGCCCAGAGGATTTGCGGGTTGATGGGGTCAACCGTCAGGCTGAAAATGGGAGGGTAATCATTGAGTGTGGCGGACGGGATGCCGTTGTTGCTTGGCGTCCAGGTCAGGCCGTTGTCGGTGCTAATATGTACACCCGCTCCGGTGTCAGTAACGTACCAGATGTTTGGATTGCCAAAGTTATAACGGATGTCGTAGCCCAGTCCGCCGGGAGGACCGCCCAGCCGCACCCAGATTCCCGGTTCGGACTCGGGCATCCCGCTCGGGAGCGGGGTCGGACCACCAGCCTGCCCTTCGCCGCTGACAGTGATCTCGACACCCCGCGTCTCGATGTGCGTGCCCATGTCCACGGCCAGTTCGTAGCCGCGAGTTTCTGTTGGACAGACTTCCATCTGCCCAGCCTTGTCCACCGGCTGGGCATTGAGAGTTACACCGAAGCCATCTGTTACTTCCCAATGCAGGATGGTGCATTCACCGGCCTGGATGCTCGTTCGCTCGGCGGTGAAGATGATGAAATCTGCCGTGGGCGGCGGTTGTCCGCCGCATGCTGACAACAACATCAGGATGGCAACAATGCCATGTAGTAGGGTTAGTCTACTTCTCATAGTCTCCTCGCATAGACTGTAATATGACTTGATTATCTGTCAGGTACTTATCGCAATTTCATGCAGAAAATCCCTTCCCCATCCGTGGCAGCATAGAGAACCTGTCCATCGGGAGAGGCTTCCAGGGAGGCCACATTCCGGCTCCAGAGAAGAGATCCAAGTTGAGACCAGGTTGAACCACCGTCGCCAGATTGGTATACATCCATCAAAGCCGCATACATCATATTGTCTTCTGGGAAATTGGGGGAAAGTTCTATCATGTAGTAAGGATAATAGGGAGAGAGTCCGTTATTGGAAGCGGCCCAGGAAATTCCACCATCTGTGGACTTGAAGACACCGTTGTTACTTTCTCCAAGGAACATGGTTTGATCGCTGCGAAAATCAGGAGAAATAGCAATAGATAAGACGGACAGCCCGGGAAGACCTGCATTGGTGGTCTGCCAGGTATCGCCTCCATCCGTGGAAACATAGATGCCGCCTGTGAAACTTCCCGCAAATATCGTTTGATCGTTATCATAATCCGGTGAGAAAGCAATGTCATGGACCGGGTTCTCCGGCAATCCTGCCATCAAATCCACCCAGGTGTTCCCACCGTCAGTGGATCGGTAAATAACCCCCCTGTATGAACCTGCCAGGAGTATCTGGTCGTTCGAGAAATCCGGGGAAAGGGCAATCGAATCAAACCAATTGTCTGCCAGCCCGGTGTTGGCCGCCACCCAGGTGATCCCCCCATCTGTGGATTTGAAGATTCCACTGTTCATGGTGGCAGCAAAGACAGTGCGATCTTGTTTATAACCTGGCGATATTGCCAACGAGAGGACAAATGGGACCTCGTGACTGTTTCCGGGTCTTTCCCAGGTTCTCCCCCCGGTGGTAGATTTCATTACACCCAGGTAATCGGTTCCGGTGAACACAATCTGGTCTGTCTCGAAGTCAGGGGAAGCAACAGTCGCATAGGCATATATATTGGTGATGCCAGTGCTGGAATTATTCCACGTAATTCCCCCATCAATGGATTTATAGACTCCGTCCCCATATAGACCAGCAAACAGGGTGCCATCCGGCGCAGCAGCCAGGCTGACCATCTGGCGGTTGGCTCCCATCCCGCTGTCAGAGCCGTTCCACGTCCCGCCGCCGTCGGTGGACTTGAAGATGCCGATGCTGCCCTCCCCGGCGAAGAACGTGCGGCCGTCCGGCAGCATTAGCAGGGCGTTGATGTACGTGCCTGGCGGCCCGGAGGGGGTCCAGGTTTCGCCTCGGTCGGTCGAGACGAAGATGCCTCCGCCGCCGGTCCCGGCAAGAAGCGTATCGTCCCTGGCAAAGTCGGGCGAGAGCGCGATAGATCGAAATTCCGCTGTGGCAATCTCGTTGTTCATGATCTGCCACGATTCGCCGCCGTCTGTGGAACGGTAGAGGCCTGCTTTGGTCGCTGCGAAGACGGTTTTATCGTCTGGGAAAGCGGGCGAGATCCCCAGGGAGGCGATGTGCAGGTCTCCCAGGCCGGTATTCAACAGAACCCAGGATGTACCCGCGTCCACGGACTTGTATATTCCATCGTTGTGAGATCCGGCGAATAGGGTTTGATCATCCGAATAATTTGGGGAGATGACAAGCGCGGCGATGTGTTTGACCGAAATTCCTTCATTTTTTTCCGTCCAGGAAGCGCCACCATCAGTGGAAATATTAACCCCAATATGTTCTCCCCCCACAAAAATCGTATGATCGGTGGCGAAATTCGGTGAGATGGCAAGTGTCCTGGTTAGTTTGATCCATATACCATTGTTGGCTTCCTGCCAGGTATTGCCCTCATCGGTGGATTTGAATACCCCCGCCCCGTATGTGGCCGCGAAGACGGTGTGATCTTCGCCATAGTTCGGGGAAACAGCCAGGGCATTGATTATGCCTCCATAAACCCCATTTGTGCAATTCGTCCAAACTCCCACTGGCCCCCAAGGCGGGAGGTTGATGTCTTCCTCACCCGATGGGAGTTCCTGACCTTCGGATGGAACCGGTATATTACACGACAGGATGGAACCAATCAATGCTGTGATGACGGCGATCATCGCGCACTTGGATTTCATGGCAGCCTCCTCTGGCGAAAAGTTATCCCTCCGATGATCAGGCCGAGTATGAGGATGTGCCGTAGATACAGCCGGCCTCTACAACTATGAATCATTATAACGATTTGGGAATGATTTTCAAGCCTCCCCGAAAGGACTATGCCATCAGGTTGTTTTCCGCCGCACTTCCAGCACGGCGATCTTCGTCGAATGGTTGAACGGACTCGGGTTCGTGACCGGATTGCCGAGGCGCGTCCCCTCGTAGCCGGTGAAATCCTCGGGGACCGGGATCAGGTCAACGATGCCGAGATAACCGTCCGCGCAGAGCGCCTCCAGCGCGGACAGGTACTCCCTCCCGCTGACGTACAGGGCGTTGTTGACCGCCACCAGCCAGCCGCCGTCTGCCACCAGTGGGCGGACTTTGTTGATCAACCTGGCGCTGTCCGTGTTCAGGTCCAGGCGGCCGCGAGGGGTGGTCGCAAAGAAGGGCGGGTCGAGGAAGACGCAGTCGAAATGATCCCCGGCGCGTTTCATCCGGCTGACCTGCGCGAAGAAATCCCCGGCAATAAAGTCTGCTTTGTGAATGGGGAAGCCGTTGAGTGTGTAGGTGGTTTTGGCGAGGTTGAGGAATTCCCGGTTCAGGTCCAGGTGGACGACGCGGCTGGCGCCTCCGGCCATGGCCGCTGCGCCGAGACTGCCGGTGTAGGCAAAGGCGTTCAGCAGGGATTTGCCACGCAGGTTCCGGATGGCCCATTCCCGCAGGTTGCGTGTATCCAGATAAAAACTGGCATCCTGGTTCATCGTCAGGTCGAGCGCGTACCAGACGCCGTGCTCGCGCACCTTCTGGTCGGGCGCGGACCCGAATGTCAGTTTCCCGCGCCGAGCATCGGGCAATGGACTGTGGCGCGTTTTGACCAGCGCAGCGCGCAGGAAGGGGAGGGTTGCCCGGTAGAATTCCAGCGCCTCCTGCACGGCGGCGTGACCCTGCTCCGGCGGGTTGGACAGGTTGTGGAGCACCAGGGTGGCAGCATAGAGGTCCGCGCACAGCCCCGGCCAGCCTTCGGTGAAGCCATTGAAGAGACGGAGAGCGGTCTCGTGAGGTACGTCGAAGGAAGCGAGGCGGGCCTTTCTGGCGCGGTCAAGGAGTTGTTCGAGGGAGGACATGGGAAGGAAATTTCACATGAAGTCGTAACTACGCTTGCTATTCATCAAGTGGGGCATAAAATCTCCGGGCGTTCTCTTATGCTATAATAATTTTATTCACAGATAATCCTGAATATTTCGTTTTCGTCCGGCCTTTTGTTCCTGGGGAAAGGATGACCAATGCCCGCAACCATGATCACTGATCGTTTGCTCGTTACGGACCACAGCCACTGGGACTATTATATCAAGCCACAGGAACTCATTGACGGCGGCGTGACCGACGTCATCCTGAAGGCCGGGTCCGGACTGGGGGTTGACCCTCGTTTTCAAAAGAATGGCGAGGAGGTGGCGAAACATTCCCAGTACCTCCGTTTACATGCCTATTGGTGGGACGATCCCCTCGTGAGCGCCAACGCCCAGGCGGATTTTGCCGGTCGGACATTGACGTCCAGCGGCCTGCCGGTGCTTTCCCTGTGGGGCGACCAGGAGCAATGGTGGAGCGATTGGAACAAATGGCTGGCGGCGCGGGCGGGAAAACTGGCGTGGAAAGACGTCCCGGTATTCAAGCCCCTGCCCCTGGACAGCCACTGTAAGGCATTTGCAGAAGCCCTGGTCAAGGTGTGGCCGGTCACAGGGTTATATACGGGACGGGGGTTCATCACTTCCTATGCCCCCACCATGAAAAACTGGCTGGGCAATTACAAGATCTGGTTCGCGGCCTGGGGGAGACAGCCCCCCATTGCCACGAAAATGACCTGGCAGGAGTTGCGCACGAAATGGCTGCCGGATTACGACCCGATTTTCCGGGATACCGGGATCGTGAAAGAGAACATCGTCGGGCACCAGTTCACGGGTGACAAGTGCATCCTGCCGGGCTCCTACCAGGATATCCTGGGATTGAAACGCAAACCACTCGATGTCAGCGTTTTCCAGCGTTCCTTCATGGAAAGCCTCGGGGAGGTCAGCCCCGGCGAACCCATAGAACAGCCCGAAGGTCTCAATCCAAACCCCGCCGGGACGCCGTACATCTTCCTCGGCGCGCACCTGTGGGTTCGGAATCTCCCGAATGAGGCAACGGCCAGGTTAATTGACAGCCTGACAAAGGACCAGCGTGTGGTCGTGCTGGAGATTCAGGGGGAATGGGCTCGCCTGGAACAACCGGCCGGCTGGGTGCGCCTGGGCTGGTTGACGAAATTGTAACGACGCGCTGTAAATGAGTGCTTAGGGTTTTGGCATTTGGGGGCCTGGACGGCGGTCACTTTTTCATGATCCGCTCGAGGAGACGCTCCCCGTCTGATTTGGGGCGATTGGACTGGATGAACGTGTAGACCTCCTGCAGTTCAGCCGGCCGGTAGCCCGGACCACAACACCCGCAGGAAAAGAAGTTGAAACCATGTTCGTACAGGATGCGGAGTTTTTCCCATTGTTTGATATTCGATGATTTGGGAGCCTTGAAGTCATGGCCCATATCTGCCATCGGCTGGCGGCATTGCGGGCAAAGGACAATCCGCTCCTGCCCGGGTTCGGGTCGTTGGCCGGGAGGAAGTTCCCAGCGGCTCGTCTGCTTGAAGACTTTGCGGCAGTCGAAACACGCAAACGGTTCTTTATAGGTGTGGAAGGCGTACCGGCACATGGTCTCTTCTTATGGCAAAATTGAAAGGTTCTTCACCAGCAGCATGGCCGAGCGTCCGCCGAGGCTGAGCGGGGATTGGAGCAGGTTTCCGTTGACGTCATAGAAATTGATTTTAGCGGGCCAGGTGTATTCCGCCGGATTCTCGCCGGGGTTGACAATCACCACGGCATTCTCGAAATCCCGGCTCCAGATGAAATCCCCGAACACGATGTCTCCTTGCGACGCGCCCAGGACCAGGTCGAATTCG
>JACQYE010000046.1:4590-12326 GCA_016208355.1 Chloroflexota bacterium | reverse complement strand
GCGGACTTTCTTGACGTTCAGTTCGTCGGTGATGAGGTCGGCGTAGGTTTCCACGGCATGGCGTTCCTCCGGGCGGCCCAGGGCGAAGGCGGCCTCGGCCAGGGGTTGGCGCACCTTGCGGTTGGCCTTCTGGCGGGCGGAATGCCCCAGCGAGACCAGTTTCATCACCAGCGCCATCTCGCGGTTGAGGGTCTCGTCTATCAGGGATTCGTCCACCTGCGGCCATTTCGCCAGGTGAACGGATTCAGGGGCGCGCGGGTCCACCGAGCGGACCAGGTTCTGGTACATCTCGTCCGCCAGGAAAGGCATGGCGGGGGCCAGCAGTTTGGCAAGCGTCACCAGCGCAGTGTAAAGCGTGGTGTAGGCGGCCTGTTTATCGGAATCGGATTCAGACTTCCAGAAACGCCTGCGGGAGCGGCGCAGGTACCAGGTCGAGAGCGCCTCGACAAAGGCTTCGAGAGGACGCGTCGCGCCGGGTACGTCGTACGTTTCATAGGCCTTCGTCACCTCACGGACAAGGGTATTCAACGACGAGAGCAGCCACTTATCCAGATCGTTTTCTGGTCTGACCTTCTTTGCCAGGTCGGGCTGATCGAGGTTGGCATAGGTGACAAAGAACGAATAGACGTTCCATAAGGTCAGCGTAAAATTCTTGACCACATCCGTGACCATGCTGGGTGCGAAACGGCGTTCAGCCTGAGGCGGCGCGGAGGTATAGAAGTACCAGCGGAAGGCATCCGCGCCGGACTCATTGAGCACCACCCACGGGTCAATCACGTTACCGACATGCTTGGACATTTTCTGCCCGTTGGCGTCCACGACCAACCCGAGGCAGACGACGTTCTTGAAACTCGGCTTGTCGAAGAGCAGGGTGCTGATGGCGTGCAGGGTGTAGAACCAGCCGCGCGTCTGATCCACGGCCTCACAGATGTAATCGGCCGGGAACTGGCTCTCGAACTTCTCCTTGTTCTCGAACGGATAGTGCCACTGGGAGACCGGCATCGAGCCGGAGTCGAACCAGACATCAATCAGGTCAGGGACGCGCGCCATCTTGCCGCCGCACTTGGCGCAGGCCCAGGTGACTTTGTCCACGTGCGGGCGGTGCAGGTCGAGGGTCGAAAGGTCGCTCCCGGCTTTCCCGGAGAGTTCCTTCACCGAGCCGACGCACTCGCGGTGCTTGCAGTCCGGGCATTCCCAGACCGGGAGCGGCGTGCCCCAATAACGTTCGCGGGAAAGCGACCAGTCAATGTTGTTTTCCAGCCAGTTGCCGAAGCGGCCTTCCCGGATGTGCTCCGGTACCCAGTTGATTTGCCGGTTGAGTTCCACCAGCCGGTCTTTGAAGGCGCTGGTGCGGATGTACCAGGATTCGCGCGCATAGTACAGCAAAGGCGTGTCGCAGCGCCAGCAGAAGGGATAGGTGTGGGTGTACGTTTCAGCCCGATACAGCAGTCCGCGCTTGTCCAGGTCGGCGGTGATGGACGGGTCGGCTTCCTTGACGAAGACGCCGCGCCAGGGCGTGATCTGGGGCAGGAACGCGCCGTCCGGGCCGACGGTCATCAGCACGGGCAGGTTGTACTGCTTCGAGGCTTCCATGTCATCCGCGCCGAAGGCCGGGGCGATGTGGACCAGGCCGGTGCCATCCTCGATGGTGACGAAATCGCCCATCACAACGTAATGCGCCGGTTTCTCCAGCGGCATGAAGGTGAATAAGGGATGATATTTCGTCCCCTTCAATTTCTTACCTTTGAAGCGTTCCACCACCTTGGCTTCCTCGCCGCGGAAGACCTTCTCCAGCAGGGCTTCGGCCAGGATGAGTTTTTCCTTCCCGCCTTCGGGGAGGGATCGTTCCACCGTCACGTACTCGACCTCGGGCCCGGCCGCCACCGCCACATTGGCGGGCAGTGTCCAGGGCGTGGTCGTCCAGACCAGGAGCGAGGTCCCGGGCTTATCCACAAGGGGAAGGCGGACAAAGACCGACGGGTCGGTGGCGTCGGCATAACCCTGGGCCACCTCATGGTCCGAGAGCGGCGTGCCGCAGCGCGGGCAATAAGGGACGATCTTGTAGCCCTTGAACAGCAGGTCACGCTCCCAGAAAGTCTTCAAAATCCACCAGACCGACTCGATGTAGTCGTTGGTGTAGGTCACGTAGGCGTCACCCAGGTCCACCCAGAAAGCGATGCGGTCGGTCAGTTTTTCCCATTCCTGGATGTAATCGAAGACCGACTTCCGGCACAGGTCATTGAACTTCTCGATACCGTACTCTTCGATCTGCTGTTTGTTGGTGAAGCCGAGTTTCTTCTCGACGGCGATCTCGACCGGCAAGCCGTGTGTGTCCCAGCCGCCGCGACGGCTGACGTGGAAACCGTTCATGATCTTGTAGCGCGGGAACAGGTCCTTGAAGACGCGCGCCTCCACGTGGTGGACGCCCGGCAACCCGTTGGCTGTTGGCGGACCTTCGAAGAAGACGTATTCCGGCGCGCCTTTACGCTGCGCGATGGTCTTCTCGAAAATCTTCTGCGCCTTCCAGAACTTCAAGACGCCCTCTTCCAGGGCGGTGACGTCGAGTTTTGGGGATATGGGTTTGAACATAAGAGTCTCCGGTCGAATGATCAAATAGACTTATAGTCGCCAGTCAAATGGTCTGATCGTAAAAGAAAAACGCTCATCCCAACAGGGACGAGCGTGAGGCTCGCGGTACCACCCTGATTCCTGCCCGAAGGCAGGCACTCAGTGGAGTACGACCGAAAGGGTATACTCCTGTCCGGATAACGTTGGACAACCACGGCTCCCTTACTTTCAATCTTCCGTCGGCGATCAGACGGTCAGACTAATTTCGGATTGCGGCTCCGGGAGGATATTCTGCCCTTTTGGCTGGCCCGGCTCGCACCACCTCCAGGTTCGCTGACAGCGACGGGGGCATACTCGTTCCCATCTTCGCCTTTCAAAGATGGGCTGAATTATAATAGCAAGACATTCCTCCTGCAAGGACAAATCATGGACATCCGCCTCGCAAACCAGACCCTTTCCATCAACGCGACAGACTGCCGTCATGTCAAAGGCGGGCACATCGCCGTTGCGTCCATCCTGACCGTGGACCTGCCCGCCGCACCCGTGCGGTACCTCTACTCCGGCTGGCAGTCCTGGTCCCTGACCGCCTGGGTGGAAACCAGCCGCCCCATCCGACCGATGCGCCCAAGCATCATGCACCCGATGCAGACCGACCCGGCCTACGCCCGCAAAACCCGTCCGCATGGTTCGTGGTATGGAGCGGTGGAGTTCCCCACCGGCGAACTGATCTTCGTGGGCGCGCTTGACCTCGAGAGCCACGTCACGCTCGATGGGCAGATACTCACTGGCTGGTATGAAGTTGGACAAAATTCCGTTTCGTCCAACGAATGGTTCATCGCCACCGGCGAAGAAGACGAAATATTTGCCCACTACGCCGAACTGCTTAGTGAGCGCCTGGGAAAAGGCCGCACAATGGACACCTACCGCGTCTGGTGTTCGTGGTACAGCCTTTACACCGAAATCTACGAAGGTCAGTTGCTCAAAATCCTGAACAACCTTGGTGACCTGCCCTTCGACATTTTCCAGATTGATGACGGCTGGCAGATTGGCATCGGCGACTGGGAACCGAACGCCAGGTTCCCCTCCGGCATGGACGGGATGGCTGCCCGCGTCAAAGAAACCGGGCGAAAGGCCGGGCTGTGGCTCGCTCCCCTGCTCGTCGTCCCATCCTCGAGTGTCTATCGTGAACACCGCGACTGGTTGCTGCATGATGAAAACAGCGGCCTCGTCTCCGCCGGGTTCAACTGGGGTGAGCAACTCTACGCCCTCGACACCACCCACCCCGAAGCGCTGGACTGGCTGGCCGCCCTGATGAAGAAAGTCCGCGGATGGGGCTACGACTATGCCAAACTGGATTTCCTCTACGCCGGCGCGCTCCCCGGCAAGCGCCACGTGGACATGCCGCGCGAAACTGCCTACCGCCACGGGCTGGCGGTCATCCGCGCGGCCCTGGGGGAAGCCTACTTCCTGACCTGCGGCGCGCCCATCCTGCCGTCCATCGGCCTGTGTGACGGGCTGCGCGTCGGCCCGGATGTAGCCGGATACTTTGCCTCCCCGCGGGACGACATCCTTTTGATGAACTTTGCCGCGCCGGGAATCCGTAACGCCCTGCGCACCACGCTCAACCGCCTCTGGCTTCAGCCACTCGTCCACACCGACCCCGATGTGGTCTACTTCCGAACGCGCCAGACCATGCTTACGCCGGAACAAAAGTCGTTCCTGCAAAACTTGGCCGAAGTCTGTAACTTCAAGGCCACCTCCGATATCCCGGCCTGGCTGACCGGGCCCGAGCGGGAGGCGCTGCGCGGGTTTTTGGAGAGCAGGCCAGAGGTCCAGAAAACGGGCCGGACCTCGTACCGCATTGCTGACCGCGAAGTAGACTTCGGTTCGCACATTGACATGCCGTCCCTGCCCGGCGGATTGACCAACTTGCATGGCGCAATCATCGGCGGGTTGGCGAATATCCGGCCGCTGATGAACCTGTTTGACAAGGCTGGGAAAAACTCGTTGAAGAAAATGCTCGATCAAAATCCCGTCTAAACAATTCAAACTCCCACCGCGCGGTGGGAGTTTGAATTTACGGCAAGAGTTGCAGCGTCCAGTAGTGGCCGTAGCTCGAACTACTGCAATAGGCGTAGCCTGCCCCGATCTGGGTGTATGACGAATTGAGGATGTTGGCGCGGTGTCCATCGCTGCTCATCCATGCTGAGACAGCCGCGCCAGGAGAATCATACCCGGCGGCAATATTTTCAGCGACATTTTGCCCGGAGTGGTCGAAGAAATTATTGGTTGCCATGTAACTGCTCCAGGCTTGCGAGTTGGCAACCAAGGTCCAGTTCGTGTTCAGGGATGCGAGCCCGTTTGCAGCGCGCTCGTTGTTGACCAGAGAGATAATAGCACCGACATATCCATCATTCGTAGCCGGACAACCTCCGGTACTGCCCCCACCGCCTGTGCCGGGGGGAGGCGGCACATAAGGCCGGGGAGTGTTGGTCGGCGTCAGGGTGGAAGTGGGTGTGTCGGTTGGGGTGGATGATGGGGTCAAGGTCGCAGTGAAGGTGAAGGTAAATGTGGGAGTGAAAGTATAAGTGGGTGTAGGCGTATTCGTCGGGGTGGGTGTCGAGGTGGCAAGAAAACTCAACAGGGAAGGGACCGGATTGGCGCAGGCCGATATAACGATAGCCATAGCAAGGATAAGGATGATTCTCTTGTGCATACTAATTTCCTTTTCTCTACCGCACATCCGAGAAAGTAGCACGCGGATCAACGTGGATCGGGCGGATGAGCGCAGATTTTTTGGGGGTTTTATCTGCGGAAATCATTTGAATCGGGGTTTTATCTGCGGAAATCATTTGAATCAGCGTCATCCGCGTGCGATTTGTGAACGTCAAGAGTAATGTACGGTAGAAAAATTTCCTTTGTGGCTTCTCCCAAGCAACAATAAAGCACATCAAACCCGCATTATAAAGGCTGGCGGCGATCAGGGGGCGCCGAAATTGATGGTATAGGCATTTCGGTAGATGCCGGTGGCACAGTAGGCGTAGCCGACGCCCACGTCACGGTAATACTGGCCGAGGATATTGTCCCGGTGCGGGGTGCTGTTCATCCACCAGTTGAAGGCTTCCCCGGGTGTCGTGTTATATCCGCCATAGATATTTTCTCCTCCCCAACGCCCGATGTAGCCGGCGAGCAACATGCGCTGCCAGGGCGTCGAGCCGTCCGAGCCGGTGTGGGAGACGAAATTATTGACGGCCATATCGGTGCTGTGGGCCCGCGCCGAGGTCATCAGCGCGCTATTGACCGTCAGCGCCACCAGCCCATTGGCAACGCGCTGTTGATTGATCAGGCTGATGATTTGGTCCTCGTAGCCGCTGTTATAGACCAGGGCGCAGCCGGTCCGGGTGACCGTCGGAGTGCGGGTATTCGTTGGCGTCAGGGTGACGGTTGGGGTGAAGCTGGGTGTCGGGGTCAATGTAACGGACGGAGACATCGTAAAAGTTGGGCTGAGGTACGGACTCGCAGTCAAACTGGCCGTTGGGGTGAAAGTCGTCGTCCCGGTGGGAGTGCTTGTGGGGGTGGCGGAGGGAGGCAGGGTGTTGGTCCTGGTCAATGTCTGTGATGCGGTCGGTGACGCAGTCGGTGTCCGGGTCAATGTTGCCGTATGTGTGCTCGTTGGAGTAAATGTGGTGGAGGGAGTCAGAGAGGCGGTTGGTGTGTTGGTCGGACTCTTGGTCCGGGTGGGGGTCCCGCTCAGCGTGGGGGTACGTGATAGAGTAGGCGTTCTGGTCTTGGTGGGCGTGGGGGAGATGGTCGGCGTCCTGGTCTCGGTGGGAGTGCGGGAGATCGTGGGGGTTCCGGAGCGGGTGGGAGTCAAACTGATTGTCGGCGTCAGGGTGGGAGTACCGGTCCAGGTGGAGGTCAGGCTTGTTGTGGGAGTCAAAGTATCGGTCAACGTGAGCGTCAAGGTCAGGGTCACCGAGGCAGAAGGGGTAAATGTCGCGGTATCCTCAACCGGCAAGAACGGGGTGATGGTTACAGGTTCAGATAAGGGAGTGACAGTGGATGGGATTGAATCAGCCGTGATGGTGGGAATGAATGGCAGGAAAGGCGCAAGTTCCGGCGGGAGTACACATCCCGCCAGCAGCAGGCAGCCAATCAACAGGGGCAGTAAGACGCGTGCTTTCATTGGAATCCAAAACAATCATACCGGATTGCCTGGAATAGATGCTATACAATTTTGAAAGGGAAATTATCCAAAAGTACCGCTTAGAGGAGCTCAAACGCAATTCCCTACGGTGCATCCAGCGCCGGGATACAGGGCAATACCGGGCGCGCCTGGAAGACGAATTCTGCCAGGAAATACCCGCTGGCATGCAAATAGGTTGCCAGGTCCACGCCCACGTAGCGATAGTGCCAGGGCTCATAGGCAAGGCCGGTCCACAGCGCGGCCCCGGGCGGGTTGGTCATGGTATAGCCATACTCGTGGGCATGTTCCGCGAGCCACATGCCCTCTCCGGTCTGGGCGAAGAGCGGAGAAAACTTCATCGCAGGATCGCCAGTCAGCTCCGGTAATTCCGGCGAACCGAAATCCACCACCGTGCCGAGTTGGTGTTCGCTGTGACCGGGCCGGGCGCTGATCTGGCTGGCGTTTTCCGGGTCTTCCACCAGCCAACGCTGATAGGTAATAGATTGCTCGATAAAACTGCGGTACGCAGATAGCACGGTCGGGGCAAGGCCGCCGGCTTTCATCTCGCTTACCATCCTCCCCAGCGCCTCGGCGGCTTCCCGCCGCAGGAGCAAGTCCGGAAGGGTGACATAGCCGGAGACGTAATTACCCAGTTTTACCAGGTCGCCGGGGATATAGTTCGGGTCGAGGCCGAAAGAGGCCGTTACGAGGGCAAACAGGTCATCGTCGGGGCGGCGTTCGTCACAGGCGACGAGCGGCGCGTTGGATGTCGGCAGCGGGAACAGGGTTGGGGTTGGAATGATTGTTGGCGTGCGCGAAGGAACGGTCGTCGCTGTGGGCGTCATCGTCACGCTGCCCGTCATCGTCCGTGAGGGCGTGACCGTCAACGATGCGGCGGCCTGCGATTGGCAGGCCGCCAGCAATACTGTTGCCAGAAAGAGAATTTGCCTACAGGCTTTCATTCCACCGCTTCAACCAGCAT
>JACQYE010000046.1:0-4512 GCA_016208355.1 Chloroflexota bacterium | reverse complement strand
GGGTCGGCAGTGATTTGCAGGAACAGGCTTGAATCCGGTCCGCCTTTATGGAGTTGGCCGGTGGAATGCAGGAAACGCGGGCCAAAGCCAACGGTGGTCGCGCAGCCAGTCCGCGCCCGTATTTTCAGGCGGAGTTCCGTCAGCGCGGCAAGCATTTCAGCGTTGCGCGGCAGGTACGCGTTGATGGCAACGTAATCGCCTTTCTTCGCCAAAGCAAGGAACGCTGCGAGCGTGCTTTGCAAGCCGTCTCCGTTCAAATCCTGGTTGGTGAAGGCCTTTATTTTCTCTTTCTCCCAGATCGTTTCCGGCTCATCGAGTTTTCCATGCTGAACGTACAGGGTTATTTTATTCTTCGTGCGGTCTTTGTTATCCTGCACGTCAGGCTGGTCGAAAGCGTTGACGCCCAGGATGTGACAGGCGGCTGCCGTGGCGATCTCCCAGCGGTAGAATTCGGTAATTAGGGAATAGGGATCAGTGATCAGGAATTCAAGAACTGGCTGACCAGAATCTTTGAGCGCTGCCGCAGCCTGGTCATTCTCGCCCGTCACTTTCAAGTAGACGAACAACCGGTCATCGCCATATTCAAAGGCCGCACCGAGTGGCTCACCATCTATGACGATGATCCCCTTCCCATCCTTGCCGGAAGATTCGGCAATCAACTGCTCCAGCCAGGAACCGAAGGCTGCCACGGGCGGATCGGCAATCAGGGTCAGTTTATCGCGCCCGGCCAGGGCGGCCTCCCCCATCACCGCGCCCAACACCAGGCCGGGATTGCGCGCCGCGGAAATCCCGGCGCGGCAGTCGCGCATCATCGCGATTGCAGAGTCGAGCGCCTTTCCAATATCCATCCCCATCAAGGCCATCGGCAGGAGACCGAAATCGGCCAGCACGGAGAAGCGCCCGCCGACGGTTGGGTCAGCCAGCAGGGCCTTGCGGAAGTTGCGCGCGTTGGCCAGGGCGTCGAGCGAGGTGCCGGGGTCGGTGATGGCGACGAAGTGGGAACCGTCGCCGCCGGAGAGGCGCCAGAAATAGTCCAGCATGGCGGTGACCTCTGACGTCCCGCCGGATTTACTGGAGACGATGTAGAGGGTTTCGGACGACGGGAAATCCCTGGCGGCTCGAGCGACCTGAGCAGGGTCGGTGGAGTCGAGGATGGCAAAACTGGGCCCCCCTCCGGCTCCCCCCTGAACGGGGGGGGAGAAGACGAGGGAAAGCACTTCCGGGGCCAGGGAGGAGCCGCCCATGCCGAGCAGGAGGAATTTGCGGATGCCGGCGCGGCGAATTTCCTCTGCAAAAGCGGTGATCTCTTTACTCCGGGGACGGGATGTTTCGGGCAGTTTCAGCCAGCCGAGGCGCTTGCGGATCTCGTCCTGGCCGTTCGGGTCGGATGTCCACAGCGACGGGTCGCCGCTCCACAACCGGGCAGGGACGGCCTCCGCTTCCAGCCGGGCAATCCGCCGCTTGACGGGGGCGGATAAGGGTCCGAGAGACGCAGCAGCCGCGGCGCGACGCGCCTCGATGGCGGCCAGCATGGCCGAGAACGCGTCCGCGAAGGCTTTGACGCCTTCGTCCTCCAATTCCTGGGTGGCGCGGGCAATCGAAATGCCGCTCGATTCCAGTTCCGCAAAGATGCGGTGGGCGTCGTCGAGGCCCTCGGTAATGGTGACAGCGGCTTTGCCATGCCCACGGAAGGCGTCGAGCGTCTGCGGCGGGACGGTGTTGACGGTGTCCGGACCGATGAGGTTGTCCACATAGAGCGTATCCGGGTAGGCCGGGTCCTTGGTGCTGGTGGAGGCCCACAGCGGGCGCTGGAGGCGCGCCCCGGCTTTGGCAAGTTTCTTCCAGCGCGGGCCGGTGAAGGTCTCGCGGAAGGCGGCGTAGGCCAGTTTTGCATTGGCGATGGCGGCCTTGCCGCGCAAGGGGGAGCCTTCGGGCAGGAGGGCATCCACTTTGGTGTCCATGCGGGAGACGAAGAAGGAGGCGACAGACCCAACCCCCCGTTCCCCCCTTCCCTGGTAGGGAAGGAAGGCTGGGGGGATAGGTCCACAGAAACGATCCCCTAATCCTGCAAGATACGCCTCCATTACTTCGCGGTAGCGCTCTATCGAAAAAATGAGTGTCACGTTGATGTTGATCCCGGCGGAAATCGCGCCGCGGATGGCAGGCAGGCCTTCTTTTGTGGCCGGGATCTTGACCATCAAGTTGGGGCGGTCCACGCGCTCCCAGAGATGCTTCGCCTGCGCCAACGTGGCCTCGGTGTTATGGGCCAGCCCCGGATGGACCTCCAGCGAGACATAGCCGTCGCCGCCCTGGGTCTGTTCATAGAGCGGACGGAACAGGTCGCAGGCGCGGGTAATATCTTCGACTGCCAGTTGCCAGAAGATGGTCTCCGCCTCCCAGCCGGCCCAGGCCATCGGCAGGAGGGCGGGGTCGTAGTCATTCGTTTTGGCGATGGCGTTGTGGAAAATGGACGGGTTGGAGGTGACGCCGCGGATGTCACCGCGGGAAATCATGGCGGCTAATTCTCCGTTGTCCCCCTCAGGGGACTTCGCCAGCAGGCGGCGCTGGATGTTGTCGTACCAGAGGGATTGACCCAAGGAATGCAATTTTTGGATTGGTTTCATTTATCTAAACTTTCCAACTTTCTTACTTTTTGAACTCGCCGCGCATGGCGCTCCTGACCTGCATCCTGCCCCACGAAACGGGCCGAGACGAAGGCTGCGACGATCTCGCGCGCCGGCTCCGGGCCGAGGATGCGCGCCCCGATGCACAACACGTTCATGTCGTCGTGTTCCACGCCCTGGTGGGCGGAATAGGTATCGTGGCAGAGGCCGGCGTAGACGTCGCGCATCTTGTTGGCCGCAATGCAGGCCCCCACCCCCGACCCGCACAGCAGGATGCCGCGTTCGGCTTCCCCTTGCTGGAGGGCGCGGCCCACCTTCTCGGCATAGTCGGGATAATCCACGGGTATTTCCGAGTCAGTCCCCAGGTCCAGGGCGGTGTGACCCAGGCTGCGGACCGTCTCCAGGGCCATTGCTTTGAGGGGAAAGCCTGCATGGTCGCAAGCAACGGCGATTTTCATCCTAATATTCCTTTTGTGGTTTGTTGCATGGTGTCCTCGAATCGTAAATTACGGGTAACTTACCACCAAGTCACGAAGGCACCCTAATCCATGCACGGTTTTACAAAATTTGGTGACTTCTTGCCTTCGTGGGAGTGTCTAACATCAGAAACATAATGTCATTCTGAACGACCGAAGGGAGTGAAGAATCCCGCCGCAAAGCGGCGGAGACCCTTCGCTGCACTCAGGGTGACATTTACTTTATGTCCTCGAATTTAGACACTCCCTGCCTTCGTGGTAAAGGTTCTCTTTTGCTCTGTTGCAAACATCCAGAGAGCACCCATTTCAAGTGTCATTGCGAGCACCCGAAGGGTGCGTGGCAATCGCAACTCACTTCCGCATCGAAATCTACTTTCTCGCCTAAATTCTACCATCTTCGCCGCGATTCCGATTGCGATTCCCGGGCAAGTGTGCCATAATTGCATTGAATTGGTCGAAATAATCATGTGGAGGTTACGGCTACCATCCTTTGGAATCCGTTTGCAGTTAGACGCAGGCTGACCTTCAAGGGTACCCTCCGGGTAAGATATCCTTCATGAAGCCCGCACTCCGGCCAAGAAAAATAATTCAATCAACAAGGAGAAAGAATGGCAACTCCCAGCCCCGCCCAACAACTCGCCAGCGACATCAGCGCCCTGCAGACGAAAGTCGGCTGGCTGCAACAAAGCGTCCGCCTGACCAAGGCGCGTGACGCGGTGGAAGACTTGCAGACGAAGGTCAACAGCGCCGTCCAGCGCATCGCCAACCTGCGCCAGAAAGGCTACGTCTTCGAGAAAGAACTGGAGGACCAGGCCGCCAACTTCGCCCAGCAATGGATTTCGCTCTACCCACCCATCAACCAGCAGGTCAACATGCAGTCCATGAACCTGCAAGCCTCCATCCGCCCGATCGAGACGCAGATGTCGCAACTGGCGGTGGCGGCGCGCAACCCGGCCGCCGCCCGCCCCCTGCTGGCGACCGTCCAGTCGCAGGTGAACATGCTGGAGGACAAGGTCTCCGCCGCCGAGAACGCCATCAACGGCATGTATAACCAGTTCGAGAACCAGGTTTATCAATTCGGGAAACACCTGGACGATGTCGAGTCCATGCTGACCAACCTGGCCGAGGCCTCGTTCCAACTGATGCCCACCGAAGGCGGGATCGCGGCGGTGAAAGCCGTCTGGTGCAAGACCGGCAAGGAGCAGAAGGACGACCCGGAGGGCGTACTCTTCCTGACCGACCAGCGCATCCTCTTCGAGCAGAAAGAAGAAGTTGCCACCAAAAAGGTGCTCTTCATCGCCACCGAGAAGCAGAAGGTGCAGCAACTGGCCTGGGAAGCGCCCGCCGCCATGCTGGACAAGGTCAGCACCAGCAAACAGGGACTGCTGAAGAACGAAGACCACATCGAGATC
>JACQYE010000028.1 GCA_016208355.1 Chloroflexota bacterium | reverse complement strand
CGAGTCAGTATAATGATTCTACATCTTCTCAATATCAGGAAGGGAGGGACATTCACTTCACCACACTTGAGACGATACTGGTTTTGGCTGTAACAATGAAAGGCGGGGCGCATCGCAGGGTCTCATCGGGCCGGAAAGATATCCGGTATCTGCCTTTCTTCAACAAGGTTGTGGACGATATCAAAGGCTAGTCTGCCGATCCAACCCTTGTTCTATTCGTAGGCAGATTCCTGGCAATGCTACACTACGGGAGCCTGCCGGAGGAGGAGACCAATGTACACCTTATTTCGCCGCTTTGCACCTGTGTTGGTTCTATTAACCATGGTTGCCTGCATTTTCCCAAGTGTGACAGCCACACCTGCCGGGGACAGCACCATTCCATCAGAGCCGCTCCAAACTTCGGAACCGCTCGAAACGTCCACCCCCTCAACGCCGACCGCAACCATTACCCACCTTGTCACACCGGGGGCAGGGGCGGGGGCGGAAAGCAGCATCAGCGATACCATTTCCGGCGACACCGCCCAGCAGGGAGTGCCCTACGAGCCGCCCGGCGGGGATATGTACCTGTACAACCTCTACGAGCGTCCATTCAATGCCCTGACCCAGGACATCTTCTTCCCGGACCTCGATATCCGCACCGCGCAATTGGGCCTGGAGAGTCCCTGGATGTACGTGACAATCCAGCTCTACGGTCTGGACCCGGCGACGAGTGCGCTGGCGGGTCACTACGGGATCGAGATCGACCTGGATGTGGATGGCCGCGGCGAATGGCTGATCATGGCCGACGCGCCGCTCTCGGATGACTGGTCGGTGGTCGGCGTGCGCGCCTGGAACGATACCAACAGCAATGTCGGGCAGGCGGTGGCCTGTTATGCCGATCCGCCCCAGACCACCGACTCCTACGACCTGCTGTATTTTGACCAGGGGGTAGGGAACGATCCGGATGCGGCCTGGGCGCGCTATGTGGGGGGTACACCCCCGGCGGTTCAGATTGCTTTCAAGCACTCCATGATCGGGTTCGACGATGAATTCATGTGGGGCGTCTGGGCCGACCAGGGCGTGAACCAGCCCGAGTGGTTCGATTACCACGACCATTTTACCTACGACGAGGCGGGAGCGCCGTTTTCGTATTTGACCGCTTACTATCCCATCAAGGCCATCGCCGAACTGGATAATACCTGCCGCATGGCGTACGGCTTTACCCTTGTCGGAAATGAGCCCTGCCTGTGCGCCGGGAACGTGAAAACACCCACCCCCATCCCCGCCTCGCTGGGAGGCTATGTTTGGAAAGACCTCAACGGCAACCGCGTTTACGATGGCGCCGGCACCGATGGTGGTTTGGGAGGGGCGACCGTGAACGTCCGATTCGGCGCCTGCCCGGGAGGCGCGATCGCCGGTTCAGCCGTCTCCGGCGCATGGGGTCGTTATGACGTCGGGGGCCTCGCGCCAGGCGCCTACTGCGTGGTTGTCCCGCCTTTTGCGGGCTTCGTTTTCATGCCCGTAAGCATTGATGTCACGCTTCTGCCTGGTGAATTCAGGGATAACCTGAACTTTATGGTGATCTTAGCCGGGCCGTAAAGAGAGATAACCGTTCGCGCGGATCAAATTCCTTCTGAAGTCCAGAGCGAAGGTGCCATCCACCCTGGGCTCCCTGGAATATGCCTTGCTTCCCCTCTCCCCTGCGAATATAATCAGGCCGTAATTATCAAGAGTGGAAAGGCGTCCTCATGGAAGACCCAAAATATATGGTGGCGGTCATCGGAGCTGGGCCAGCAGGGTTGTACGCCTCCCGCAAACTGGCCGAAGCCGGGGTGCGCGTGGCGCTGTTCAACCGGGATATCAAGCCTGGCGGGTTGGCCGAATACGGCATTTATCACGATAAGTACAAGATGAAGAACGGCTTGCGCGCCCAGTTCAAGCAGATCCTGGCGATACCCGGTATTGACTACTTCGGCAATGTCACCGTCTGCTGCGGCGGCAACATTGTGCTGGAAGACATCCTCGAATCCGGTTTTCATGCCATCCTGGTGACCACTGGCGCGCAGGGCACAAAGTGGCTGCGCCTGCCCGGCGAGAACCTGCCTGGGGTGTACCATGCCAAGAATATCGTCTATCACTACAATCTTCTCCCGCCTTTCAGCCAGAAGAAATACCTGCTTGGCCAGCGTGTAGCCTTGGTCGGCGCGGGCAACGTTATGCTCGATATTGCCCACTACCTCGTCCGCGACCGGAAAGTGGAGGAAGTGGCAGTAGTGGTGCGGCGCGGCCCGGCGGAGGTGAAATTCACGCGCAAGGAACTCGAGAGCGTGGCCGCCAACCTCGACCTGGAGGCGCTGGAGGCTGAGTTTGCCCGCGTCGGACCGCTCATGCAGGCCGCCGGTCAGGACCCGGAGTTCCTGTCCACTCCAGTGCGCGTCATGGGTGATTGGATGAGCGGCGTCAGCGGCTTGAAGGTGGAAGAGAACATCCTGGTTGCCCAGAACGGTGTTGTCAAGGCGCGCGGTATCGGCAACTCACGCACCATTCCTGCTGATACGGTCATCTTCGCCATCGGCGACACCGTGGATAAAGATTTCTGCATTCCCATCTATAACGACGCTTACGTCACATCAAAAACGCCGCGTTTCCCCGTGGAAGGCATCTCCTTCGAGGCCTTCAACCCTGATACCAACCAGCCCATCGAGCGCGTCTTTCTGTCGGGCTGGGCGCGGCAGGCGAGTACGGGTCTGGTCGGCTATGCCCGCAAAGATGGCGAGATGGCCGCCCTTGCCGTGTTGCAGTTCCTCCAGCCCCAGCCGCTGATGCCCAACCTTGAGAATGTTCTGGAGAAATTCAAGCAGCGCCTGATGGAGACGCACGAGCGCGTGGTGACGAAGAACCACCTGGCGAAACTGGAGGAGGTGGAAAAAGCCGAAGCAGCCAGCCTGGGGTCGGAGGACTTTAAATTCGGAACCAATGACGAGATGTTCACGGCAATGGGGTTCTGAGACTGAACGATTTCCCGTCGGGAAATGGATTGAAGCGCTGCCATCGGCAGCGCTTTTGTACGGGATTTGTAAGTAACGCCGCCGCCGGAGCAGTGTTTTATCAGTCAGGAATCAAGAACGCCGCTGAAACATTACTGGTCTCCCTCCTGGAGAAAGGAAACAGCCATGTCCCCGCTTACCCCCTTTGTTATTCTTTTCCTGGTCGTCCTGTTCGGTTCACTCACCATCCTGCCGCTCTTTTCGAATCCGTCGGAAACGAAAAGATAACGGTAAGGTTTCCTCAAGATGAATTGAGCGGCCAATACAGGCCGCTCAATTTTTATTGGATAGTCTCTTGAATGACCTTTGCCATCCGGCGCGCCCTTTCCGGCGCATCACCGACGTGGGACCTGGCATCCATCAAAGTGCGTACATCCCCCTCTGGCAGGTACTCCGTGATCTCTAGATCCTGGCAGATGGCGCTGATGAGGGGATTCGCCTCGCCCAACTGGACTGCATCCCAGGCTTTCATAGCCTGGTTGCGGATACGCTCATGCATCTCCTGGCGGTCGGCGCCGGCCTTGACGAGCGCCATCAGGACGCGTTCTGTGGCCGCGAATGGCCCATAGACGGCCATGTTGCGCCTCATGGCAGCCTCGTCCACGCGCAGTTTGGTCAGGATGCTGCTGGCAGTGCGCACCAACTCGTCCGCGGCGAGACAGGCTTCGGGCAGCAGAATACGCCGGTTGGCTGAGTCGTCCAGGGTGCGTTCGAGCAGGGTGTGGGCGGCGTTGTCCCACGCCAGGCGCGGCAGGGAAGCCAGGTAACGCGCCAGCGAGTTGATCTTCTCAGCGCGGATGGGGTTCCGTTTGAAGGGCATGGCCGACGACCCAACCTGTTTCTCCCCGAAGGGTTCGCTCAACTCTCCCAACGGTGGAGACTGGAGCAGGCGCAGGTCGAAGGCAAATTTATAGAGCGATGCGCCCAGCCCGGCCAGGGCGGAAACCACCTCGTAATCCTGCTTGCGCGGATAAACCTGCGAGGCCACCTGGAAGAACGGCAGATCCAGTTTGTCGGAAAGTTTTTGCTCGAATTCGGCCAGTTTTCCCACTCCCAACAGTTCGGCATAGGCTGCCGAAGTCCCGACCGCGCCCTTGAACCCTTTGCCCTTGATGGCTGACCGCTGATTATTGATAGCATGATAATCTGCCAGCAAATCCTGTCCGTAGAGCGCCAACCGGTAGCCGAGCGTGGACGGTTCGGCGGGCTGGAGGTGGGTGAAGGCCATCAGCGGGGTGTCGGCCCATTTTTCGATGAGCAGGCTCAGGGTCCGCAAGAGAGCGGAAAGGGACTCCAGCAACAGGTCCAGGGCGGAGCGCAGGCGCAGGGCATCGGCGTTGTCTTCGATGTCCATCGAGGTCGCG
>JACQYE010000012.1 GCA_016208355.1 Chloroflexota bacterium | reverse complement strand
CCCGCTCAGGTGATCGCCATCCCATGGGTCTCGCGCTCCGGCCTGCTGGCCGCCACCGACTCTGACGCCGAAGAAGTATTCGCCAACATCGAAGAACGGCTGACCGACCTCGTCCATCTCTGGCTGGGGAAAGCCGACCCGGCCCTGCCGGTGATCCTGACCGCCCACGCCTCTGTTCAGGGAGCAAAATACGGCTCGGAGCGGACCGTCATGCTGGGCGCAGACCTTGTCCTGCCCGGCTCGCTCGTGCGTGACCCGCGTCTCGACTACGTGGCCCTCGGTCACATCCACAAGCCTCAAGACCTGAATGAAGGTGCGCACCCGCCGGTCATTTACCCCGGCTCCATCGAGCGGATTGATTTTGGCGAAGCCGGGGATGATAAATTTTTTATCCTTGCCGAAATCGAAAAACAAAAGACGAGAGTGGAATGGCGCAAACTGACTGGC
This sequence comes from Chloroflexota bacterium, assembly GCA_016208355.1. Taxonomy (GTDB): domain Bacteria; phylum Chloroflexota; class Anaerolineae; order Anaerolineales; family Villigracilaceae; genus UBA877. The sequence continues at coordinate 6,497 of JACQYE010000012.1, read as the reverse complement.
ATCCGGCCATTCATTGACCGCTTCGTCGAGTTGGAGTCGCCCGAAAACGCAACCATCGCGCTCATGTCTGCTCTGCCGAAAGAGATGAAGGACGCTGTCGTCCGCCTGACTGTCCAATATCCCCGCGAGTGGGATACATTGATAGATGAATCCTCCCTGCGGAGGCATGCCAGCGAGGCGTTTGAGTTCCACCTCATCAAGCGCCCGCAGGTGGAGGCGCGCATCCGCCTGCCCGCCGGCCAGACAGCCAGCAGTCTCAGCCCGCTCGAACTGCTCGACCAGTATTGGCAGGCCAGCCGCGCCGAGGATGCCGAAACACTCCAGAAAATGGCGAAAGAAATCATCGAAGAGGAGTAGGGGCGGACAGCGTCCGGACAGAATTATGCGTTGGATCTACGTCTCCCCTCACTTTGACGATGCCGTACTCTCCTGCGGCGGGTTAATCTACGAACAGGCCCGCCAGGGACTCCCGGTCGAAATCTGGACGGTTTGCGCCGGCGACCCACCTCCGGGTCCGCTCTCGCCGCTGGCGCAGGCGATTCACCAGGTCTGGGGCACAGGCAGCGCGGCAGAGACGGTCGCCCTGCGCCAGGAGGAAGACCGGGCCGCGGCCAGCATTGTCGGCGCGGAGATCTGTCATTTCAGCATCGCAGACTGCATCTACCGCCGCAGCCAGGAGGGCAACCTGCTTTACACCGAAGACGTGTTCGCCGCGCGCCACCCGCTCGAGGCGGGGCTGGACGCTGAAATTGCTGCTGCGCTGAAGAAAAACCTCCGCCCCGATGATCTTCTCCTCTGCCCGCTGACCATTGGCGGACACCTGGATCACGTCCTGACGCGCGACGCAGTCGAGAGTTTGGGGTCTCCGCTGCACTATTATGCCGACATCCCCTACTTGCTCGATCACCCCGAGGCGCTGGAACCTGCGACCAAAGACCTGCACGCGGACCTGTTCCCGGTCACGGAAGCCGGGTTGTCAGCCTGGTTGGACGGGATCGCCGCGTACAAGTCCCAGATGAAGATACTTTTCGAAGCAGAGGAGAAGATGCGGGAGGCAGTCCGCATCTTCTGGGCAGACAAGCGCGGGACCCGGTTGTGGCGCGGTTCATCGTCGAAAACCGCTTGATTTTCGCCTGGAATCATGTATAATATTGCCGGGTAGGGAATCCTACAAAACTGCATCTCTGGTACAGAGATGCATGTATTTTCTTAGGACGAAAGAAGATGCCGACGACATTCCTGACCAAAGAAGGCTACCAGAAACTCGCCGACGAACTCGAATACCTGCGCACCGAGAAGCGCGCCGAAGTTGCCAACCGCCTGCACGAGGCAATGGAGGGTGGCGAACTGATCGAGAACGCTGAATACGAAGCCGCCAAGAACGAACAGGCCTTCGTGGAAGGACGCATCCAGGAATTGGAGATGATCCTGGCCTCGGCGCGCGTCATTGACGAGAAGAACAAGAAGGACAAATCGGGGATCATCCAGGTCGGCTCCACCGTCACCATCAGCGAAGATGGGGCGGGCCCGGAGAAATACACCATCGTCGGCGCGGCGGAAGCCAACCCGCGTGAAGGCAAAATTTCCAACGAATCGCCCATCGGCAGGACCATCCTCAACCATCGCGTCGGCGAAGAGCTGCTGGTGGAAGCGCCCGGCGGCACCTTCAAAGTAAAAGTCATCAAGGTCGAATAGGCCTTGGGTCAGCCGTTCATGCCCCGCGCAGCCTGTCTGGAGCGCGGGGCTTTTTGTACCCCTTTGTCCCCTCCTGGCCTGCGGCCGCCCTCCTCCTTCTCCCCCATTGGGGGAGAAGGAGGAGGGCAGGGTGGGGGCAGAGAGGTGTAAAATAAAGCCAGAAAGGTTTTTCTTATGCCCGAATACTCTTCCCTCGAAAAAATCCGTCTCGATAAAATCGATGCGCTCCGCAAGGAAGGCATCGAACCCTTCCCCACCCGCGCCAAGCGGACGCACACCAGCGTCGAGGCGATTGCCGTCTTCGAGGCCTCCGAAAAGGCTGCTCCGGAGGGCCAACCCCCCGCCGAAGTAAAGGTGACCCTGGCGGGGCGCATCCGCGCCACCCGCCCGATGGGCAAGCTGACCTTCGCCCACATCGAGGACGGTGATGGGAAGATCCAGTTATTTTTCCGCGTCAACGAACTGGGCCAGGAACGCGTGGATTTCTTCAACAACCGCTTCGACCTCGGCGATTTCATCCAGGCTTCAGGCGCGCTGATGCGCACCCGCACTGGCGAGATCACCCTGCTTGTCCACGACTACCGGATGCTGGCGAAAGCCGTCTCGCCGCTCCCGGCTGCGAAAGATGAAACGCTCGAAGATGGAACCGTCCTCCGCCACGCGGCGCTGGAAGACGCGGAACTGCGCGCCCGCCAGCGATATGCTGACCTGGCAGTCAACCCGGAAGTACGCATTACTTTCCGCAAACGCACAGCGATCCTCCGGGCCCTGCGCGAATTCCTGGACGGGCATGGCTTCCTGGAGGTCGAGACGCCCATCCTCCAGCCGCTCTATGGCGGCGCGGCGGCGCGTCCCTTTGTCACCCATCACAACGAACTCGACCAGGATATGTACCTGCGCATCTCGTTCGAGTTGTATCTCAAGCGTCTGCTGGTGGGCAACCTGGAGAAGGTCTACGAGATCGGACGCGACTTCCGCAACGAGGGCGTCTCGTTCAAGCACAATCCGGAATTTACCCAACTGGAGTTCTACTGGGCGTACGCTGACTATCTCCAGGTGATGGAACTGACCGAGCAGATGGTCTCAACCGTCTGCCAGAAAGTGACCGGCGGCATGAAAGTCACCTACCAGGGCCAGGAACTGGACTTCACCCCACCCTGGCGGCGGCTCTCGATGCGTGATGGCATCCTGGAGGCCAGCGGCGTGGACATCGCCGAGCATTCCACCGCCAAAGCGCTCTTCAAGGCGATTGCTGCCAAAGGCAAAACGCCCGACCCAAAGGCGACACGCGGCAAACTGATTGATTTTCTGTTGAGCGAGTTTCTGGAGCCGACGCTTATCCAGCCGACATTCCTGTATGACTACCCGCGTGACATCTCCCCACTGGCGAAATCCATGCCGGGCGATCCCCTGACCGTGGAACGGTTCGAGGGGTACGTGGCCGGGTTCGAACTCTGCAACGCGTTCACCGAACTCAACGACCCGCTCGACCAGGAAGCCCGTTTCCTCGAAATGGGCCGCGATTACGCTGACGACGAGGAAGAAAAGCACCCGATGGACCAGGATTACCTGCGCGCCATGCGCTATGGCATGCCTCCTTGCGGCGGTTTCGGCATGGGCGTGGACCGGCTGGTCATGTTCCTGACCGACAAGCACCACATCCGCGAAGTGCTCTTATTCCCGCACCTGCGCAAGGAAGAGTGACGAGTATCGCACATAAACATCACCCTGGCGAAAAATCCAGGGTGATGTTTTTTTCTGTCTTCTTATCTAGTCGCCTCGTCCGCCCATAATTTTACGCAATTCCGTCCGGCAGACTTGGCCGCATAGAGCGCCCGGTCGGCGCGGTGGATGAGCGCGTCAATGTCCAGAGTCGGGTCACGCGTCCGGTCGAAACTGGCAGCGCCGACACTCACCGTAATCGAATGTTTCCCGACAGAAGTCTCGATTCCCAATTTGGAGATCTCCCCCCGCAGGCGGTTCCCGGCCTGGGAGGCTTTTTCCCCATCAATCTCAGGGAGCAGGATGATAAATTCCTCGCCCCCATAGCGTCCGAGCACGTCAGTCGTCCGCAGGTGAGTTTGGCATAACCTTACGAGTTCAGTGAGCGCTTTGTCGCCAGTCGGGTGCCCGAACGAATCGTTGAACTCTTTAAAATGGTCTATGTCGAGCATCAGCATGGAAAGGTGTTGGCCATACCGGGTGGTGCGCTGCAACTCCTGGGCCGCAACCGTCAGGAAATGCCGTCGGTTGAAGCAACCGGTCAACGGGTCCTGGGTGGCAAGACGATGGGCCTCCTGGTAGAGTTTGATACGCTCCGAGATATCGGTCGCGATAAAGACAACCTTCTTTTTCTCGTCTTTCTGGGCTTTTTCCATAATGGCAATCCGCCCCTCGAACCAGCGTTCGCCGCCAGCCAGGACGGGGATCTTATATTCGATGATCTGGGTCTGGCCGGTCTCGATGGTGCGGCGGATGGCATCCATCATCAGTTTTGCCTCGGGCACCGGCATCACGTCATTGATCAGGCGGCCCAGCATGTCTTCCGCTTTGAGCCTCAGGAGACTGGCCTCGTTGGCAAGGATTTCGAGGTACCGTCCATCTTCATCATAAACGAAAGACAGGTTGGGCAAGGCATTAACGAAGGCCATCAACTTGCTCTCGTGTTCCTGCAATTGTTCCTGCGAATCCGTCAGTTCTTCCACCCGCATTGCCAGTTCGTGGTTGGCAAATTGGAGTTGCTCGTTCAAATGCCGGATGGACAGGTGCGCCTTCACGCGTGCCAGCACTTCTTCGAGGTAAAAAGGCTTGGAGATGTAGTCCACCCCGCCGGCTTGGAAAGCCCGGACTTTATCATCCACGGTATCCAGGGCGCTGATGAAAATGACCGGGATGCCGCGCGTCTGTTCATCCGCCTTCAAACGGCGGCAAGCCTCATAGCCATCCAGGACCGGCATATCAATGTCCATCAATGCCAAATCAGGAAGCATCTGGCCGGCCAGTTCCAACGCCTGTCCCCCGTGGTTGGCAGTCGCCACGCCATAACCGGCGTTTTTCAAAATGCGCGTCAACAGGATCACATTCTCGGGCGCATCGTCAACAACCAGGATCGTATCTCGTTTTTCTTCAGCCACGGGGATTCGTCCTCTCTGTGGACACAATATATAACAGAATTGCCTGTCTGGCAACAGTTTTCCTCATCGAACGGATTTCACGTATCGCTTCCTTTCCAATTCGTGTAAAATATCCCATATGGACGAACCAGCCCTCATCCGTGCGGCCCAACGCGGCGACCTGGAGGCCTTCAACCGCCTCGTGCTCACCTACCAGGACGCGCTCTTCAACACTGCCCTGCGCATCCTCAGCGACGAAGAACTGGCCGCCGACGCCACGCAGGAGGCTTTCCTCTCCGCCTTCCGCGCCCTCAATTCCTACCGGGGCGGCTCATTCAAAGCCTGGCTGCTGCGCACCGTCACCAACGCCTGCTACGACGAACTGCGCCGCAAGAAGCGCCGTCCCACCACGCCGCTCGAACCCGAGACCGAGGACGGCGATGAAATGGAATCCCCGCGCTGGCTGGCCGACCCCTCCGCCTCCCCTGAAGAACAATTCGACCAGGCTGACCTCGAGCACGCCATCCAGCACTGCCTCGACGGCCTCCCGACCGATTTCAAGACCGTTGTTGTGCTGGCCGACATCCAAGGGTTGGATTACACCGAAGTTGCCCATGTCATTCGTGTCCCGCTTGGCACTATCAAATCCCGTCTCGCTCGCGCCCGCCTGCGCCTGCGCGAGTGTCTGCAAGCCTTCGGGGAACTTTTGCCCGCCGCCTTCCGTCTTGGGAAGGAGCGTGGCGCATGAAGACTCTCACCTTCCACGATATTGAACGACTCTCGGCCTTCCTGGACGGGCAACTCCGGCAGGCTGAAAAAACGCGCCTCGAAACCCGCATCAAATCGGACCCGGAACTGGCCGCTACGCTGGACGGGCTGCACCAGGCTCGCTCCATCCTCCGGCGCACCCCAAAGCGACGCGCCCCGCGTAATTTCACGCTGACGCCAAAGATGGCCGGGATCAGGCCACCGGTTCCGCGCGCCGTGCCGGTCTTCTCCTGGGCCTCGGCTGTGGCCGCATTGTTCTTTATTTGTACCCTGGGCACCAACCTGCTCGGACAATTCTCCTTCGGCGCGGCCGCCCCGATGATGGCCGCCCAGCCGATGGGCGTTGGCGGCGGTCCTTCCGACGAATCCCTGGCGGCCACCGAGGCCGCAGTAGATAGCGGCAACGCATATTTGACGGCCACTCCCGAAACCTACGCGATGACCATTCCCGAAGCCACCGCCACGCCGGACACCCGCCTTGTCCAGCCTCCCGAAACGTCGCAGGAAAAGACGCGCCAGCCGGTCAACCTCTGGCTGGTATTCTGGCCCGGGTTGGCAGCCGTGCTGGTGGGGTCAGCCCTGTTGATTCGTTGGGCAAGCATCCGGGCATTCCGCCGGAAAATCAGCCCAAGGCAAAAACCATAAACCAATCCGATTCTAAAAATCAAATCCGGAGCAGTTCTGCTCCGGATTTGTCATTCCCGCTGTCACAAAAAATTACTTCAACATTGGCATCTTCAACCCGTGACGTTTGGCCGCTTCGATGGCCTGCTCGTATCCCGCGTCCGCGTGGCGGACGATGCCCATGCCCGGGTCGGTGGTCAGGACGCGCTCCAGCCGGATGGCCGCTTCGGGCGTGCCGTCGGCCACGATGACCTGACCGGCGTGCTGGCTGTAGCCGATGCCCACCCCGCCGCCGTG
>JACQYE010000027.1 GCA_016208355.1 Chloroflexota bacterium | reverse complement strand
CAAGGATGGGCGCATCGTGCTCATTTTCCCGCTCTTCGACATGGTCATGATCGGCACCTCCGACATCCCTATCGAGGACCCGGACTCCGTCCGCTGCACCGAAGAGGAAGTGGACTACTTCATCGAAATGGTAGGACGCGTCTTCCCGGATATCAAGGTCAGCCGCGAACAGATCGTCTTTCGCTTCTCCGGCGTCCGCCCACTGGCGTATACCAAAGCGAAGAATGCCGGACAGATTACGCGCGACCATCACATTCAGGAAGATAAACTGGGGGAGATTCCGGTCTACTCGCTGGTGGGCGGCAAATGGACCTCCTTCCGGGCCTTCTCCGGGGAGGTAACCGACCGCGCCCTAACTTTCCTCGGTTTACCGCGCAAAGCCGACACGAAGTCCCTGCCCATCGGCGCGGGCGCAATAGCTGCCGCCCTGAAGACCGAACCGGATTTCACCCGCGAGGAAATCGAGGCGATGGCGAAGCGCGAGAAGATCGTCCATCTCGACGACCTGCTCCTGCGCCGCACCCTGCTGGGGTATCTTGGGCAACTGAATCGCCCCCTGGTGGAACAACTGGCCGACTGGCTGGGCGTCGCCCTCGGCTGGGACGGGAAACGGAAAAAGTACGAGGTGGCGCGTGCCGCCGCAATCCTGGCGGACAGGCATTCGGTCCGATTGTGAACCGTAAGGGCGACCCGTGCATCGCCCCTGCTATGTATGATGGTAAAATACCCGTCCTATGACCTCCGAAATCTACACAATCACCTTCCTGCGCCATGGCGAGTCGGTCGGCAACATGGAAAACCGTTTCCAGGGACATGCCGACTTCCCATTGACCGAAAAAGGCCGCCTCCAGGCGCGTGCTCTCGCCGAACGCTGGCAGGCGGAAGGCGTTCTCTTCGACCGGGCCTTTTCCAGCCCGCTGCTGCGCGCCCGCGAGACGGCGGAGGTCGTCTGCACCGCGCTGGGTGTGCCGCTCGAATTCGACCCTGACTGGATGGAGATGAATAATGGGTTGCTGGCGGGTCTAAGCGATGAGGAAGCCGAGCAAGTTGCACCCCGCCCCGATTTCATGACCCCCTACACCCGCTTCGGCAGGACCGGCGAGAGCCGCTGGGAAGTGTACCTGCGCGCCGGGCGCGCTGTCCAACGCATCCTTGACCAGCCCGCGAGGTCAACCCTCATCGTGGCGCACGGCGGCATCCTGAACATGACCATGTACGCCATCCTCGGCATCCCGCTGCAAGCCGATTTTACCGGGCCGCGTTTTATGTTCCACAATACCACCTTTACCACTTTTACCTACGAAGCGGAGCACCACAACTGGCGCATGTTGCACTTCGACAACCGTCCGCACCTGAAAGGCGAGGAGTAGAACATGCAGAAACTCAATTTCCTCGTTTTCGGCGCGGGCGCCATCGGCACCTACGTTGGCGGGTCGCTGGCGTTGGCCGGGAACCGCGTCACGTTTTTGGAGCAGCCGAAGGCGGTGGAGGAGTTGCGGCAGCGCGGGCTTGTTTTGGATTTGACCGTGGATAACCCATCGTCCGCGGCCTGTCGTCCATCATCAGTGGAATTTTCCTCCACACTGGAAGAAGCCTTGAAGCATGGCCCCTTCGACGTTGCCATCTTCGCCCTGAAATCCTTCGACACCGCCGCGGCGCTGGATGGGATGAAGCCCTTTGCCGGTCAACTCCCGCCAATCCTGTGCCTCTCCAACGGCGTGGACAACGAACCGGACCTCGAAGCGGTGCTGGGACCCGGGACCGTTCTCGCCGGGACCGTCACCTCGTCTGTGGGCCGCCGCGGCGTGGGCGACATCGTGCTGGAGCGTTTGCGCGGCGTGGGGCTGGTCTCGGCCCATCCGTTATCGGACCGGTTGTCTGCCGCGCTGACCGAGGCCGGGCTCAACGCCCGTACCTTCCCGCGCGCCGCGGATATGAAATGGTCGAAAATGCTGACCAACCTGCCCGCCAATGCCACGGCTGCCATGTTGGACATGACCGCCGCCGAAGTCTTCGCCCACCCCGGACTGTTCCGGCTGGAGATGGAAATGCTGCGCGAAGCGCTGGCTGTTATGAAAGCCCTCGGCGTAAAAGTCGTGGATTTGCCGGGCGTGCCTGTCCGGGCGCTGGCTTTTGGGACGCGGCTGCCGGGATTCATCGCCCGCCCGCTGATGCAAAAAGCCATCGGCCGGGGCCGCGGCGCGAAGATGCCGTCCTTCCACATTGACCTGCATTCCGGGCGCGGCAAGTCGGAAGTCGAGTGGCTGAACGGCGCGGTGGTCCGCTACGGGGGGCAGGCAGGCGTTCCGACGCCGGTCAACTCAATACTGACCGAGACTCTGCTGGCTCTAACCCGCGGCAAACTCCCGCTGGGCAAGTTCAGCCGCCAGCCGGAGGAATTATTATCCCTGGTCTGAACCACAAAGGTACGAAGTCACAAAAAAATATATCTCTGTGGCTTCGCGGTAAAGCAACCATGAAAACTAAAAATCAAATCCAACCCGTTTCCCCACGCGATACTGTGGAAGTCCACCTCCCGGATGGACGCGTCCTCTCCGGGCCGCGCGGCGCGACCGCCGGGGATTTTTTACTGGCTGACCCCGGGTCCGGCCCCGCGCTGGTGGTGGCGGCTATCGTCAACGGCGACCTGCACGAGTTGACCTTCCCCATCAAGATGGACGCCAAACTGACCCCCGTCACCATGGCCGATGCCGATGGCGCACGCGTCTACCGCCGTTCGCTGACATTCCTGCTGGAGACCGCCTTCGCCTCGCTCTTCCCACAGGCTGCGCTCATCATTGACCATTCGAGCTCGTCCGGCGGCTACTACTGCCACGTCAACGGGCGCGCCCCGCTCGACCAGTCCGAACTCCAAAAACTGGAAGCCGGGATGCACAGCCTGGTGGAGGCCGACCAGCCCTTCGTGCGCCGCGAAACCCCGGTGGCCGAGGCGATTGCCTTTTTCGAGAAAGAGAACTACCCCGACAAGGTGCTGCTCCTGCGCCACCGCCGCAAGCCGTACGTCACGCTTTACAGCATCGGCGAGCACATGGATTACCACCACGGTTACATGGTGCCGTCCACCGGCTACCTGAAATGGTTCGCCCTCATCCCCGCCAACGGCGGGTTCACCCTGCGCTTCCCGCGCCGCCGCGCCCCCGCCCTCATTGCCCTGCTGGAAGACTACCCCAAACTGCTGGCCACCTTCCGGCAATACGGCGAGTGGCTGGAGCGGCTGGGGATTGACTACGTCGGCGCGCTGAACGAGGCCATCGAGGGCGGGCGCAGCCGCGAGGTCATCCTCGTCTCGGAGGCCCTGCACGAACAGCGCATCGTGGACATTGCCCGCCAGATCGCCGAGAAACGCGGCGAGACGCGCATCGTGCTCATTTCCGGCCCGTCCTCCTCCGGCAAAACCACCTTCGCGCGGCGGCTGGCGGTCCAACTGCTGGCGCTCGGCTTTTCCCCTTTTGCCCTCGAACTCGACAGTTATTTCGTGGACCGCGAAGAGACCCCGCTCGACAACAACGGCCAGTACAACTTCGAGGCGCTGGAAGCGCTCAACCTCGACATGCTCGGCGACCACCTGGCGCGCCTGATTTCCGGGGAAACGGTGACCCTGCCGCATTACGACTTCAAGGCCGGGAAACAGGTGACCGGCGAGACGGTGCAGTTGACCCCCGACCAGATCATCATCCTGGAAGGCATCCACGGCCTGAACCCGCGCCTGCTTCCCAAACCCTTAGCCGGGCGCGCCTTCCGCATTTACGGCGCGGCGCTGACGCAACTCAACCTCGACCGCCACAACCGCGTCTCCACCGCTGACACGCGCCTTATCCGGCGCATCGTGCGCGACGCCCGCGAGCGCGGTTACTCTGCCCAACAGACCATCAGCCGCTGGGAGTCGGTGCGCCGCGGCGAGGAAAATTACATCTTCCCTTACCAGGAAAACGCGGACGCGATGTTCAACTCGGCGCTGGTGTATGAACTCTCCGCGCTCCAGCCGCTGGCCGAGCCGCTCCTGCGGCAGGTACCGCACGGCACGCCGGAATACATCGAGGCCAAACGCCTGTTGGCTTTCCTGGAATGGTTCCTGCCCGTCGAAGCAGATCTGATCCCGGATAATTCGATTCTGCGCGAGTTCATTGGGGGGTCGATTCTGAAAGAGTTCAAGATTTGGAAGGCGTGACCTCACCCATCCCCACCCCATCCCTCCCCTTCCCTCTCCTAGTAGGAGAGGGAAGGGGAGGGTGCCCCGGAGGGGCGGGAGGGGTCGGAAGAGGTCCAACACCATGAGTTTCCTCGAAATCCTGCTCATCTCCTTCAGCATGGCCATGGACGCGTTTGCCGTCTGCCTCGGCGCGGGGACGACCGGCCAGGCCGACGGTCCGCGGCCAAGGTTTCGGCTGGCGTTCCATTTCGGGCTGTTCCAGTTCATCATGCCGGTGCTGGGCTGGGCAGCCGGGACGACGGTGGAGCATTACATCCAGGCTTACGACCATTGGGTCGCCTTCGGGCTGCTGGCCTTTGTGGGCGGGCGCATGGTCTGGGCCGGGTTCCGCCCGCAAGAGGAAGCGGCGAAAAACGATCCCTCGCGCGGCTGGACGATGGTGCTGCTCTCCATCGCGGTCAGCATCGACGCGCTGGCAATCGGCCTGAGCCTGGGGCTGATCGGCGTTCTCATCTGGTACCCGGCCATCGTCATCGGCGTGGTGACCGGCATCCTGTCGCTGGCCGGATTGCAGATCGGCAATGGGCTGGGGAGGCGGTTTGGGAAAACAATGGAGATCATCGGGGGGATTGTGTTGATTGGGATCGGGGTCAGGATCGTGGTGGCGCATTTGATGGGGTGAGAGAACGAGAATCGTGTGTATAATAATGGCATGAACCGCGCCCTGGTCATCCGCATCCTGCAAGAGAGAAACGCCGAACTGGCAAAACAGTATGGGGTCAAATCATTGTCCCTGTTTGGCTCGGTGGCGCGGGACGAAGCGACTCCCGCCAGCGATGTGGATCTGCTCGTTGAATTCAGCCGTCCGGTTGGTTATTTTGGGTTGTTCGCCCTCCAGGATCATCTCGAAAAACTGCTCGGCTGCCCGGTGGATTTGGGCACTCCCGACAGTTTGAAACCGCGCATTCGTGAACGTGTGCTGGGGGAACTGATCCATGTCACCTTGGAATTGGCAGGAACGAATCCAAGACATCCTGGATGCAATCGAGGAAATCCAGGAGTTCACCCGCGGCCTGGATTCTGAGACTTTCCTAAAGGATGAGAAATCCATCCACGCCGTGGAAATGAATTTCATCATCATCGGCGAATCGGCCAACCAAATCCCAGAGGAAGTCGAAGAAAAATACCCGGAAATTCCCTGGAGTCTGATGCGCGCCATGCGCAACCGGATCGTGCATGTTTGTTTTCAGGTGGATGAAAAACTCTTGTGGGACACCATTCAGAACGATTTGCCGCCCCTGGCCAGCCTTTTAGGAAAATTACTCTAATTCGCACTTCACAATTATCAATGCTATCCCCGGCGTGGTGACTGGCATCCTGTCGCTGGTGGGGCTGCAGATTGGCAACGGGCTGGGGAGGAGGTTCGGGAAGACAATGGAGATTATCGCAGGGATTATGTTAATTGGGATCGGGGCGAGGATTGTGGCCGCGCACCTGTTGGGATAGATTGGCAGTTGTGCTATACTGCAAATGTTCATTTTGCCCCGCCTAACGTCCGAAACGAATTAGGATGTTATACGGCGGGACAAACCGCCCATAAGCCGTTATGCCGCCGTATGACCCCTATTTGGCGCTTTCAATAAATCTCCCAAATTTCATCAAGGAATACAAAGATGTGCACAAAAACGCCATTGCATTCGAGAATTATCAAATCAGTAATAAAAATGAACGATCAGCTCCAGTTCTATTTTTTT
>JACQYE010000026.1:1456-6846 GCA_016208355.1 Chloroflexota bacterium | reverse complement strand
CACCGCGCCGATGAAGGCGCTGAGCAGGGCGTTGTATTTGTACGCCATCGCACTGTAATACTGGCTCAAGATGCGCTTGCCATTCGAAATGGCCTCCGAGATGGCGGGCATGACCCCATCATTCAACGTCTGGGTGACGTTGAAAGCAAAAATGAAATTCTGCGCCATGCCCCAGTTGCCCCAAATCTCGGCGTAATTGATCAGGCGCGCTTGTGTGATGGCAATCTCCATTGCCTGCCCGAAGGACCAGGCGGCCGAGCCGAGCATTTCAAAGACGCCAAACTTGAAACTGGTCTTGACCACTTCCCAGTCGAAGTGCGCCAGGAACAGGATGCGGGTGTTGTATCCCACCCGCCGGTAAAGCCACATGCCAAGCAGGAAGGTCAGCAACTCAGCGGCATAAGCCGCCATGCCCATGCCAAGCAATCCGCCCATCGCCCCACCGAAGACCGGATGGCTGCGTCCCCAGGCGAACATGATAGTCACAAAGACTGGCTGGACCAGCATTGGCAAGAGCACATTCAGCCCGATGTCGAGCAGGCGGCTGTAGTCGAGCCGCTGGAATCCGGTCAGCGCGTGGCGCATCACCTGGTAAAAGCCCGGGATCTGGATAAAGGCGTGGATGATGATGCTCCAGGCATAGAGGGCGTACGCTGAGCGCGGCGCCAGCGTGCTTGCCAGCCCGATCACCAACGCCACCTGCACTGCTCCTGAAAGCACCTGCCACCAGATGAATACCTGTCCGTACTGGATACCCTTCTTGGGATCGTGCACGCGGTGTTCTGAGAGATACTTGATGAATGCAATGCTTGTCCCCATATCGAAGAACGTCCATGCCAGGTTGAAGAACTGCGTTACCCGGCCCCAGATGCCCAGCGCCTGGGCGGATGGCAGGATGTACGAAGGCAGGATCAAGTTCTGGTAAATAATGAGTGGGATGAACAGGACCAGCCCGATGCTCAAGGCGACAAGGAACCCTCCCAGCGGACGGTGGAAACCGACATTTTCCCAATCTGTGCTTTCTTCATGGACCCGGAACCTGGTTCGGTCCGAGACGATTTTATCCAGTTCCTCGGGATGCTTCAGGCTGTAACGCCGTACCAGGAGAAATACCCCAAAGGTAGTTATTAGCAACAGTCCCATCACTGCCATCAGGACATTCGTTTCTGCCGCATGAGGGACCGGAGAGGCTGGATACTCTGCGAACGAGAGCGGGGCCCGCCCGGCGGCGCGCTCGACGAGGTGATAAATCAGGTAATTAAAATAAGCCCATTCCTGGATCTGCGGGTTGGAGTCGCCGGTGAGATAGGCATTGAAGAGATAAACCTGTCCGCCGCGCCCCGACCAGAGCACCCACTCGCCGTCTTCATAGGATGTTACCAAGGGCTGGACCGACGAGAGCGGGGTCAGGGTCACGGCCCGGTCGCGGACTTGCGGCGCGCCATTCCAGATGATCTCGGTGGTCAACGGGTCATCCAGCCCTTTGATTTCTGTCAGGCTGACGGCTTCCGTCCGCGTTTCGAGCGTGACCGGGATGCCGGTGGCGCTCTCAACCTGCTCGGCGGTCACGTCCGGGCCGAGGAACAATACCACTCCCGCGCCGCGTTCCAGTTGGGCCGCGGCAGTTTCCGGGTCGGGGATGACGCCATTCAGGATGAGCACGTCTGCTTGAGCGGGGTCGTCCACGAAAGTAAAATTCGCCAGTTCGAGCGCGGTCCGGATGCTTCCGTCTTCCCCGGCATAATAGACGCGCAGGCTGTTATCTGCGGATACGGGGGCAGCCAGGGTGAAGAGCAGGAGGATCGTGATGGTGAGAGTGATTTTTCGCATGGAGGAGTCCTTTTTTTGCCACGAATTTCACGAATGGGCACGAATTACTTAACCATCCTTTTTTGCTGGAGGGATGTGCTGCCAAAGTTGAGCAAGAGCGCAAGACGGAAACCTGTTGCCGCAAGATAATTCAGGGCTTGTGCTTCGTGACTGGAATTGAAAGCAGAAACGGCTTTTATTTCCACGATGATTGTGCCGTCAATGACAAAATCGGCAATGTAATCTCCAGCGAGAACGCCTTTGTATGTAACGGGCAGGTGCACTTGCTGGGCGTATGGGATGCCGCGAATCTTCAATCCGTGAGCCAGTGCAGCCTGATAAACGGCCTCCAGAAATCCTGGTCCAAGAATTTTGTGAACTTCAACCGCTGCCCCAACAATCGCGAACGACAGTTCTTTGAAAAGTATTTCAGCCATTGGTTCTCCGAATCTTTTTCGTGAAAATTCGTGAAATTCGTGGCTAGAGTTCAAACCCATTCTCGCGAATCACCTCAGCAAACCAGCGCCCACTGTCCTTCACGGTGCGTTTCTGGGTCTTGAAATCCACGTACACCAGCCCGAAACGTTGACCGTACCCCAGCGCCCACTCGAAGTTGTCCATGAACGACCAGTGGAAATAGGCCTTCAGCGGTACGCCATCCTGGATGGCGCGATGAACCTGATAAATATGATTCTTCAGGTAGCGGATGCGGCGTTCGTCACGCACACGCCCGTCGAAGTCCAATCCATCCGGAACCGGGATGCCGTTTTCGGTGATCATCAATTCACATAGCGGGGCGTAGTCTTTCTGGATGCGCGTCAGCAGGGCATATAGGCCTTTGGGGAAGATTTCCCACATGCCGGAATATTCGTTCCCTTCCGGATTTACCTGTTCCACGTTGACAACTGGAACCTTGGCAGAATGTTTTATGACGGCACGGGAGTAGTAGTTGACACCCAGCAGGTCGAGGCTGCGGATTTTTTCCAGATCGCCGGGCTTGATGAGGCTGCCAATGAATGGCTTGACAATCTTGAACTCCTCGATGGGAGTAGTGCCTTTCAGCAGCGGGTCGAGCGTGATGCGGTTCATAATGGCGTCCACGCGCTCCGCCGCCTCCTGGTCTTTCTTCGATTCCGTCGCTGGATAAACCGGGTTCAGATTCAGCGTAATGCCTACTTTGATTGGCTTTTTTGCCCCGGCGCGGATGGCTTCGGACGCCAGCCCATGCGAGAGCAGGATGTGGTGCGCGGCGCGCAGGGCCGCTCCCAGGTCGCGCGTGCCCGGGGCGTGCATCCCTAAAAAGTGGCCGACAAACGCGGCCACCCAGGGTTCGTTGTGCGTGAAGATGACATTCAGCCGGTCACCGAAGTGTTTTGCCACCACCCGGGCGTAGTCGGCGAAGGCGTAGGCCGTCTCCCGGTTGGGCCAGCCGCCTTTGTCTTGGAGTGTTTGAGGCAGGTCCCAGTGGAAGAGACACAGGTAGGGTTCGATCTTGTGTTTGAGCAGGGTATCTATCAGCCGGTCGTAGAAGGCCAGGCCTTTGGGGTTGACCGGCCCGGTTCCGGTCGGCAGGATGCGGGTCCAGGCGGTGGAGAAGCGGTAATGGCGCAGGTTCAGTTCGGCCATCATGGCCGCGTCTTCCTTGTAACGGTGGTAATGGTCAATGGACACGTCGCCGGTCTCATCATTGACGATTTTACCGGGGGTGTGGACAAATGTGTCCCAGATGGAGATGCCTTTGCCGTCTTCGTTCCACGCGCCCTCGACCTGGTAGGATGAGGAGGCGATGCCCCAGGTGAATCCTTCAGGGAAAGTAATTTTCGACATACTGCCCTCCGATTATGTGTGTGGATTGATTTCAAGCATACCGGAAAACGGCAGGCGGTGCAAGTGCGAACTGTTACGCCCCTGGTGTTACAATCGGGATGTTTTGGAGGCTCAATGAAAGCATCACAGTTGCGCGCCCGTTACCGGCGCATCATGGTATTTTTTGCAAGCGCCGCACTCAATTTCATTTTCTGGGAACTTCTCCTGGCGCGCCTCGGCATGCGCGCCCTCGTGCGGCGGACGCGCTCGGAGCGTTACCGGCGCGTGGCGGCGCAGTTTCGCGCGTTAGCCATCCGCATGGGCGGGGTGATGATCAAGGTGGGACAATTTCTCTCGTCGCGTTTGGACGTCCTGCCGCAGGAGATTACGAAGGAACTCTCCGGCCTGCAGGACGAGGTCCCGCCGGAGGAGTTCGAAGACATCCGCAAACTGGCCGAGGCCGAGCTGGACAGCCCCCTGCGCGCGAAATTCGAATCGTTCGACGAAACGCCCCTGGCCGCCGCCTCGCTGGGTCAGGTGCATCGCGCTCGTTTACGAGTGGAGGATGCCGGGGAAAGTTTCCTCGACGTGGTGGTCAAGGTCCAGCGTCCATTCATCGAGCAGTTGATCGAAGTGGACCTTTCTGCCCTGCGCCGTTTCGGTGGCTGGCTTCAGAAATACAAACCGGTGGCAAAACGTGTGGATGTCCCGGCGCTCATCAAGGAATTCGCCGCCACCATTCACGAGGAAGTGGACTACCTGGCCGAGGGACACAACGCGGAAATATTTGCCGAGAATTTCAAGGACGTACCGCGCGTCCACGTGCCGCGCGTAGTCTGGAGTCATACCACCCGGCGGGTGCTGGTGCTGGAGGACGTGTTTGCCATCAAGATCACCGATTACGATGCCATCACTGCCGCCGGTATAGACCGCGCCGAGGTGGCGGATGAACTGCTGGATGCCTATCTCAAGCAGATTTTCGAGGACGGTTTCTTCCACGCGGACCCGCATCCCGGCAACCTGTTCGTGACGCCGTTGCCCGGTGAGGACGGCGAAACGGAGTGGAAACTGACATTCGTGGATTTTGGCATGGTTGGTCACGTCCCTGGTAACCTGCGCGCTGGCTTGCGCGAATTGCTCGTCAGTATCGGCACGAAGGATGCGTCCCGGCTGGTGCGTTCCTATCAGACCCTGGACGTGCTCCTGCCCAGCGCCGACTTGAAACTCATCGAGCAGGCCGAGGCTGAACTCTTCGAGTTGTTCTGGGGCAAATCCATGAGTGAATTGCGCCAGATCCATCACGCGGAAATGTTCCGCTTTGCCGACAAGTTCCGCGAACTGATGTACGAGATGCCCTTCCAATTACCTCAAGACTTGCTGATGCTTGGGCGGACGGTGGCCATCCTTTCGGGCATGTGTACCGGCCTCAACCCTGATTTCAACCTGTGGACAAAACTCGCCCCGTATGCCTCCAAAATGGTAGACAGCGAGGCCGGTTCCAATTGGAAAGTCTGGTTGGACGAGATTGGCAATGTCTTGAAGGAATTGATCGCCCTGCCCTCCCAGGCCGGACGCGTCCTCTCCCGGATGGAACGCGGCGACCTGACGGTGCAGGCGCCGTCCATTAACAGGCAAGTAGCATCCCTGGAAAAGGCAGTAGATCGCCTGACGGGTGCTGTCATCTTCACTGCGCTGTTGGTTGGCGGCGTGATGTTCTACAATGACGGGAAAGACCTGGCCGCCTATGTCTTGTTTGCGGGTTCGGGGTTGGTTTT
>JACQYE010000026.1:0-1448 GCA_016208355.1 Chloroflexota bacterium | reverse complement strand
GCTGCTGTTTTTCCACCGCGGCGGGCCGCGGCGCTTCCACCCCTAAAAAAAGTCCGCCCCGCTCGAAGCGGGGCGGGTTGCTGTCTATTTCTCTTTGTCCATCCGGTCCAGCGAGGCGTCAATCATGCTGCGCCAGGCCAGCAGCATCTCCTTGCGCGCCTTGCGGTGGTGCTCGCGGAACTCAGGCGGGAAAATCCCCTCTACGCTTTTGCGGAATTCTTCGCGGGCGGCGCGGTAATGTTCACGAGTTTCATCTGGAATTTTACCTTCAAAGGGTTTCTGGGTCTTCGTAGTTTTTTCAGCCATAGGTCGCTCCTTCTGTCTGAAGAAATTATAGCGCGACATTAAAGTATAATCAACCCCATGACCGACCCCTCAAAACGCCTCCTTGACCCGGAACCGAAGCCCGATGACCGTCTGGATACAACCCTGCGCCCGCAGAGGCTCTCCGACTTGATCGGGCAGGAGAACGTCAAGGAAAACCTGGCCATCCTGATTGCCGCCGCCCGCCAGCGCAAGGAGGCGCTCGATCATGTGCTCTTTTACGGGCCTCCCGGTTTGGGTAAAACCACCCTGGCGCATGTGGTGGCGAACGAGATGGGCGTCAATATTAAAATTACTTCAGGGCCGGCCATCGAGCGTGCCGGTGACCTGGCCGCCATCCTGACCAATCTGCGCGCCGGGGACGTGCTTTTTATTGACGAAGTCCACCGTCTGGGCAAGGTTGTGGAGGAAGTGCTCTACCCGGCGATGGAAGACTACGCCCTCGACATTGTCATCGGGAAAGGACCCTCAGCGCGCTCCATCCGCCTGAAACTGCCGCGTTTTACCGTAGTCGGCGCGACGACGCGCCTGGCCTTGATGACCGCGCCGCTAAGAGCCCGCTTCGGGGCTGTTTATCGCCTGGATTACTATGAGGGGAAAGCCATGCAGGCCATTGTCCGGCGTGCTGTGGGGATGTTGAAGGTCGAAGCCGATGCAGGCGGCGTGGAAGAGATCGCCCGTCGGGCGCGGGGCACCCCGCGCGTGGCGTTGCGGCTCCTGCGGCGGGTGCGGGACTACGCCCAGGTGCGCGCCGATGGGACCGTCACCCGCGAGGTGGCGAAAGAAGCCCTCGACCTGCTGGCGGTTGACCCCCTCGGCCTGGATGATGTGGACCGCCGCGTGTTGAAGACGGTCATCCATAAATACAACGGCGGTCCAGTTGGACTGAACACGATTGCCGCCGCCATCAGCGAAGAGCCGGAAACCATCATGGATGTGGTCGAGCCGTACCTCCTGCAACTGGGTTTCCTTGACCGCACCCCGCAGGGACGCGTGGCGACGAAGGCAGCCTATGAGCACCTGGGGGTGGAGTACAACGAGGAGATGCAGCCGAAATTATTGTAGGGGCGGACGGTGTCAGCCTTTTACTTATATGCAAAATCCCATAGAAATTTTCACCGAAG
>JACQYE010000025.1 GCA_016208355.1 Chloroflexota bacterium | reverse complement strand
CAGGATCGGCGTCTCCACTTCGATGAAGCCGCGCTCGGACAGATATTTGCGCATGAACAGCACCACCTCGTGGCGCAGCACCAGGTTGCGCTTCATGCGCTCGCGGCGCAGGTCGAGGTAGCGGTACTTGAGGCGCAGGTTTTCGTCCACTTCTTCGTCGTCGCGGCTGACCACGAACGGCATGGCCTTGGCCGGGTTCAGCACGGTGACTTTGCGCGCTTCCAGTTCGATCGCGCCGGTGGGCATTTTCGGGTTGAACTGGTCTGCCGGGCGCATCCGCACCAGGCCTTCCACCTGGACGACCCATTCGTTCTTCAGCCCCTCGATGGCTTTGGCGGCTTCGGGGAATTTGTCTGGGTCGGTGACGATCTGGGTGATGCCGAAGCGGTCACGCAGGACGAGGAAGACCACCCCGCCGAAGGTGCGGAAGTTGTGCACCCAGCCGGCCAGGGACACGGTCTGCCCGGCGTGGCTGGCGCGCAGTTCGCCGCAAGTGTGAGTTTTGTACATACGCTGCCTCCAAGACCTTTTTACCACAAAGGGCACAAAGTGCACGAAGGTCTTTCTTGTGAAATCACAAAGGTTTTCTTTGTGAGCCTTTGTGTCCGTTGTGTTTTAAAATTCTCTGTTTACAAAACAAATCGCCCTCCGCTGCTGCGTTGGGCGATTGAAAGGTCGTTCGAGTTCATTAACCAGCAAGGCTTCGCCCAACGCTCCGGGAAGGATCGTTATTATCGTTATCATTGTTGTTGGCGAAAAGGACACTTGTCATTTGTGCCTCAGGTTGGCGGTATTATAGCACAAATCCTACCCGGTTGCCCCGCCTGCCATTGTAAGGTAGAATTCTCTCGGCATGTCCCGCACCTTCTCCCTTCTAACCTCTGCCTTCTTTGTCTTCCTCACCCTCGCCATCTTCGGTGGCATGGTGTGGGGGAATATGCTCTATTCCCGCGACCATCCCGGTGAAAAGGATTTCCTCGTCCCGTGGCTGGCGGCGCGGACATTCCTCGACTACGGCGACAGCCCTTACAGCGATCCCGCCTCCCAGCGCGCTCAGATCGTCTACTATGGACGCATTGCGGCGGAAGGTGAAGATTTGCTCACCCTTTGGCTGCCCTTCCCTGCCGAACTCTTCTATTTCCCCTTTGCCCTGATCCCCGATTATGACCTGGCGCACGGTCTGTGGATGACCTTCAGCGAGATCACCCTGGCCGCGGCGGCCTTCCTGTCCCTGCGGTTGACCGGCTGGAAACCATCCCGTTTCCTCTTCCCACTGGTCTTACTCTTCCCTGTTCTTTGGCTATTTGGCTTCATGAACCTGCTCGCCTCCAACGCTGTCCCGTTTGTGCTGCTTGCTTCGGTCAGCGCGCTGCTGGCCCTGCGCGCCGGGCAGGACGAAGCGGCCGGAGCGCTGCTCATCTTTCCTCTTATGAAATTGGGCATATTTGGCGTGTTCGTTCTCTTCCTGGTCTGGTGGGCGGTGGTTCACCGCCGCTGGCGCCTCCTCGCCGGGCTGGGGATGGCGCTTGGCGTCCTGCTCTTACTGTCTTTCCTGCTCCTGCCCGATTGGATCATGCCTTTTGTGCGTGGTCTCTACTGGCATGCGCTCTACTACCCCGGCCTGTCCATCTATCGAATCCTGGGTTCCATCTGGCCCGTGGTCGGCCCCCGCCTCGGCTGGGCGCTGACCGCCTTCCTGCTCGTCATCCTCTTTGTCGAATGGCGCGATGTCTGCCGCCGCGGCTTCCGCCACATCCTCTGGACGGCCTGCCTGACCTTCGCCGTCACACCGCTGCTTGGCTTCCCTGTGCCCCTGAACGATTTTTCTGCCCTTGTCCTGCCCCTGTTCCTCGTCCTTGCCATCCTCGGCGAACGCTGGCCTGGCCGCAGGCTGCGAGGCCCCGCGGGCATTGTGCTGGTCGCAGCCTTGATCGCTTCCTGGGGGTTGGCGCTGGCTGCGGGTCTCGCCCTGCTCCTGCCCATCCTCCTGGTCGTCGGTTTGTATTGGATGAAATGGTGGGCGGTCAGCCCGCCGCGCACCGCTCTCGAGTCCCTGCGATGACCCGGCGCGATTACGTCCTGCTTTCCTTGCTGGGATTGGCCGCTGTGCTGGCGGTGGCTGCCTTCCAGTCCGTGCCCGGTTACATGGATGCGGACTACTACTACGCCGGGGGACTGCAACTCGCCGCCGGCCACGGCTTCACCGAACCCTATCTCTGGAATTACCTGGACGACCCGGCCGGGCTGCCGCACCCGTCCCACGCCTACTGGATGCCGCTGGCCTCGATCCTGGCTGCCATCGTTCCATCGTTTTTCGGACCCGGCTCCTGGTTCGCAGCCCGGATCCCTTTTTATCTTGCTGTTGCCTGCCTCCCGCCTCTCACCGCCGCCCTGGCTTTTTCACTCACCGCCCGCCGCTCTCTCGCGCTGACCTCCGGCCTGCTGGCTGTTTTCTCCGGCTTTTATCTTCCCTTCCTTGCCACCACCGATACCTTTGCCCTCTACATGCTCTTTGGAGGGCTGTTCTTCTTGATTAGCAAACGTCAATATGTAAATCTTAAGGCGTCAATCACAAATTCATTCCTCCTCGGTCTCCTCGCGGGCTTAATGCACCTTTCCCGCGCGGACGGCCTGCTCTGGCTTTTTTTGGCTTTTATCACCAGTCTTTTTTCCCGCAAGTCAGGCCAGTCACTCCTCTCTACTCTCTGTTCTATACTCTCTGTTTTTACTGGTTATTTGCTCATCATGGCTCCCTGGTTCGCCCGGAACTATGCCGCCTTCGGCAGTTTTCTTGCCCCAGGCGGCTCGAAGTTGCTTTGGCTGACGGCTTACGATGAAATATTTGCCTACCCCGCCAGCCAGTTGACATTTCAACACTGGTGGGACTCGGGGCTGGCGAAGATCCTGGCAGCCCGCTCCTGGTCGTTTGGGATGAATTTCGCCACCCTGTTTTCGGTGCAGGGTGGGATATTCCTGCTCCCGTTGATCCTGATTGGTATCTGGAACCTCCGCAAGGACAGGCGCGTGCAACTGGCCCCGCTTGCCTGGCTTTTGACTTTTACCGCGATGACAGTCGCCTTCCCATTCGCGGGCGCCCGCGGTGGTTTCTTCCATTCCGGCGCGGCCGTGCAGACAGTCTGGTGGGCGCTGGCCCCAATCGGGCTGGAACGCGTCATCCAGTGGGGCCGAAAGCGGCGCGGCTGGAACGAGGTCCAGGCACGCCCCGTATTCCTGGGCGGGCTGGTTGGGATGGCGGCGCTGTTCTCAATCCTTGTTCTCGCGCTGCGGATCCCGACCTGGGGGCAGGAGTCGTCTTTATATAGCGGGCTAAACGACTACTTGGAAGCAGGAGGCATGTCAGCCGAGGCTGTTGTGATTGTGTCCAACCCGCCAGGTTTTTACCTGGTCTCCGGAAATCCCGCCATTGCTATTCCAGATGGAAATTCAGAAATAATCTTGGAATTAGCACAGCATTACGGTGCAGAGTACCTGATCCTGGAAGCTGGCAGCACGCCTGTCAATCTGCTGCCGGTCTACGAAAACCCGCAGGATTATCCGGGGCTGAACTACCTCGGGGAACTGGAGGGGGCGCGTGTCTTTGCCATCCAGCCCTAAAACTTTCACACCCAATCCGCTTAAGCCAATCTTTGACTGGCGCACTTGGTTGATTCTGCTGATTGCGGCTGCGATTAGCATGGGGGGGTATCTGGCAGCCAGCGCCATCCATTTGCGCATCGGGTTCCCGCTCGATGATGCCTGGATACACCAGACTTACTCCCGTAACCTTGCTTTGAATGGTGAGTGGGCATTCATCCCTGGTCAGCCTTCGGGCGGCTCCACTTCCCCGTTGTGGACAGCATTCCTGGCTGTCGGTCATGTTTTAGGCTTGTCCCCTTTCATCTGGACGTTTTTCCTGGGCGGTGTCCTGTTGACAGGGTTGGCTCTTTTGACCGAAGCAGGCGTGTCGAGGATTGTTGATGGACATCACAGCAAGATTCCCTGGGCGGGACTACTGGTCATTTTCGAGTGGCATTTCGTCTGGTCATCTGCTTCCGGGATGGAGACGCTTCTACATGCGCTCCTAATCTTGGTTGTGTGCCTTCTCCTGATCAAAAAAACGCCGCGTTGGTTTATCCTGGGTTGCCTTATCGGCTTGAGCGTCTGGGTCAGGCCGGATGGTATCACTTTACTGGGGCCAATCCTCCTCACTGCTTTCTGTGTCGAGAAGGGTTGGAAGAAGCAAAGCCGCGCCTTTGCCTGGACTTTGCTTGGATTCGGGATTCTGGTTTTCCCTTATTTGATGTTCAATCTCTCCATAACCGGTCACATCTTTCCGAGTACGTTTTACGCCAAGCAGGCTGAGTATGTGGACTGGCAGGCAGGGCCGCTTGCAAGCCGGATCGGGGAACTGGCTTTACAGTTCTTGGCCGGGCCGGCGATCATTTTACTGCCCGGCGTGGTGATGCAAATTCGGAATGCCACACAACAAAAAGCATGGGGGCAACTCTCTCTCTTCATCTGGATGCTTGGCTATTTGGGCATCTATTTGCTCCGCCTTCCGGTTTACCAGCATGGCCGTTACCTGATCCCGGCCATGCCGGTCTTCTTTTTCCTGGGGCTGGGAGGATATTTTGGATTCTTCCTGCAAGGACGGATGCAAATCAAGTTACACCGCCTGCTGAAACTCTCCTGGGGGGCAGCCCTCGGATTGGTATGCTCGGGCTTCTGGTTGATGGGCATGCAATCGTATACCGCAGACGTGGAATTCATCGAAACTGAGATGGTGGATACGGCTCACTGGGTTGCCGAGAACCTTCCTGAAGATGCCCTAATCGCCGCTCACGATATTGGGGCATTGGGGTATTTCGATTATCACCCTCTGGTGGATTTGGCTGGTTTGATCTCGCCGGACGTAATCACCTTCCTGCGAGACGAAGATCAGTTGGCAGATTACCTGGAGGAACAGGGCGTGGATTACCTTGTTGCTTTCCCGGATTGGTATCCGTCCCTGACCTCGAACCTGGTGCCGATCTTTTCGACAGGCGCGTCATACGCCCCGTCAGTGGGAGAAACGAATATGGCTGTGTACCAGTGGCCGGGTCCATAGCCGCCTGGATTAATTGTCGGCTCGGTTGACCTGTGCTATACTGTGGAACAGTCTTATGGTGGCAGGAGCAAATGGAAGATCTAACTATCATCGTCATTGATGACCATCCCTTGTTCCGACAGGGAGTTATAAATGCACTGTCATTGGAGCCGGGCCTAAAAGTGGTGGGAGAGGCTTCGACAGGCACAGATGCGCTATCCATGATTCGAAGTTTGCGCCCGTCAGTGGCTGTTGTGGATATCAATCTGCCAGGTGTGAACGGGTTGCAGGTTGCCCATCAGGTTAACTTGAACAAACTCTCTACCCGAGTTGTGTTATTGACTGCATATGATGATCAAGAGCAGATTATCCATGCTGCCTGGGCGGGCGCTGCGGCTTACTGTTCGAAGGATGTGGATCCCAACAGGTTGATCCAGGCCATAAAAGAAGTTGCTTCAGGCAAGTACGTGATACGCGATCGAGTATTCAGCTCAAAAGAATTCACACATTGGCTGGAAGAGCAAATGGACCAGGCAAGGCACTTGTACAGCGAGCCGGGAAGTCCGTTCCACCCATTGTCTGATCGCGAAATGGAAGTGCTCTCGTGTGTCGTTAAAGGGATGAGTAACAAAGAAATTGCTATTTCTTTAGGAATCAGTCACCAGACAGTTAAAAATCACGTAACATCAATCTTGCGAAAATTTAGCGTGGAAGATCGCACGCAGGCTGTCGTTTACGCCCTCAAGCATGGTTGGGTGACGCTGAAGGATCAAGAGAAACCTCTTCAGGAGTGAATTATGGCAATGCCGGATGCGAAAGACATAAATGTCTCTTCGATTGAAGATCCCCTTCATTTGCTCCAGGCGGAATTGGAGGAAGTTGACCGGTCTCTAAAAGAGGTTACCCTAATGTTGGATCAGAGCCGGGTGGAAGTGGGAAAATTAACCCAGCGGAATGCGGCAGTAACTGCACATCTACAACAAGTGCAGACACAACTGGAGAGGGCCACGGTCGAGGAAACTCGTCAAGCGTACGACTCGGCGATTGATGCACAACAACGATTGTTTGTGATGCGCGGTCAATTGGAGAAACTGCAAAACGATCAATCCCATTTGGAGCGGAGTAAAAAATTTTTGGAAAGACTCCAGTCTGCCAGCAGTAATACTGCGGGAGGTGGGAAGGGAGAAAAAGCAGCACTAACCAGCGTGGAAATGCTGGTTAATGCACAGGAAGCGGAACGTCAGAGGCTTTCTCGCCAGATGCACGATGGTCCGGCACAGGCCCTTTCCAATTTCATTTTGCAAACTGAGATTGCGATGCGATTGTTGGATGTGGATGCGAACCAGGCCCGCAATGAACTTGGCAACTTGAAAGTTGCGGCCATGAGCACCTTCCAGAAGATTCGCAACTTTATTTTTGAACTTCGCCCAATGATGCTGGATGATCTGGGGCTTGTGCCGACCATCCGCCGATATGCAGACACGTTCAAAGAACAATCCGGGGCCGAAGTAAGTGTAACGATCGCCGGTAATGAACGCCGTCTGGAACCCTATGTAGAAGTGATGGTTTTCCGCGCAATGCAGGAACTCCTTGGAAACGCTGTCCACCAGAATCAGGCTACTTTGGTGAAGATTCAAATTGATTTAGGCGATGCGCTGATAAAACTTTCTGTGGATGATAACGGAAAGGGGTTTGATACTGATGCTCTCGATAAGGAAGGGAATCTTGGCCTAAAACTGATAAAAGAACGTGTTGAAATGCTGGGCGGCTCCTTTACTCTCGATAGTGCTCCTGGGATGGGGTCTCGTCTGTCTTTGTCCATTCCCGTGCAGAAATAGACCAAGCCAGGGAACAATAATAGTCAATAACATTATTGTAAAGAATTTGTAACGCATTTTTCCTTGTTGTGCCAATTGGGAAGTTATATAATGCAAATAACTCTGGATTGGCCTCCAGAAAATCCTAAAGCGAAAGGAGGTGAATGACCATGTTATTTGCCCCTAAGGAAAAAGGCCAGGGTCTTGTCGAGTACGCGTTGATTCTTGTTTTGGTTGCAGTCGTTGTGATCGCCGTTTTGCTGCTCCTCGGCCCGATCATCGGCAATGTTTTCACCAAAATCAACTCCAATCTCGTCACTACCTAACCAGCCAATGCCCAAAAGAAAGTGGGACTCTGTGTATGCAGAGTCCCACTTTCTTTATCACCTGTAAACTATGCTTGGGGTAAGTAGTATTCCGCCAAATTTTACTGTATAATGCAATTATTCAAACCAATCAAGCAAGGAGATTCCTATGCGCCGAGGAAGAATTTTCATCTACATTGCGTTGATTATTGTCCTGGTAATTGCCGCTGTAGGCATCTGGTGGTGGAGGAACAGGACGCCAGCAGGCACATCTACTGAGCCGCAAACCACACCTCAGACCCAGTACGTGGAAATCATCACGGCAGGCCAGAATATTTACCCTGGAACGCCCATCACCGAAGAGATGCTCAGCAGCATACAGATTCCCCAGGAGCAATTAGTTGCTGGCGAATACACCAATAAGGCAGATGTGGTCGGCATGTACGCAAAACTTGCCATCACGCAGGGTGTGCCCATTGTCAGCTCGATGCTTTCAGTATCGCCTGGAAATGTTAACCTGCCCGGTTCTACCTGGGCGCCGTTCATTCCTCAGGGGCTGACGGCTGTGCCCATCCCGATCACCCGCCTCACTTCGGTAGCGTATGGTATCCGCGATGGCGATTACGTCAACATCATCGTTACATTCCTAGTTGTTGATGTCGACGCGGCCTATCAGACTCTACTTCCGAATGCGACCGCTGGTATATTGGCCTCCAACGGATCAGCGTTGCTGATTGGTGCCGGATCTGGCGAAGACGCAACCACCCAACTAACCCAGGGCGAAATATTGAACCTGACAGCCCAGGTGGTTTCGGCCGGTTCTGGTGGTCCAATTGGGAGGGTGGAATATAACGAAGATCTCCAGCAACCCTTTTATGTTGTGCCTTCCGAAGCACAAAGGCCTCGCTTGGTCACACAGATGATCATGCAGAATATCCAGGTGTTGCACGTAGGTAATTTCCCCCTGCCCGGCGAAACGGTATCGGACCAGTTGGTTGCTCCCACCGGAGATGCGACGCCAACCCCTGGCGCGGTGCAGACAGATGAGCAGGCGACTGTGATTGTTCGCCCGGACATCATCACCCTGATGGTGCCAAATCAAGATGCAGTAACCCTGACATGGCTGGTCTACAACGATGTGCAAATCACCTTGACCTTGCGGAACCCGAACGATCAGGTGATTGGCGCCCAGCCGGATGCTGCGACGCTGGCTGGTTTACAGCGGCGCACAGATCACCCTGACCTTGCGGAACCCGAACGATCAGGTGATTGGCGCACAGCCGGACGCTGCGACGCTGGAATACTTATTGACCCAATACAATATCCCGGTACCAGCAAAATTGCCCTATGCTCTTGAACCGCGCTTGGATGTACTTCAACAACCGTCTCTCCCAAACGATGCTAATACTACTCAAAAATAATCTCATTGTGGAAATACTAAGGTATTGCGAAACCATCCAAACCAGCATCCATTGACTCTTGTTGTTCAAGGGCATTGACCAAATACCGTAGAATCTTATTGGAGACCGAGCATGACTGAAGGTCAAAAAATCCGAGTGCTCATCGTAGATGACATTGCCGAAACGCGCGAGAATGTCCGGAAATTGCTTCAGTTTGAGGCAGATATCGAGGTCGTGGCTGCCGCACGGAATGGCAAGGAGGCAATTCAACTTTCCCAGGAGGCCGGCCCGGATGTTGTGCTGATGGATATCAATATGCCGGATATGGATGGCATTGCTGCAACAGAGCAGATTCGCTTGAAAATGCCATTTATCCAGGTTGTGATACTGTCTGTCCAAGGCGACCAGAATTATATGCGCAGAGCTTTACAGGTTGGGGCCAGAGATTTCCTGACAAAGCCTCCCATACCTGATGAACTTGTGTCTGCCATTCGGCGTGCCGGCAAAGTTGCTCAGGAGGAACGATCCAAGAGCGTACAGTCGGTCGCCTCGACAGCAGGTGGTTTATCCCAGTCCATGTCTGCCGGGGCAACGGTCAAAGGCAATATCATTATGATTTACAGCCCCAAGGGGGGCAATGGATGCACAACTTTGGCGGTAAACCTCGCAATTGCCTTGCATAACGATGAAACCCGCGTTGCCTTGGTGGATGCAAATTTTCAGTTTGGCGATGTGGCAATCTTCTTGAATGAGCAAGGCAAAAATACAGTCGTGGATCTTACGTTGCGATCAGATGAACTGGACCAGGAGATTGTAAATGATGTGATGATAAAGAATGCTGCATCAGGGGTGCATATCCTGGCAGCACCATCGCGCCCTGAACATGCCGAGAAGATTGATGCTGAACAATTTACAAAAGTCTTACGATATTTGCGGCAAATATACGCGTATGTTATCGTTGATACCAGTTCCTACCTGACCGATGTAACGCTGTCCGTGATTGATATGTGCGACGCACTTGTGTTGGTTACTGCCCAGGACATTCCTTCGATAAAGAATGATCGTTTGTTCCTGGACCTTCTCCAGACTTTAGGCATTCCATTGGATAAAGTCACTTTTGTTATGAACCGTTATGATAAACGGATTGCCATTACACCGGAAAGAGTTGCAGAGAATCTCAAACAAGAAATTGTTGCTGTGATTCCCTTAGATGAACGTACTGTTATAACTGCCGTGAATCGTGGCGTTCCTTTTATGTTGGACAACAAAACTCAGCCGGCAGCGCGAGGTATTTATACTCTTGCCGAGTCATTGAGAGCCAGACTCCTAAAACAAGAGTCAGAAGAACTGGAGAAAATCCCTAAACGGTAATGTTGAGAATATATTTTGGAGGTAGACATGTCATTACTGAAACGCATAGAACAAGGGCAAGGCAAGCCACCCGAACCATCTTCTGGAATGTCCCAACAAAATTCCGGAGGTGATGCGTCTAGGTTATCGTCTCTTCAGGCCCGGAGGGTGAGCGCGCCCAACGCGGCTCCCCAACCCGGTTCTTATTATGATCTAAAAACTAGGGTTCAAAACCGTCTTTTGGCCGAACTGGATCCATCAATAGATGTGACCAAGACGGACGATGTTCGCAAAACCATTCAAGATTTGTTCGAGCAGATTTTGAGCGAGGAGAATATTGTTCTTTCCAGACCCGAACGTGCGCGCTTGTTTGAGCAAATCTCCGCTGAAATTCTGGGTTTGGGACCCCTTCAGCCTCTGTTGGAGGACGAGACCGTAACCGAGGTGATGGTCAATGGGGCAAAAAATATCTACATTGAGCGAAAAGGTAAGATCCATCGTGTTCCTGTAACGTTTGAAAGTAACGATCACGTTATGCGTATCATTGACAGGATCGTTGCTCCTTTGGGCCGCCGCATTGACGAATCAAGCCCTTATGTGGATGCTCGTTTGGCTGACGGCTCGCGCGTCAACGCGGTCATTCCCCCTGTATCTTTGGTGGGTCCTACACTGACAATTCGAAAATTTTTCAAAATCCCACTCACTATCGAACAACTGGTCCAGTTTGGCACTCTCACCCCGGAAGCATTGCAGTTTCTAAAAGCCTGCGTAGAAGCAAGGCTGAATATTGTCATTTCTGGAGGTACCGGTTCCGGCAAGACGACATTGCTGAATATTCTCTCCAGTTTTATTCCCGGGGATGAACGGATTATCACGATAGAAAATGCCGCCGAACTGCAATTACGGCAAGAGCATGTTGTGACGCTTGAATCCCGCCCCCCAAATATTGAAGGCCGCGGCGAGATCACCATCCGTCAACTGGTAATTAATACTCTCCGTATGCGCCCCGATCGGATTATTGTTGGTGAAATCCGTGATGATGCGGCTCTGGATATGTTACAGGCTATGAATACGGGACACGAAGGCTCAATGACTACCCTGCACTCCAATTCGCCGCGTGATACCATTATGCGTCTTGAAACTATGACCATGATGGCAGGGATGGAATTGCCTGTCAGGGCCATCCGCGAGCAAGTATCTTCGGCGATTGACATGATTGTTCATGAGGAGCGCATGAGAGACGGGTCTCGCAAAGTAGTAAATATCGCCGAGATCAGCGGGATGGAAGGTGACGTCATTACAATGACGGATATATTCACTTTCGAACAGACAGGCTATGAAAATGGCAAAGTTATAGGCCGTCTACGGCCTACAGGCTTGCGTCCGAAGGGAATGGAAAAAATTGAGGCTGCCGGATTACACCTGCCGCCTTCGATTTTTGGTGTAGGAAGCCGGCAGCGATAATGTTGTATTCGATGATTTACCGGGATAGGTGACTCATGCCGACGATTTTGATCGTTTTGCTCATTGGTGGTGGTATTGCAGTCGTTCTCCTTGTCATCGGTATTGCCATCTCGGCTTCCGGCGATAAGGGGCTTGTCGATGACCGCCTAAATAAATACTTGGAAGAAGAAAAGAAGCAAGACGTATCAAGAGAATCCAAAACCGCACTAACAGATTGGGTAAATAGACGAGTTGAAAAATCCAACCTCGGTGAACGGATTGCCCGCGACCTCGCCCGTGCTGATCTGAAATTCAAACCAGGGGAGTACATCGCCTTGTACGTGATTGCAATTGTTGGCATGGGCATGATAGCTTACTTAATTGGGGGGCGCATTGCTCTCTCAGCAGTCATCGGCGGTGTCATTGGGGCTTTTCTACCGCGCATGTATGTGAAGAGCCAGCAAGCCAAACGCCTCGTAAAATTTAATGATCAGTTACCCGATATGTTGAATCTGATGGTCAACGGCCTTCGGGCTGGTTTTTCGACATTACAAGCCATGGAAGCGGTTAGCAAAGAAATGCCTGCGCCCATTTGCGACGAGTTCAGGAGAGTGGTTCAGGAAATGCAACTTGGTATACCAATGGAGAAAGCCTTGGCGAATTTATTACGCCGTATTCCGAGTGAGGATTTGGATTTTGTGGTCACATCTGTCAATGTCCAACGGGAGGTCGGTGGCAACCTGGCTGAGATCATGGATATTATTTCTTACACCATTCGGGAACGTATTCGTATCAAAGGTGAAATTCGAGTCTTGACTTCACAGGTCACATATTCCGGGAAAATACTATCCCTAATGCCAATTTTTCTCATTGTTATCCTGTATTTCCTAAACCGTGAGTATATCCTTGAATTATTTACACCAGAAAACGTTTTATGCGGTTCGATTGCCCTTGGCACAGCCGCCTTACTCATCGTGGTTGGGTATTTTGTGATGAATAAAATTTCCCAGATCGAGGTGTGATATGGTTGTTACCACAATTATTGTGTTGATTATATTGGCTGTCATTATCGGGGCAATTCTTCTGGTTGTAACCGGGATCAAACGGGCGAAGAACCAGGAGGAAGACCCACTGGCTGCCCGTTTAGCGGAATTCAGCCAACGCGGCGATGCGGTCTCGTTGGAAGAGATAGAACTATCCCAGCCATTTATGGATCGTGTCATTCTGCCGGTAGTTCGTCGCCTGGGAGAGTTATCCTCTCGCTTTACGCCTCAGCATGTATTGGAGCAAACACGGAAAAAACTGGAGATGGCTGGAAACCCAGGCCGGATAGATGCCTCTACTTTCATGGTTCTTCATTTCGTTGTGGCTGGCGTTTTTGGTGGTTTGGTGTTCCTGCTTTCGTTGGCATCCAAAACATTTACGTTTCCTGTAAAGATGCTCCTTGTAGTCATTTTTACAATGCTGGGTTATTTCTTCCCAGACTTATACCTAAAGAGTAGAATTGACCGGAGGCAGAAACAAGTTCGCAAGGCAATGCCCGATGCACTAGACTTGTTGACCATTTGTGTGGAGGCAGGGTTGGGTTTTGATGCCGCTATGTCCAAAGTCAACGAAAAATGGGATAACGAACTGGCCATGGCGCTTGGCCGGGTGATACGCGAAATCCAACTGGGAAAACTGCGCCGAGATGCCTTGCGTGATATGGCAGATCGTCTTGGCATAGCCGAGATGACGAGTTTTGTGGCCGCCGTGATCCAATCTGAAATGCTTGGCGTCAGCATGGCGAAAGTATTGCGCATCCAAGCAGACCAGATGCGGGTGAAACGCCGCCAGCGCGCGGAAGAAGAAGCGCACAAAGCCCCAATCAAGATGATCATCCCATTGGGAATATTTGTTTTCCCGTCCTTGATGATTGTGCTCCTCACTCCTGCCGGGTTAAAACTTTGGAGATCGCTGAGCTCTTTGATATAGGTTAAATTGCAGGCTGTGTCCTGGAAATATCACTTCAGCCAATGGATGTGGGGCAGCCTTGACCTGCTCTTTCCGCCCGTTTGTGGGGGATGCAATCGGGACGGATTCCGCTGGTGTCCAGACTGCCGGCAACAGGTTCGGACCGTGCCGGAACCGGTCTGCCAGACCTGTGGCCTGCCCCTTACTCGTCCGGGGTTATGCCCGGCCTGCACTGAATCCCGTCCCCCTTACAATTCAATGCGCTCCTGGCTGGTCTTTGAAGGCCCGATTCGCCTGGCGTTACACAAACTCAAATATCGCCGCAACCTTGCCCTGGGTGATGCGCTCGCCCGTCAACTTGTTCCTTTTGTGCAGGGCTTGGGCTGGCCGATTGACGTGGTCGTACCTGTCCCGCTTGGGAAGAAACGGATGCAGGAACGCGGCTATAATCAAGTGGGGCTGGTGGCCCTGCCCCTGGCAGCGCTTGGCGGCTGGGAGTATGCTCCCAAAGCTCTTGCCCGCGCTCGTGAGACTCGCTCCCAAGTAGGCCTTTCAGCGGCGGAGCGCAAGGAAAACGTTTCTGGCGCGTTCCACAGCAACCCGGCCCCGGTATCCGGGAAGACTGTTCTCCTGATGGATGATGTCGCCACCACTGGCGCGACATTGGCGTCATGTTCCAAAGCCTTGCTTGAGTCCGGTGCTCGTGATGTCTATGCCCTCACCCTGGCGCGTGCCCTACCGCATCACGGCTTGAAAACTGTTTGATCCACCCCAAATCCCACTTAGGAGGAACCTATGGCAGTCAAAGTCGAAATTTCTGTACGCAACATGGAATTGACGGACCGCATCAAGGATTATATTACCAAGAAAGCCTCTAAGCTGGATCGTTACTTGAACGAACTCGACCATGTCAAAGTTGACTTATCTTATTTAAAGTCAGCGCGTGATGCCAAAAGCCGCAACGTGGCGCAGATCACGGCGCGCGGACGCCGCGTCTTGCTCCGCACTGAAGAGCGCGCCGACGACCTGTTTGCTGCCTTTGACAGCGCCACGGATAAGATGCAGCGCCAGGCCGAGCGTTACAAGGGTAAGCATACCCGAGGCCGCGGGGATGGGCGGTCGGCGGCGCAGGTTGTTCCCCTGCCCGAAGAAGGGCAGGAAATGGGCGAGGTCATCGCCCGCCGCAAGACCTTCGATTTGATCCCGATGAACGAATCCGAAGCCCTGGAACAGATGAAACTCCTCGGCCACGAAAACTTCTTCATCTTTTTTAACGTGGAGAGTAACTCTATCAATGTGCTCTACCAGCGCCGGGACGGTTCATACGGCCTTATCGAGCCGAAGGTCCACTAAATCCTGTCTCGTAAACCCGCTGGCCCGGGAGCATGTGCCGGGCCGGTTTTTTTGTGAGCCAATATGAATGATCACGAGTTTGACGACAATGTTTTCGATGAGCGCCTTACTGAAGGCAAAATTGACACCTCCTCGGTGGAAACT
>JACQYE010000055.1 GCA_016208355.1 Chloroflexota bacterium | reverse complement strand
CTGTGTTCAGTTGTCAAGAGTGGCTCTACTGCACTCACTGTCTGCGTTGGTGTGTATGCTGGAGTGGGCGTTGGCTTGAGGATGGGTCCAGAGGCAGTATTTCTCCCGGAACGTGAAGGTGGAGTGGGTGTTTCCCGTGCTTTTAGATGGCGCACACCTGATGTCTCTGGCTGAAGTGCTGCGGCAGCTTGGGTGGCAGCCAACATCGCGTTCCAATTTGCATCGAACGCAGCCTTGGCTTCTGCTTCCACCATATCCTGATAAGAGTCATACCCCTTCTCTATCGCACGAGCCTCGGCATTGGCACGCTCGGCTTCAAGGCGGGCGCGAGCTTCCTCTTCCTTGCGCTTCTTCTCCTGATCCAGAACATAGGCCATCGTAGCCCCGATCGCGCCGGCAGCCATTGAGCCCCAGAAGACCGCATCCGCCAGTTCGGGAGGCATGGGGGCCGCCTGTTGCTGGCCACCAGGAACACTCTCATCGCTGGCGAGATCGTCATCCTGTCCCGAAGGGGCCGCTGGAACAGCTGGGAGGCTGTTGGTCGTTTGGGTTGCAGGTGTGGGTGAGGGGGTCGAGGTAATACTTGTCGGCGTTGCCAGGATGACTTGGCTCGATGAGCCTGATTGGCTGGTGGGCTGTCCTGCGGGTGGGTTTCCTAGCGGGCTCCCGCCCACCGGTGTCGAAGTGGGGATGGGAGTGAAGGTTGGGGTGGGGGTGGGCAGGAGCAGGGTAAAGGTCAGGGTGGTGGAATTCATGTTCCCAGCCACATCAGCGGCGGAGAGGCTCAGGGTGTGCGCTCCGGCAGATAAACCCGCAGATGGCACAGGATTAGTCTGGCTCGTTGGGGCGGAACCGCTCGTCAGGGGCGCGCCGTCCAGGGTCAGGGTCCAGGCTGAGACGCCGCTGGTGGCGTCCGAAACGTTCAGGGTAACACTCATGCTTTCCCCACATGCCGGGCAGAAGGAGGAAGCCCCGTTCAGGCCGACCTGCGGCGGCTGGCTGTCCACCTTGCCGCTGGATGACCCCATCAGGGAACTATCCCCCCAAGAGGAGAGCGCCCAGAAGGTGAAGTCGTTCTGCCCTTCGGCCAGCGGTACATTGCAGGAATTGCCCGGACAGGCAAAGGTCTCACCATTGCGTGTGCCTTCGATGAGCAGGATGCTATAACCACCCACAGGCTCATTGGCGCTGAGAGAGAGGCTGGCTGTTCCCATGCACCAGCCATTGATTCCAGTCTGGGGGCAATTGATACTGCCGGAGATGGTCGCGGGCGGATAGGTGCTGGTGTGTTCGGTGCTGGTGCAGCCAGTCTCCCCTGAAGAACAACCTCCAACGGTGTCGCTGGTGAGGCTGATACTGCAAGAGAAGTTCACCCCACAGGTTCCGCCCCAGCCTGTACCGCAGGCGCTCGGGCTGTTGTTGAAGAAGCCAGCTGTGGCTCCCGCGTCAACGCAGTTATGTGGAGGATAATACAGGGAAAGGGAACATGACCCGCCTGGCTTGGTGGCGAGGTAGGTGCAGATTGACCGCTCCCAGATCCACGTGGCGACGGTTCGGTCAGGGCCGAGGTAGTCGGCCAGGACGGGCCAGGCGAGACCCAGTGCCAAGGCCAGGAGACCGAGGAGAATAGTCGCTTTCCAGATGGATTTGTTTCTTCCTTGTAGATTCTTTTTCATGGGGTCTCCCCCCGTTTGAAAAGAATATTGAGTGAAGTATATGCAAAGTATGTTGTCTGGTCAAGAGTGTTGAATCATTGATCTGCTGTTTTCCGCGCCCTTCTGGTTGCTTCAGCCGTCCGCTAAACTAACTCTCTGGTTCTTCTCCGAAAGCATCTCCGCCCTCACCCTGCCTCCACAAAATTTCCGCACAAGGTCCATCACTTCGGTGCAGGCCTGCTCCACCTCGCTGACCGGGAGCGGAGGCAGCCCATCCACGTTGAACTCGATGGCAGTCGTTTCCGGCAGGGTCAGGGTGTGGTTGCCCTGCCGCCAGGTCCAGCGGCGGGTCAGGACGGTATTCCCCTCGGCGAAAATCACCTCGCCAGGCAGGGGGTGTTCCACCTCTGTTGTCCCAAAGGGTACAAATTCTTCTCCGCCCGTGGCAAGTCGCAGGGCGATATCGCCATTCAGCAAGTCTATGGCATGACCGCCCACCGGTATCAGGCGGCGCAAAGACAAAACATTGCCGATATCCACCAGGGTGTTGATGACAGGCAGAGGTTCGTTCCGCAGGGCGCGCCGCGCCATCGCTTCCACCGAGGAGCGGAATTCGCTCGGCTTGGCGCCAAATTTCCGGTAGGCCTCCCGCCAGGCGGCAATGCGGGGCTCCTCGGCAACCTTTTCAATAGTCAGCCGCGCCCTCACCGACTCCTCGGCCTGGCGCAGCATCTGCACCAACTCCTCCGGCGAGGGCCCGTTGCGGACGTCGTGGGCGATCACGACCCCGCGCACGTAGCCGGGAAACAGGCGAAAAATATCAGGGGAGATTGAGTAGGAATAGGCATTCATAAGTAGCCTCGAGGATGGTTTCCGGAGAATTATACTCTTGCTATTCTGGCATTTGGAGTTGGTATTTCAACAGGTCAAATCTTTGACATTCTGTCCACCTGTGCTATGATTGGCAGAAATAAGATAAAGGAGATAAATATGGGAAGAAAATTATTGCCGGTTTTATTGATCTTCATCCTGGCAACCCTGGCGTGCAGCATTCCAGGGTTGACGACTGAGCCCCCTGCACCGCCACCTGGCGGCGGAGTCACCCCTGGGGGTGGTGTGACTCCGGAGGTGGTGCTGCCACCCCCAGCTGTCGCCCCACCCCTCCAAGTTGTATATTCAAAGTCCGGTAACATCTGGTTATGGACCGAAGGCGGCAGCCCGGTCCAGTTGACCAGCTCCGGGGCGGACCGGTCCCCCAAGCTAAGACCGGACGGGATGCAAGTGGCCTTCCTGCACGGCGAAGAACTCTGGGCCGTCAACACGGATGGGAGCAACCTGCGGCAACTGGTCAGCGCGGCCTACCTGGCCAGCCTGGTACCGCCCACCACGGGCACAGGGGTGATCCACTGGTTCGAATGGGACCCGCTCGCCGCGTATGTCTGGTTTGGCACCTCGGAACAGGGCGAGGCCTATACCATCCCCGTATTCGATTTACATGCGGTTAGTGCGGATGGAGGCACGGCTCCTTTCATGGCTCAAGGCGCCGGATACGGCGGAGTGGCCACGTTCTCCCCGGATGGTTCCATGACGGCTCTGGCACAACCCACCAAGATCATTCTCAAAAACTATGATGGTTCTGTTTACCGGGACGCCATTACCTTCGACATAGTCCTGACCTACAGCGAATGGTTCTACATCCCTGAGGTGGTCTGGTTCGCCGATTCGAGCGAGTTCCGTACGGTCATCCCGGCTCACGACCCTCTTGGTGATCCATTCGAGGGAACCTATTTTTGGTCCGTGCCGGTTTCCGGGAGCCCCGTCGAGATGGCTGGGGTCATCGCCTCGCCAGCCTTCATGGATACCCCGCGCATCTCCCCGGACGGGCTTAATTTCGGCTACATGTTCCCCAATGGCTCAGACACGGAATTGCACCTGAACGGATTTTACATCGGTGACGCGTTGTACACCTTCTACCCTGCAGGTCAATGGGGATTGGTCGGGTGGGCACCCGATTCAACCGGTTTTGTTTACTGGATCGATGATGTCCGTAACCTATGGCTAGGATACCTGGGGAGCGCAGCCGTCCCACTGACAGATACCCTCCATACACAGGATATCCGCTGGGTGGACCTGGTCCGCCTCCTGTTCATCAGTGATGGCGAATTGCGCCTCGGTTATGCCGCCGGTACCAGCAGTATCCTTGACACCGGCGTAGATGGCGGATACGATTTTTACTACTTCCTCCCGTAGAAAATCATATGAAACCAAGGAGCGGCTGACAGGCCGCTCCTTTCTATTCAACAAGAATCTTTTCCGGATCGAGATACAATTCCACTTCATCCCCATAGCCGATCCCCGGAATGTAGTCTGCGATCACCTCGATCAGGGAGGGATTCTGGAAGTGGCGGATTTTCGTCTCCGGGTGGGGGTAATAGATCAGCCCCTCGTATTCCTTCCTCCGGAAGGCCACCTTGCAAGGCGAAAACGAAAAATCTTCGGGCGGGTGCAGGTCAGTCCAGGCGACCTGCCGGAAGGTGCATTGCGGCTTGAACATCTCGAACCGCAGTGGGGCGATGGAAATGTTCAACGTGCCGGGGTAAAACCGGGCCAGGTCAAGACCTCGTTCCTTGAAATATGGCTTCTGCTTCTCCAGCGTGGGATAAGGATATTGCTCCGACGGCAATGAGGCGACGCGGTGACCTTCCACAATAATTCCGCAGACACGTACCCACTCACCTGCCATACTTTCTCCATATCGCCCGCAAAAAGGGACCCGGGGCGTAAGCAGCCATGATGGGCAGGTCTTCCCATATGGGCGTCCGGTCATCGAGGAATTTCAGTACCCGCGGGACCGGGTTCTTCGCGAAGATGGCGGAAAGGATGGGGCGACCCAACTCCGGTTCATTCGCCAGGATTTCCAACATGAGCGCGTCATGCAGGCGGTAACGGAGTTTATCGGCGGGAATGGCAAAGGGATGCCCATGACGCGCCAGCGAGGCAGTGATGCGTTCCGAATCACGCTGGATGCGGGAAAAGGCATACCCGGTGGACGGTTTCACGCGTCCGCCGCGCGTGCCGATGGACAGGATGCGCCGTCCGAGGCGACGCGGGAACGGGTGGTCGGTCATCGGGATGACGCCGCGTTCGGTGTCGAGGATGCGGTAACCGCCTGCACCGATTTTATTCAGGTATGCGTCCAAAGACATTTCATATTCTCCCAATGGGAGCAGTTTTCCGGAGAAGAGGGTGTATTCCACGAGGGCGCGCGTAGGGCCGAAAGGCAGGGTGTAGAAGAAGGTGACCCCGCCGCGCTGGGGCGTGCGCAGGTCGAACATGGTGACTGTCTGCGGGTCGAAGACCTTATGCCCGGTCTCCACTTCCCATCCGAGGAAATGCTGTTTCAAATAGTTGTGCTTTGGAGTAGGGGCCACATCCTCCGGGCGGATACGGCTGTCAAACGCCCAACCTGCCTGGAATTCCTGCTCGTCCACGCGAATAGTTGCAGACCCGTCGCCGTCGTCCACCTCGCCTGCCCCGCGGATGAAGGTCACGTTGTATTTTTGCAGTTCGTCCCGGGCATGGGTGTAAAAGTCGAGGCCGCGCAGCATGATGTATCGAAACGGAGACAGGTTCCAGGTCCGCTCGACCGTATCGCTGACAAACGACAGGCGCGGCCAGGTGCGGCGGGCAATCGCGTCGAAGGGCGTGGGCTGGTCCGTCCAGAAACACCATGTCCGGTCGTTGGTGGACTTATCGTCCTTTTCGACGATCAGGATGGATTTGTCCCGCAGCAGACTGCGGGTGATGGCCAGCGCCAGACTGAGACCCGCCGCGCCGCCGCCCAGAATGGCATAGTCGAAGTTATCCGGCATTGAGTTCGTCAATCAGGGATAGAATCTCGGCATTTTCAGGGATGTCGGCCATTGTGCGCCCGTAATGGGCATAACGGGTGAGACCATTCCTGTCCACCAAGAACTGGGCAGGCATGCGCCCCATTTTGAAAAGATTGACTTCCTGCTGGTAGAGGGCGAGCACGTTGCGCGATGGGTCGGGGAGGCCAACAAAGGGCAAGGAATTTTCGTCAAAATAGCGGGCGAAAGCTTCGGCGTTCTCCGGGCCTACGACGAGGACGACCGTGTTCCGCCGCTCGAACTCTGTATAGTCCTGGCGCAACTGCGCCATGTGCGCGCGGCAGAACGGTCACATAAAGCCGCGGTTGAAGACGAGCAGGACATTGCGGCCGCGGAAATCAGAAAGACGGACCGGGTTGCCGGTGTAATCGGGGAGGGAGAAATCAGGTGCTGGGGAGTTGATTACGATCCTTGGCATACAATCCTTTCAGCGCTGTTCCTCTTCAATTAGTTTGATCTCCAAAACAGTGTCTCGCGAGCCCCGGCTGGAACGCTGTCGTTCAAAAAACTTCTTTACCAGACCGTATTTCCTATCGAAGAGGCGGTTAATCTTTGCCAGTACGGCAGGGTCAGGGTTCTCGCACGCCTGCGCCGGGACCCAGGCGCCGGTCACGCTGCCATCCATCCGGCAGACAGCCACGTTGACCCGTCCATCCCGGCGGATGCGTTTGACCTTGCCCGCGTCGGTCATGGTAATGACGTAGAGCATCTCCCCTTCCTGGGCGAACCAGACCGGGGTCTTGACTCCCGCACCGTTCTGGCGGAAGGTTTCCAGGTTAAGGTATTTCTGCCTGGTGAACTGGTCGAACGAATTCATGGCCTGCCTCCCAAAGAAATTCTACCAGAGACCCCTTTATTTTGGGGAGGTTGCCCGTTACTCTAGGTCACTTTCGGGGCACAACCAGCAATTGACAATGAAAAACGCGCCCTGATGGACGCGGTTTTCTTCTGGCGGGGAGGGCGGGATTCGAATACCATCCCCTTCCGGGGACACGCGGCTGATAAAAAGCAAGACGCCCTCGTGATTGAGAGCGTCTCTCTCTGGCGGGGATGGCGGGATTCGAACCCGCGGCTGAGGTTCAACGCCCCAGCACTCACTTAGCAGGCGAGCCCAATCGGCCACTCTGGCACCTCCCCGGGTGCTTTCTCCGGATGGTGGCAAGGCGGAGGGAGAGGGATTCGAACCCCCGGTGACCTTACGGCCACGACTGATTTCAAGTCAGTTGCCTTAAACCACTCGGCCATCCCTCCGGGCGGAGCGATTTTACCATATCTTCCCCTATTCTCGAATAACAAATCGAGGGCGTTGGGCGAGGGATGCCCGCCCAATACCCCTATTCCTCTTCACACGACGATTTCCAGAGAAACGAATTGCGAATCATGACAAAGTTGGTATAATTCGCTGGCCATGAAAAAATACCATGTATGGACCGAGGGCTGCCAGATGAACGTGGCCGACTCCCAACGGGTCGGCTCGGTGCTTGAACGCCTCGGTTACTCTTTTACCGTTAAGGCCGAAGAGGCCGATATCATCGTTCTCAACACCTGCGTTGTCCGCCAGTCCGCTGAAGACAAAGCCTACGGGCGGCTCAATTCCCTGAAACCGCTCAAGGCCAAAAACCCTGACATGG
Organism: Chloroflexota bacterium; assembly: GCA_016208355.1. Lineage (GTDB taxonomy): Bacteria > Chloroflexota > Anaerolineae > Anaerolineales > Villigracilaceae > UBA877. The sequence continues at coordinate 9,958 of JACQYE010000055.1, read as the reverse complement.
TCGTCAACCTGATGGGCTGCCTGGTCGGGATCCGGGATAACGAGAAACTGCGCGCCCGCTTCCCCTATGTGGACGTGTTCTCGCCGCCCTCGGACCCTGGTCCGCTCGTCACATTCCTGACCCAGGGCGAAGCGCGGGCGCTCGAAGCCGCCCGGACCTCGGACCTGTCCGCCGTGATGGACGGGGATATTGTCCTCCCGGAGCATGAGCGCGGGAAACTTGTCTCAGCACACGTACCGGTGGTTCTGGGCTGTTCACACGCCTGCACTTTTTGCATCATCCCCTCCCGGCGCGGGGCGGAACGTTCGCGGCGGGTGGGCGATATCGTGGCCGAAGTCCGCTCGCTGGTGGCGCAGGGAGTGAAAGAAGTAACCCTGCTCGGCCAGATCGTGGACCGTTACGGCAAGGACATCCCCGACGGTCCCAGCCTGGCAGGTTTGCTCCGGGTACTGGACCAGGTCGAAGGTCTGGAACGCATCCGTTTCCTCACCTCTCACCCGAATTACTTCACCGATGAATTGATGGACGCCGTCGCCAGCCTGCCCAAAGTCATGCCGCATATTGAGATCCCCATCCAGGCCGGGGATGACGAAATCCTGAAAGCCATGCGGCGCGGCTACACCCAGGCAGACTACCGGAAGATCATCGAAAAAATCCGGAGGTATATTCCCGGCAGTTCGATTGCCACCGATATCATCGTCGGCTTCCCTGGCGAAAGCGAGACCCAGTTTATCGAGACTTACCGCCTGCTCGAAGACCTGCGCCTCGATTCGGCCCACCTGGCGCGCTATTCGCCGCGCCCTGGCACCGTATCAGAACGCAACATGACCGATGATGTGCCGGAAGAAGAGAAAATGCGACGTTTCCGGGCGCTGGAAAGGAAAAAGTGAAAGGACGCTGGCGCGGCCGCACACCGACGAACAAACTGATCTTCGTGGAGGCCGATGCCGACCTGCGCGGCAAGGTATTGCCCGTCACTGTAACATGGACCGGACCATGGTCCATGCAAGCTAGCTTATGAGAGAAGAAAGGATTCGCCCAATTGCCATTTGCGTCTGCCGCAATGCTGCCCGCATCCTGGTGGCTGAGGGTCACGACAGCAAGAAAGGCCAGACTTTCTACCGCCCCCTGGGCGGGACGATCGAGTTCAGCGAACGCGGCGAAGAAACCGTCCGGCGTGAATTCCGCGAGGAGATTCGCGCGGACCTGCTCGAGGTCCGGTATCTGGGCATGTTGGAAAACATCTTCACATACGAAGGGCGCCGCGGGCACGAAATTGTCCTCGTCTACGACGGGCAACTGTCCGACCGGTCGTTGTATGAGAATGATGTCATTTCGGGGGATGAATTAGGCACACCGTTCAAAGCAGTCTGGAAGCGACTGGATGAGTTCGGCCCGGGGAAGCCGCCGGTCTATCCAGACGGCTTGCTGGAATTGCTTGCGCCATAAATCAATCTCCCGCCTCTTGGCGGGAGATTGGTGTCAGTAGGATGCCAGGTCGCTGTTTAAATTGCTGAACACATTGCCGATCACCGGACCAAGGACCAGTAAAACTACAATAACAACAAGGGCGATCAAGAGTAAAAGAAAAGCGTACTCAACCAATCCCTGGCCGCGTTCACGTATGCTGTACAGCATCAGGCTCACCTCCTTTCCTTTGATTTCATGCCATTATACTACCCGGCGCGCCCTTTCCGGGCGTAATCGCACATAGCCCGTAAGGGGCAGCGCTCGCAGGCGGGCTTGCGCGCCGTACAGACCTCCCGCCCAAGGCGGATGAGGTTCAGGTGCGCGGCGTAATAGGTCTCGGGCGGGAACAGGGCTTCCAGATGCGGGTGGGCGTCCTCGACGGTCATCTTTTCGGGGCGCAAACCGATACGCCCTGTGACCCGGTAAATGTGAGTGTCCACCGGGAAGGCCGGGCGATTCAGGGAGAAACACAGGACGATGGCAGCAGTCTTCGGGCCGACGCCCTTGAATTTCATCAGCCAGAGGCGCGCTTCTTCCAACGGCAGGTCTGATAAGAAGCTAAGGTCAAGCGACCCGCGCTCGGCAGTGATCTCTCGCAACACTTTTTGGATGCGAGGTCCCTTCTGGTTGGCGAGCCCGGCGGGGCGGATGGCTTCAATGACAGACCCGGTCTCTGCGTCGCGCACCAAGTCCCAGGTCCGGTAACGCCGACGGAGGGACTCAAAGGCGCGGTCGCGGTTCGTATCGTTTGTGTTCTGCGAGAGGATGGTGGAAACGAGTTCATCCACTGGCGGGAGAGGATTTCGCCAGGTGGGTTCTCCATAAAAATCCAGCAGGCGCTGGTGCACCTGCCGGGCGAGTTCTTCCAGGCTGCTCATTGCACCGATTCTGACCTTTGCATCGTGAAGACCGGCCGCGCCACCCCGACAACCAGTTTCCGCAGGTTGATCACCGGTTTTGTGGGACCAAATTCAATTGCCAGCGCATCCAGTTCCTTCTGGCTGATGTAGCCCATCTGCCGCAAGATTTCGAGCATCACTGCCGGACGGGCGCGGTTGTAGGAGTCGCCAGTGGCCTTGCGGATGGAGATGTCGCCGTCGGCAATTTTGAGGGCAATGCCAATCCCCGGCGAACCGGCGCCGAGCGCCCCCGCCAGGATACCAAGGCAAAAGTAGCCTTCCGCGCCGCCCTTGGCCACGATGCGCCCCTCGCAGGTCTCCATCAGGCAGGTATCGAAGCGCCCCACGCCGCCGACCATGGTCGGGTTGGCCATCATGGAGGCGACAATGCGGCGGCAGGCAGTTGCGCGTTCGGTCGAAAGGCCGCGCGGGTCGCACAGACGGGCAAAGCCCAGGGCGGCATTGTAGAGCGGCAGGGCAAAGTTGGGGGCCGAGCAACCATCTATACCGATTTCGATTTGTTCCACCGGCAGACTGCACATCTCCGCCACGGTTCCCAGGATGGTCTTCTGGATGGGATGTTCCGGGTTGACGTAATCCGCGATGGGCAGGCCGCGCATCCGGGAAAAAGCAAGCATCCCGGTGTGCTTGCCGGAACAGTTGTTGCGGTTCTGGGTGGGTCCTTCTCCCCGTTTGAGCAGGGCTTCCTGCGTGGGGGCATGGAAAGGCAGGTGCGTACCGCACAACAGATCGCTCTCCTGCACGCCGACCTTGGCTTGGATGCCTTTCACCACTTCCATGTGCTCGTCGGTGCCGTCATGCGAGGAACAGATGAGCGCCAGTTCTTTCGAGGTCAGGTGAAAGGTCTGGTCGCCGCCGCCCTCGATGAAAGGCAAAGCCTGGAATGGTTTGGCGCTGGAGCGCATGTAGGTGACGGTTTGCGGGTCTCCCAGCCAGGCAAGCAGGTGGCCGCCCGCGTCCACGACAGCCGCGGCTCCGCTATGCAACGATTCAACGATCCTGCCCCTGGTCAGTTCCAGGACGGGTTGGTATTCTCCAGTCACGCTGTTCCTACTCTTCCCCGGTTGTCCTGCCGGAAGGCTGGTAGTGCCGGATGTAATATTGGTAAATCCCGTATCGTAGCCGACGGATATACTTATGTTGGCGGCTGGCAGGAACTTTGAACTCGCCCAACAGGGTCGTAGCCAGGTTTTCCAACGCCTCCAGCGACGACTTCTTCTGGGCAAGTTTTTCGATCTTGTTCTGCGCCTGCTTCAGGAAATCCGCCTGGGTGCGGATATGGTCTGCATTCACCAGCCCGCCGCGCCCGCTGACCACCTGCCAACCGCGATAAGCTGGAGAACCGAGCAGTTTCAACGTCTCCTGCCAGGCCGGGATATCCGCATTGGAAAGGAAAGGCGGCTGACCGCGCATCACCGCGTCGCCGATAAAGACGACCTTCAACTCTGGCAGGATTACCCAGGAAGCCCCGACTGCCGGGCCGGGATGGTGCTCCACCACAACGGTGATATCGCCCCAGTGCAGGGTCATCTCCTGGCTGAAGGTCAATTCCGGGGGCACCCAGCGCACATTGCCCAGGCCAGGGATGCTTTCCCAGTCCGCGCCGGTCTCCTCGCCCTGGGCCTTGAAAGTAGTCGGCCGCGAGCGAAAGACAGCCGCCGCTTTCTCGTGCGCCAGCACGGTGCAATCCATCGCCCGCGCTCCAAGCGTCCGGTCCGGGTGGGCATCGAGGTTGATCAACAATCGCTCCGAAGAACTGCTTAAATTCAGCAAGGCCGCGCGCCAGGCGCGACCGTCTTCGGGGGAAGGCGGCGCGTCCACCTGGATCAAGCCGTGGGTCAGCGGGATCGCCCCCAGCGTCACGCCCGGGTACTGGTCTTCAATATAAATATCTCTGGCAATGGCTTGCATGGTTACTCCTGGGGGTTATTTTTGTTTGACCAGCGGCAGGGTCAGCAGAAACTTCGACCCGTGTCCTGGTTTGCTCTCGACCCATATCCTGCCGCCGTGCCCCTTCACTGCCAGCCGGCAAAAGGCCAGGCCCACTCCGAGGCCGCTGGGACCATCATCGCCTTTCAGGCGGGTGAATTTATCGAAAATGCGATCCTGGTCAGCGAACGGGATGCCGGGACCGTTATCCTGCACCCAAACCTGCACCCAGTTGCCATCGCGCTTTGCGCCCAGTTCGATCCTGCCTTCCAGCGGCGTGAACTTGGAGGCGTTCTCCATTAAGTTGATCAGGACGCGGCGGATCATATCCACATCCACCCACACCGGGGGCAAACCCTCCGGGAAGCGGCTTACCAGGACCTGGTGCCTGCTTTCCACCATCGGACGAACAGTTTCCACTGCCTCTTCCGCCAGCATGGTTGCGGTGACTGATTGCTGTGAGACGATGGCCTGTCCCGATTCGAGCCGATTAATGTCGAGCAGTGAACTGACCAGTCGTTGGATGCGGTCGGTGGAACGGCGGGCAATGGTCAGCACGGATTCTGCGGTCTCATGCTCTTTCCCGGAGAACAGCGCATTCAACACATCCAGGCTGGAGACGATGTTCGCCAGTGGAGAGCGCAAGTCGTGGTAGATCATCGAGGTCAGGTCTTCGCGCATGAGGTCCAGGTCTTTCCGCTCGGAGATGTCGCGCATCAGCCACTGCAAAGATTCGGCTTCCTCGAACACGACCCGCCGTACCTGCACCTGGATGGGGATCTTCCCCCCCGTTTTTGTCTTCAAAACTGCCTCATAGGCCAGCGTCTCGCCGCCCTTGAGGCGTTCCATACTCACATCCTTACCGCCGCGCACCGGTTCGTGCAGGGAATCGATTTCCATCCCTTGTAATTGGCGCGAGGTATACCCGCTGAAGACTGCTGCCTGGCGGTTGGCCTCGTGGATCTTACCGTCCCAGCCGGTAACAAAAATAGGATCCACGCTGTCGTCGAAGAGTTCGCGATAGCGCTTGTGAGCCGCCTGCAAACGCTCGAACAACTGGGCATGCTGGATGGTCGAGCCGGCCAGGTTGCCTATCCCGGCCAACACGAGCAGAGCGTCCGGGTCGAATGCGCCGGCGCGCGGGTTGATCGCCTGCAGAACACCGATCACCCGGCCCTGGGCATAAATGGGCGCCACGGCCATGGCACGCTCATCCAGCCCGTCGAACTGTTCACTGGGCACAAAGCGCTTGTCTTCGTGCACTGCCGGGATGACCACGCCCTCCCCCTCATGGACCACCCAGCCCACAATCCCCTGCCCGGCCGGGACATGCTTGCCAATGATGGCATCCTTATGCTCGCCCGTCGCGGCATGGAAGACCAAGTCCCAGTTCACCTCTACAAGCGCCAGGGCCACCGTCTCCACCTCCAGGGCCTGGATGGTTTCGTTCAGGATGCGCTGGAGCACATCGTCCATCCGCAAACTGGCGCTGATGGCCGCCGCCGAGGCTGCCAGGGCGGTCATCACGCGCGCCTGACGCTGGCTTTCCGCGTACAAGCGGGCATTCAAGACTGCCACGCCAGAAAGGTCGGCAATCGCCTGCATCAGGTCGAAATGTTCCTGGTTGTAAGCCCCCGGCTCCGGGTGGACGAGGGTAAGGACGCCCACCATCTTGTCACGCGCCAAGAGCGGCACGCACAACGCCGCCTTCGCCCCGGAACGGTCCAGCGCGTCGTCCGGGCGGCGCAGCCAGCGGTCGTCACGGCTGGTATCGGGGATCCAGGCCGGCTGGCGGTTGCGCACCACCCACCCGGCCAGGCCACGCTCGACCGTGTCCCGCAATTGCTGGGTGGTATGGTCGTGGATCTTTCGCCCGTAAACAATGGCCGCATCCACCGCCTTGCCGTTATCGTCCATCACCACGATACTGGCGCGCTCTCCGCCCACGTACTTCAAGGATTGGAACAGGATGCGCTGGAGCACCGCGCGCAAGTCGAGCGCCGAAACCAGTTCCCGGCTCACTTTATAAAGCAATTCCAAGGATGACGTTGTTTCTTCCGCAGGCATAATTCCTCACGCTAAATATACTTCAAACCAGCGCCGGTATTGAATAACACTACCGTTTCATTTTCCCGCACCCACCCATTTGCCCGCAAATGCCGCAGGGCGGCCAGCGTGGCCGCGCCCTCGGGGCAGGCCAGCAGGCCCTCGGTCCGCGCCAGATCATCCCGGGCAGACAGGATCTCTTCGTCGGGGACAGCGACCGCCGTCCCGCCGCTTTCCCGCAAAGCCCGCAGGATCAGCCGGTCGGCGAAAGCGTTCGGGACCTGTAACCCGGCCGCAATGGTCTCAGCGTTGACCCAGGCCTCGGTTCGCTCCGCGCCGCTCTGGAAGGCGCGTACCACCGGGGCGCAGCCCTCGGATTGAACCGAGACCATGCGCGGCCGCTTCGACCCGATCCAGCCGAGCGCTTCCAATTCTTCAAAAGCCTTCCACATGCCCACCAGCCCGGTCCCGCCGCCGGTGGGGTAAATGATCACATCCGGCAGTTCCCAGCCGAAAGCCTCGGCCAGTTCCAAGCCCATCGTCTTTTTGCCTTCACAGCGGTAGGGCTCCCTGAACGTGGAAACGTCGAACCAGCGTTTGCCTTTGGCGGTTTCGGCAGCCAGGCGGGCGGCGTCGCTGATGAGACCGTCCACCAGTACCAGGTCCGCGCCGCTGAGGCGCACTTCCTCCTGGTTGGCGCGCGGGGCGTCCTTTGGCATGAAGACATGCGCCTTTGCCCCGCCGCGCGCCGCGTAAAAAGCCAGCGCGCCCCCGGCGTTCCCGGCTGTCGGGACGACGAATTCCCTGAGTCCCAGTTCGAGCGCCCGCGCCACCGCCACGCACAGGCCGCGCGCCTTGAATGAACCGGTCGGATTGGTGGTTTCGTCTTTTATAAAAAGTTGCGCCAGCCCCAGCGCCTGGCCGAGACGGACTGCGGGCAGGAGCGGGGTATCCCCCTCGCCGAGCGTCAGCCTGAATTTTTCCCTGCGGACGGGGAGAAGTTCGGCCCAGCGCCACAACCCGCGCGGGCGGGCGGAGACATCCTCGCGTCTCACCTGGCGGGCAATCTTTTCCAGGTCATAGCGGGCCAGGAGCGGAGAGCGGCATGCCTCGCAGGTATTCTGCACCCGCGCGGCATTGAACTTGCGCCTGCATTCGGGGCATTCGAGGTGGGTGAGGGCGCTTGCGGGCATTCGGATAGTATACTGCTTCTTGCCAAAAATTGGAAACGATGGACTCGTGCCCAATCAGACACCCAACACAACCTCTACATAAACAATCCCCCGGCATCCGCGCAGACGCCGGGGGGATCGTTGTTTGTTTCCCTTAACGAGGGCAGCTAGCGCACTTTCCTAATCATCTTCCTGCGGCTTATTGCCCAGCGCTTCGTCAATGCGCGCCATCACGTCGGGAGTGAGTTTATCCACCACGTCCAGGGCTTTCATATTTTCCTTCACCTGCTCCACCCGGCTGGCGCCAGTGATGACCGTGCTGATGTTGGGGTTCTTGAGGCACCATGCCAGCGCCATCTGCGCCAGGCTGACGCCCAGGTCGCTGGCGATGGGAACGAGACGCTTGACAATCTCGATGCGCGCCGGATCGGTGATGTGGGGTTTCAGCCACTCATAGCCTTTCAGGGTGGCGCGGCTGTCGGCTGGGATGCCATCGTTGTATTTGCCGGTGAGCAGCCCGGAAGCGAGCGGACTCCAAATGGTGGTGCCCAGACCAATGTCCAGGTAGAGGCGAGCGTATTCGCGTTCGACGCGTTCCCGATGGAGCATGTTGTACTGCGGCTGTTCCATGACCGGCTTGTGCAGGTGGTGCTTGTCCGCGATCTGCCAGGCAGCCATGATCTCGGCCGCGCTCCACATGGACGTGCCCCAGTAAATGGCTTTGCCGCGCGAGTTCTTCTCGTTTGGGCCGTTGTGCAGTCCCCAAAAGAATTTGGTGGAGACGATGTAACTGCCGCGCCGCCAGCCCATCTTCTTCAAGACCGCGCCCATCACACTCTCAGATTTGCCGCCGGCATAGACTTCGGCGTTATCAAAGAAATTGACCCCGGCATCGTAGGCGGCAGCCACGCACTCACGCGCCACGTCTTCGGCTATCTGGATGCCAAAGCTGACCCAGGAGCCGAGGGAGAGTTCGCTGACTTTCAAGCCGGAACGGCCAAGATGACGATAGTTCATTTCTCCTCACCCGACCCGATGCCCAGCGGCTTCCACTTGGACTCATCCTTGAGCCGGTGCTGGACGCCATGCCGGTCGTGGACTTCGTCGAACCCCTCGGACTTGATGAACATCTTCTCGCCGTCCAGCAGGGCGGTGAGGCCTTCCTGTCCGGGTTCGGGGCGTTTGAGTCCCTTGTAAGCGGCGGCCATGGCCGGGGTGTAATCGGTCGGCTCCTCGTACGTGGTGATGTAGCCCTCGAAATTGCGCAGGATGACTTTGTGGTCCGACATCGAAAGCAGGTAATTGGGCATCACCGGGATCTTGCCGCCGCCTCCAGGCGCGTCCACAATGAATTGCGGCACGGCGAAACCGGAGGTGTGTCCGCGCAGGCCTTCCATGATCTCGATGCCCTTGGCTACTGGCGTGCGGAAATGCCCGGCGCCTTCCACCAGGTCGCACTGATAGAGATAATACGGGCGGACGCGGATGCGCACAAGGTCCTGAACCAGGTCGCGCTGGATGTGGACGTTGTCGTTCACGCCTGCCAGCAGCACTGACTGGTTGCCGAGCGGGATACCGGCCCGGGTCAGTTTGTCACAGGCCTCGGCCAGTTCTTTGGTGATCTCGTTGGGGTGATTGACGTGGATGTTCATCCACAGCGGGTGGTATTTCTGCAGCATGTCGCACAATTCGTCGGTAACGCGCATCGGCATGAAGACCGGGACGCGCGACCCGATGCGGACGATCTCGATGTGCGGAATCTCGCGCAGGCGGCCAAGGATTTCATCCAGGATTTTCGGCGCCAGCACGAGCGGATCGCCGCCCGAGAGCAGCACGTCGCGGACTTGAGGCGTGCGTTTGAGATATTCGATCTGCATCTCAAACTCCTGGCGCGAGAACTGCGCCGCCGGGTCGCCGACGATGCGGGCGCGCGTACAATACCGGCAGTAGGAGGGGCACTGGGTGGTGACGAGCATCAGCACCCGGTCAGGGTAGCGGTGCACCAGGCCGGGGACAGGCGAATGGCGGTCTTCGGCCAGCGAGTCTTCCATCATGGCGGTAAAGGATTGCATCTCCTCGGCGCGCGGGATGATCTGGCGGCGCACGGGATCGTCCGGGTCAGCCGGGTCAATCAGGGAGATGAAGTACGGGGTCACGTCTACGCGGAACAGGCCGCTGGTGTTGAGGGCTTTGCGTTCGCTGTCGGTGAGCGGGAGTACCTTTTCAATTTCTTCAGCGGTGTTCAAACGATGACTCAATTGCCAGCGCCAGTCGTTCCATTTTTCGTCGGGAATTTCGGCAAAGGCAGGGGCGCGCCTGGAAACAAACGGTAAAGCGGTCATTTTTCCTCCGGTTGAAGGGTAAGTGAGAACGGATAAAGGTTGGAAGCGCGTCAGGAAGACCGCGAAGGAAGAAGCACCG
>JACQYE010000011.1 GCA_016208355.1 Chloroflexota bacterium | reverse complement strand
AAGAAGAAGAAGAAGAAGAAAACCGCCCCGTGTCGGGGCGGTTCGCTTTTTATTGGGAGGGTATTATACGGGCTAAAACAAAAAAGAAGGGACAATCTTTCCGGTAAAGACCAAGAGCATGAACCCCAGCAGGCAGATTGTGAGGAAGAACATCACTGAAAGAACAAAGCGCTGGAAGGCCGTCATCCCGGTCACCTGATCGAACGTCCGGCGGCGGCGAATCTTTCCGGGTTTTTGCTCGGGCGTTTCCGGCGTTGGCTCTTCCTCTTTGAAGAAGGAGTCATCAGACTGGTCACGTAAATTGTCGAGCATGAGTCACCTCGTCTGGGAAAAGTATATCACACAACCGGGCGGAGATGAACTTCCCCAAACTGGACCGTGAACGTGCTCCCCCCAGGCGAACACAGACGCAGGCTGCCATCCCGTTCCAGTCCTTCGACCTGTCCGATGCGCCCCTCACCCGCCTCCCCCCTGACCTCCACCAGTTGGCCGCGAAAGGCAAGACGTTGTTCCCACGTCAGCATGAACAGGTCGCTCGAAAACAGGGCACGCCAATAGAGCAAGGCCGAAAGAATCTCGCGCAGCAGGGAAAGGCGGTCCAGTGACCTGCCCGCTTCACTTTCCAGGCAGGTGGCCGGGAAGTTCAATTCATCCGGTGGAGGGACAGAGGCCGGCGCAACATTTACCCCAATCCCCAGCACCACGCTATCGGCTTTCTCTGCCAGCCAGACAGCGTCTGCCAGGACCCCGCAAAACTTACGCTGGTTCAAGAGAACATCGTTCGGCCATTTGATTTCCGGATGCAATCCCAGCGACTCGACCGCTTCACAAACAGCCAGCGCCCCCAGTGCAGAAAATAAGGGCAAGGAGGATACTTCCTCCGGCTTGGGGCGCACGACCAGGCTGAAAGCCAGCGCAACGCCCGGAGGCGTCAGCCAGTGGCGGGACCCCCGGCCGCGGCCGCGCGTCTGCTCTTCCGCGCAAACCAGGCTCAGGTCCAGCGCGCCATCGGTAGCCCAGGCCAGGGCCACATCGTTTGTCGAACTGGTCTGTTCGTAGAAACGCAACCCTTGCAACGGCAAGTCTGAGAGTGATTTTCGGATATCGTGTTCGTTCATCAGGGTTTGAATAGCCCTGACGGTCTTTGGCCGCAGGACTGCTTTTTTCTAGGGTGGTGGAAGGTAATCCCAGGGGTTCAGATAGCCCCCGCCCTGGCGGACCTCAAAGTGCAGGTGGGCGCCAAAAGAGTTTCCGGTATTCCCGGAAAGGCCAATAGTCTCTCCCGCGTAAACATTCTGGCACAATCCAACATTCACCTGGCTCAAGTGCCCGTAAAGGGTCATAAAGCCATTGCGATGGTTAATCATGACAACATTGCCATACCCACCGTTCCAGGCTCCATAAGACGACCAGACTACAACCCCGCTATCAGCCGCGGAGATGGGCGTACCTTCAGGGGCATATAAGTCAATTGCCAAGTGTGAACCGCTGAATTGATTCCCGCCGTTGATATAATGATATGGCGAAGGCCACAGCAATGTTCCGCCTCCGCCGACCGGACCTTCGTTCCCGCAGGAGGTGACAGAACCAGTCGAAGTACCGGATGAGCCGCTGGCGATAACCGGGGAGATCCACTCGATGGCGCTGGACTGCCCGCCGGGGACCATGACATAGGCGCCAGCCTCGATCACCGGATCGGACAGGTCAATGTTGTTGCCCGGCCAGAGAAGAATGTCGTCTTCGGTGACCTGAAATAGCTCCGCAACGTCTGCAAGAGTATCGCCTTCTTCCCATTGGTACAAAACACCGTCCACAGGCGGGACCAGCAAAACCTGCCCGACGCTCAAACTATTGGGGCCATTCCTCATCAACTCATCATTCGCCCACATCAGGGAACCGGATTTGATATTGTAGGATTCCGCGATACTGGATACTGTGTCGCCGCGTTCAACTGTATATTCGACGATGTCATAACGGATGTTCTCATCAAAGGAGGTATCCAATGCCACGACGCGGACAATCGCCTGTGAATCGTCCGCCGGAGCGTCCACTCCGGGCAGCGAGACTGGTCCTCCCTGCTCCGTGGTGGGGGCCGGTTCCGACGCCGGCTGGGCATTGACGGGGAAGATCCGCCAAAAGGTAAAGCCGAGCAGGGAAACGACGATCAGCGCCGTCACCCCCCAACTGATACCGCTAAATAGACGGGGTGAGTGAGCAATCTTTTCCATGGGTTTCATAAACCATCCGTAAGGGTTTCGAGAAATTCCTGGTTGTTCCGGGTCTTGGAGACACGCTGGAGCAGCGCCTCAGTGGCAACTGCAGAATCCATCCACGCCCCTTGCGGCGGCGAGGATACCATCTGGATATACATCCGGCGCATTGTCCAGACACGCTGGAGGATATCGGGACCAAGCAGGAGGTCTTCGCGGCGGGTGGACGAGCGCTCGATGTCCACAGCCGGGAAGATGCGGCGTTCCTGGAGTTTGCGGGAAAGATGCAATTCCATGTTGCCAGTGCCCTTGAATTCTTCAAAGACCACATCATCGAGCCGGGAGCCGGTATCCACGAGACAGGTGGCAATAATTGTCAGCGAACCGCCTTCTTCCAGGTTGCGCGCCGCGCCGAAGAAATGCTTGGGCGGGTAGAGCGCTGACGGGTCCATACCGCCCGACAGCGTGCGTCCGGACGGGTTGACGACCAGGTTGTAGGCGCGCGCCAGACGGGTGATCGAGTCCATCAAGATGACCACGTGGCGGCCAATCTCAGTGAGACGCTTGGCGCGGTCGAGGGCGATCTCCGCCGTGCGCACGTGCGAGGTGACCGGTTCGTCGAAAGTGGAGGCGATCACTTCGGCGTCCACGGAGCGATCCATATCGGTCACTTCCTCCGGGCGCTCGCCAATCAGCGCGACCATCAAATTTACATCGGGATATTGCTTGGAAATGCCGTTGGCAATCTGCTTGAGAATGGTGGTCTTGCCAGCCTTCGGAGGAGAGACAATAAGTCCACGCTGACCGCGCCCGATGGGGGCTATCAGGTTGATGATCCGGGTGGCGAGGATATCGCCAGTGGTTTCCAAATCAAATCGTTTGTCGGGGAAAATGGGGGTTGCATCTTCAAATCTCGGGCGGAGGCGGGCCTCTTCCGGGTCAAGCCCGTTGACGCTCTCCACCTTGATCAACCCCCAGTGCCGTTCTGATTCTCTCGGCGGGCGCACGTGCCCGAGCACAAGGTCGCCAGGTCGCAGTTCGTAACGCCTCAACTGCGCCTGCGAGACGTAGACATCGTCTTCGCCGATGGTGTAGCGCGCCGAACGCAGGAAGCCGATGCCCTCGCTCATAATTTCGAGGATGCCGCCGCGCATTTCAATGCCCTGCTGGGCGGCTTCTGCCTGGCATACTGCCAGGATGAGGGCCTCTTTTTTCAGGCGGTGGGCATTGACCACGTTGAATTCCTTGCCCATGTTGCGCAATTCGGCAAGTGGTTTGTTTTCAAGTTCAAGAATATTCATATCGTTTCTTCAATTGTGATCGGAGTGGAATGGAAAATTGAACAAGCGCCCCCAGGGCGGGCTTGTCGCGGTCAATGGGTTGTCAAGAGGCTGGGTAAGATTTCGGCTCGATCAACTTGTCATCCATTCGGGGATGATGCAAGCGGTTAACTTCGTGCGCATTATAGCACGTATAGTTAGGCCGTGCAAGCAAGGTTTTGAGGTTCTACTGAACATCATCCAGAATGCTTCTTTGCAGGTCCACCATCCGACGGTAAAGGCCGCCGCGCCTCATGAGGACCACTTGCGTGCCGCGTTCAGCCACGCGGCCTGCCTCCAACACGATAATTTCGTCCATGTTTTCCAGTCCCGTCAGCCGGTGGGTGATGAGAAGCAGGGCGCGGCCCCGGGCAATGCGGAAGATATTTTCCAGGATGGCCTGCCCGGTCAACGGGTCCAGGTCGGCAGTCGGCTCGTCAAGCAGGAATACCGGGGCATTTTTCAGCAGCGCCCGGGCAATCGCCAGCCGCTGACGCTCCCCGCCGGAGAAACGCAGCCCGCGCTCACCAGTCATCGTCTCGTACCCGTTCGTCAAACCGTTAATGAAGTCGTGAATCTCTGCCTGCCGCGCGGCTTGCTCGACCTCGGCCTGACCTGCCGCCGGGTTTGCCAGGATCAGGTTCTCCCGGACGGTGGCATTGAACAGGTATGTCCACTGGGAGATGACGCTGAACATCCCACGCGCCGTTTCTTCCGGGACCTCGACCAGGTCACGCCCATTCAGCCGGATACTCCCCGCAGGCGCCTCCCAGAAGCGCAGCAGGAGATTAAACAAGGTGGATTTCCCGGCCCCGCTCGGCCCGACAATTGCCAGTTTTTTCCCCTCCGGCAGGTCGAAACTCACCTCCGAAAGCGCGGCGCTCCCGCTGCCGGGGTAGGTGAAAGACAGGTTTTTTATCTGCAAACCACTTTCATGTCCGAAAATGTCCAGGGCTGGCTGAAGGCCGACTTCTGAAGGCAGACCATCCTCGACAATCTCGAACAAGCGCTGCGCCGAGGCAAGGCTGGAGGACAGCGTCTGCGCGGCCAGCGGCAGGGGCTGGAGTGCCTCGAAGCTGGCCAATGTCATGAGCGCCAGCACCGCCAGCATCACCCCATCCAGCCTCCCCGACGAAACGAGCGGAATGGCAAGCGTCAGCACCGCCAGCATGCCCAGGTTGGAGAGCAAGACTCCCCCCGCACTGGAAAGACCCGAGACCTGTGCCATGCGCCGCTGGGCGCGACCGTAGTCCAAGCCTTCAGCCTGCAAGCGCCTCCGGAAGTCCGCGCCGCGCCCGAAGGCGAGCAGATCGGCCAGCCCCTGGACGTAGTCCACTGCCCGGACGCGCAGGGCATAGCGCAGGTCCGTGAGCGCCGCGCCGGGCTTGCGGCTCAAGAGGCGGGTCAGGATGGGCAGCAGCACTCCAAGCAGACCGGCGAAACCGAGATACATCCAGGCCAGGGGCGCGGCGTATTGAGTGAGGAAGAGCGCCGTCCCGATGGAGATGACCAGCGCCACCATCGGCGGGGCGACGGCGCGCACGTAGAAATTCTCCAGCGTTTCCACGTCCGCGACGATGCGGTTAAGCAGGTCGCCGACCCGGTACTGCGCCAGGCGCCTGGGGGCGAGGGGTTCGAGTTTCTCGTAGAACCAGACGCGCAGGCGCGCCAGCAGGCGAAAGGTGACGCCGTGGGTGGTCAGCCGTTCGGCATAACGGGAAACACCGCGCAGAAGGCCAAAGAAACGCACCCCCACGATGGCAACGTTTAGCTCAGCGATGGACGGATGGAGAGCCGCCGCGGAGATCAACCAAGCTGATGTTCCCATCAACCCCACCGAAGCAGCGACGGTCAGCGCGCCGAGCAGGACAGACAGCGCCACCTGACCCCACGAACCGCGCAGGAAACTGAAAAGACAGGTGATAGACGACGGATGGTGGACCAGAAATGATTGACTGTGGCTGACGGATTTTCCATCAGAAACGGAACCACGAAGTTCCAAAGTCACCAATTCATGATTTTCTTCGCGGATTCGTGGCTTAGTGGTTGATTTTGTTATTTCCCCGGCAACGCCCGCCAGGCGGGCATATAAGCCGCCCCGCGCCAGCAGTTCACGATGGCTGCCCATTTCAACAATGCGGCCTTCCTGTAAGACAACAATCCTGTTGGCACGAGCAACGGTATTCAGCCGATGCGCTATGGTGATGACCGTCCGGCCTTGCATTAGCCGCCGGGTGGACTCTTCCAGCAGGGACTCGGTCTGCGGGTCGAGGCTGGCGGTGGGTTCGTCCAGGATCAGGAGGGGGGCATTTTTCAAGAAAGCACGCGCCAACGCGAGACGCTGGGCCTGCCCGCCGCTGAGACGCGCCCCCTCCTCGCCGATGACAGTTTCGTATCCCTGCGGCAGGGAGCGGACGAATTCGTCCAGGCGGGCCGCGCGGACCGCGGCATCCAGTTCCGTTTCGGTGGCTTCCGGGCGGGCAATGCGCAGGTTGGCGGCAATCGTGTCATGGAAGAGGTGAGGTTTCTGGGGGACCCAGGCTACCCACTCCCGCCACGTTTCCGCCGATATTTCTTCCAGTGGCCTGCCATCCACCAAAATTGCCCCGGCCTGCGGCGTGATAAAGCGCAAGAGTATCGCCGCCAGGGTGCTTTTCCCCGCCCCGCTGGGGCCAACCAGGGCAACGTGCTCCCCGGCGCGCAGGTTAAAAGTGATGTCGTGCAAAGCAGGCTCGGTTTCGCCAGGGTAAGTATAGGAAAGAGCAGATAAAGAGAGAATAGAGAACAGTGTTTCCACTCCCTGCTCTCTATTCTCTACCCTCTGTTCTCTACTCTCTTTCAGGTCAAGAATCTCATAAATCCGCTTCGCCGCGGTCGTCCCGGCCATGCCGGCGTGGAAGCGCAATCCCAGCATCCGCAGGGGGATGTAGAACTCCGGAGCCAGGATAAGCAGGAAGAGAGCCTTGTCGAAAGGCAAATGCCCATAGAGCAGCCGCAGGCCAACCTCCACGGCGACGACGGCGGTGCTGATGGTGGCAATCAATTCCAGCGCCAGCGCAGAGAGAAAGGTCACGCGCAGGACGCCCAGGGTCACGTCGCGGAACCGGTCGCTGGTCTCGGCAATCGAGCGGGCGTAAGCCCTGGACTGACCAAAAATTTTAAGCGTGGTCAACCCCTGCAGGCTGTCCAGGAAATGCGCCGAGAGGCGGCTGAGAGTCTCGAACTGGCGTCTGGTGACAGCCTCCGCACCTTTTCCAATGAGGATCATAAATACCGGGATGAGCGGCGCGGTGACCAGAAGCACGATACCAGAGAGCGGGTCGAGAGGAAAAACAAAAAGCAAAATACTGAGGGGAACAAGGGCGGTGAGGACCAATTGCGGCAGGTACTGGCTGAAATAGGCATCCAGCGCCTCCACCCCCTCGATGGCGGCTGCGGTCAGTTCTCCCGTGCGTTCGCTGCGAGTAAATGACGAGCACGTCCCGGACCTCGGGCCAGCCCTGCCCGCCGAGGAAGATTCCATCCACCACCAGGCTCAGGCCGCGCGCCTGGCCGATGGTCAGCCAGCCGGCGAACAGGCCGGAGAGAATGGTTAGGAGCAGGGGAAGGCGCGGGCCGCGGGCGAGGGAAAGGAGCCGCCGGTTCATAATGCAAGTTTACCGCAGGACTTAGTCTTTTATGCTTGTTTGTCTCCGCAGGTAGACCGGATACCCGAAGAAGACCAGCGCGGCATAGAAAAACCACTGCAGAGCATATCCCAAGTGCGGACCGTCGGTCAACTCCAGTTCGGGGAGCGCCTTGTAGGGCAGGGCCAGTTTCCCCTCCGGCGGGACCTGCTGGAGATAGATCGGCAGCAAGTCATAGGGCATCTGCGCCTGGAGGGTATCGAGGTTGAGATAATTCCAGACCGCCAGAGTTTCCCCGGGGGCAGGCGTCGGGTCCGGGACGCCGCCGCCCATCTCCCCCTCCAGAAGCGGGAGGCGCAGGATGCCGGTCACAGAGGCGGCGGAGGCTTCGTCGCCAGCACGGCCTGGCCGTTTTCCATGAGCAGGGGGGTGAGCAGGTGATAGCCATATTGCGCCGCCCCGTCGGGGTCGCCCCAGTACTGGTTGCGCAGGGCCACCTGGCGCTCGAAATCATAGACGCCGCTGGCGGAGGCAAGGCGGTATTCCATATCCGTCAGGCCGGTCAAATCCGTCAGCGTGTCCAGGTCGAGGGAGTCTGCCGTCTGCATAAGGCAGACATGTTCGTTGAATGCCCGGCGGGTTTCCAGGCGGTCCAACTGCCAGATGCCGAGACGGAGCATAACGCCGACCGCGAAAAGCATCAGCAGGGTGGTCCACCACCAACGGCGGGAGAAGTAGAGGCGGAGAAGGGAGGGAAGCGACATGGAAAAAAAAGACAAAAAAACGAAAACAAAATTTACTTTTTCAGCGGCCAGGCCACCATGGCATACAATGCCAGCAAAATCCCCAGCGGCACGCCGGCCAGGAGGATGCCTTGCAGGCGTGTCCAGAGCGTCAGCGGCTCGCGCACATCGAGGTTGAGATAGTTGGTGGATTGAAGGAGCACTGGTCGGCAAAGTTGCCCACCTCGGAAAGTGACAGGCTGGCCTCGCTCCCGGCCGGGATCCACAATGGACCAAGTTGGTGATCCACGATATCCTCGTTTCGAACCACCAGCGTGTCCCCGGCGACGAAGACCAGGGTCTCAGGAATGGTGGGAGGCTGTTCGCCGCGCTTCACCAGTTCCGCGGTACCGGACGGGATGATCAATTCCACGGTTTGCGGGGGGCGGCTCTGGTTTTCCTGGGTGCGGAAGCTGACTTCGTTGATGATCCCCGCCGCCAAGATTCCTACCAGCAGGCTGATACCCAGGCGGATGACGATAGTCCTGCGCATCCCTACCCGCTCCCCAGGAGGAGCCTGAGGTCATGCAGGATTTCGTCGGGGGTCATGCCGTAGGGCAGGGTCAGACCCAACTTTCCGTCCCGGTCAATAACGTAGACGCGCGTCGAATGGGTCTCGCCGCCTTCCATGACCGTCACGCCATAGTCGCGGTAGACCGCTTCCAGGTCGGACCCTGAACCGGTAAGCCCGATGAAGGCCGGGTCGAAGGCTGAGAGGTAATTGGCCAATTGTTCGGGTGTGTCTTGAGCCGGGTCGGTCGTCACCAGCAGGACCTGGACCTCTGCAGCCTCAGCCCCCAGGTCGGCGCGCACCTGACGCAGGATCGCCAGCGTAGCCGGGCATTCGTCCGGGCAACTGGTGTAGCCAAAGAAAACCAGCACCACCTTGCCGCGGTAATCCGAAAGGCGGACGGTTTCCCCGGTGGAGCCGGTGAGGGTGATCCCGGGGGCTTCGATGGCAGGAGAAATGACAGAACCGTCGAATGCAACGTTCTGCCGATTGACATAACCGGCAATCCCCACGGCAATGATCACGACTGCCAGAATCCCCAGAGCCACCCACAGGAATTTCTTTTCCATCATTGACTCCCAAATATCAGAGCATCGTCCCGATCAAATACAATGCTGGGTAGAAGAAAATCCAGACCACGTCCACGAAGTGCCAGTAGACTGTGCAGGCCTCCACGCCCCAATGCTTCTCAGACGAGTAACGGCCGCGCAGCCCGTTGCGCAGGATGATGACCAGGAAGATGACGCCGGTCAACACGTGGAAGGCGTGGAAACCGGTCATCGAGTAGAAGACCGCGCCCTGGACGCCGTCGCCGGGGCCGAAGGGGGCAATCTGCCATTCGACCCCGACCACACCCACCAGGAAGAGCAGGCCGAGGGTCAACGTGACGGCTGTGCTGAAAAGGAACTGCTTTCGGTCGTCGTGCGCCATAGCCGTCTCAGCGCGGTTCATGAAGAAGGACGAAAGCAGCAGGACGGAGGTCACGCCCAGGCCAAGCAGTTGGTTCAATTCCGGACGGGTGAGACCGAGCAGGTTGATGCGTGCGAGCATCAATCCGCCGAAGATGAACGAGTCGGAGATAAAGAACAGCCAGAGACCCATGCGGTTGGTGGCCAGTTTGTAAGCATAGGAGTCATGGTCGGGGCTGTCATCGGCTTTGAAGAGTTTATAGACGTGCATGTAGTAATACAGCACCAGCCCGGCTTTGAGGACAGCCACCAGAAGCAGCAATTGCCAGACGTTCAGGAAGAGCGCCAGGCCAAACTCGACGCCGGTCAGAACAGCCAGGGAGAGGAAAACCAGCAATCCGAGGCGCAGAGCGGAAGATTCACCGGTGTGGGCCATGTTATTTATCTCCCTCGAATTTGACGTAACGTGAGCCGGGCAGGCCGTAGTCGTAGGGTTCGCCGACCACTTCCAGTTCCCGGTCATAGTTGTGGACGGGCATCGGCGAAGGCACCTGCCATTCCGGCGAGCGCGAGTTCCAAAGATTGCCAGTCGCGGACTGGCCTTTGCGACGGGTGTAGATGAGGTTGATGAAAAACACGATCACACCCAGGGCGGTCAGGAAAGCCATGGCGGTCATCAACACATGGTACAGGTCAAACCCTAGGGCCGGGTCGTAGTCAGCAATACGGCGGCGCATCCCAAGTAGGCCAACGCGCATCATCAATAGCGACATGACCGTGAACGATGGGGCGATCAACCAGAACTGGAGTTTGCCGAGTTTTTCGTTCAGGCGGCGGCCGGTCATCTTGGGATACCAGTAATAGATGGCGGCGAAGAACGGGAAGATATAACCGCCATACATGGTGTCATGGAAATGGCCGACGATGTAATACGTGTCGTGTAAATGCAGGTCGGTCGAGACGGTGGCGTTGGGCGGACCGGTGAGGCCGCCGAGCAGGAAGACGACGATCCCGGCCAGCAGGAACAGGTCGCGACCCACGAGAAGAATTTCACGCCCGTCGGGATGGCGACCAGCAACGTGCTGTACATGAACGGGACGCGCAGGTATTCCGCCATGCCGGAGGTGAACATGTGGTGCGCCCAGACGAGGAATCCTACCAATGCAATCCCGATCGAGGACATCGCCACCCACTTGTAACCGAAGAGCGGCTTGCGGACAAAGACCGGCAGGAGTTCGCTGATGATGCCCAGTCCCGGCAACACAAAGACGTACACCGCCGGGTGGGAGTAGAACCAGAACAGATGCTGGAACAGGACCGGGTTGCCGCCCTTGGCCGGGTCGAAGAATCCCATGCCAAAGAGACGCTGGAGCATCACCATCTGGAACGACAGGCCGATCAACTGCGTGGCTGTCAGGCTGATAAGCGAAGTTGCCAGCGCAGCCCAGACGAAGATAGGCATCTTGAAGGGGGCCATACCCTTCGCCCGCAGGCGGACAATCGAGACGATGATATTCAATCCGCCCAAAATGGAGGAAAATCCGGCCAGCGAAACGCCCAGGAAGAACATCTGCATCCCCAGTGGGGCGCGCGCCGAGAGCGGCGGGTAGCCTGTCCAGCCGGTGTCGAACCCGCCCAGGAACAGGCTGGAGAGCAGGATGAGACCCGCCGGGACGGCAATCCAGAATGAAAATGAGTTCAGGCGCGGGAAGGCCATGTCGCGCGCCCCGATCAGCATCGGGACGAGGTAGTTCATGAACGCGGCAATGCCGAGCAGGATGGAGACGATCATCACGATCCCGTGCAGGGACATGAGCGTGTTGTATTGGTTGAGGGTCAAGAATTGTAACTGCACCTCGGCCAGTTCGGTGCGGAAGATGAGCGCAAAAGTCCCGCCCACGCTCATCAGGATGAGCGAGAGCGCGAGGTACTGGATGCCGATCACTTTATGGTCGAGCGAAGCGCCGAAGTAGCGTCTCCAGCCGAGGTGCGAATCGTCAACGTGCTCGGGCGTCTCCTCCCCGGCCGCCCACTTCAGCCAGCCGTCCAGCGAACCGACGCCATACAGGAAAAACAACGCCCCGAGCAGCGCGCCGAAGACGACCGCCGGTTCGGCTTTCCAGGCCGGCAGTCCCATCAGCAGGCGAACCAGGGTGACAAAACCAATTCCGAACGCCGTTCCGAGGATTTCCCACCACAGCCCGCGGATAAGGCCAAGGGAAAAGAACTTCTTCATTCCACCTCCACTATTTCAGACTCTCGATGTATGCGACCAGGTCTTCCACTTCCGTCTGCTCCAGCAGGTTGGCAAAGGCAGGCATGACATTGGCATTATAGCCTTCAACGATGTGCAGGTTGGGATTGACGATGGAAAGGCGCAGGTATTCTGTATCTGCCGGGATGGTCGTTCCGTCCTCGAGCGGGACCTCGGAGCCTGCCAGCCCCAGCCAAGAGGGACCGATCTTCTGGCTTCCGTCCACCGAATGGCAAGTGACGCAATACTGGTTCGCCAACTGGCGGCCTCTCTGCACCGGGTCGAGCACTACCGTGGATTGCTGTTCGATGATCCATGCATCGAACTCCTCCTGCGTCACCACGTAGACCTTGGCCTCCATATAGGCGTGCGACGCGCCGCACAATTCGGCGCACAGCACTTTATATTCACCCGCCAGAGTCGGTGTGATGCGCAGTTCGGTGGTCTGGCCCGGCACAAGGTCCTGTTTGACACGGAATTCGGGCACCCAGAAGGAATGGATCACGTCCATGCTGGTCATGCGCAGAAGGGTCTGCCTGTCCACCGGCAGGTAGAGTTTATCGGTGGTGACGCCGTATTCGGGGTATTCGAACCGCCAATACCACTGCCCGCTAGTGACATCCACTTCCAGGGCAGTCGGGTCAATCCGGCGCGTCTCGCCCAGCGACTGCGCGCCGATATAGGCCAGGAAGACCACCGCGAAGAGCGGGATCATCGTCCAGAAGATTTCGAGTTTGGTATTGCCTTCAATGTGGACCCCCTCTCCTGTCTCCCCCTTCTTGCGCCGAAAGACCACCAGGCTGTAGAGCAAAGTCACAACGATCAGCGAAAACAGGAATGAGATGAGCCAGAAATGTACGTCCAGCAAGTTATCAATGGTAACCGCCTGGGCGCTGGCCTGCTCGGGGAGGAGTCCGATGGCAGTCAGACCGGTGTGCACCAGCAGCGTGGAAGCCACCACGAGAATGGCAATAACAAGAAGATGCTTCATACGTTCCCTCCGGCACCGAATAAACAATGGCGGTTTAAGTATATCACGGGTCAGATTATTTGGGTATTTCTGGTAAATGAAGTGTGATTTTTCTTCATCGAAAAACAAGAAATGGAGACGCGCTTTTGTGCGCAGGCTCCATTTTACTTCTTTAGGTCAGGTCCGGTTTCTCTATCAATGTTTCTGCAGAGCAGGGGAAAACCGATTTTATGCTTGTGAAAGACTGGCGAGTTCGCGTAATAATCCCTTCAGGTCCATTTCATAATGTTGAGCAGTTTCTTCGAGTGTACAAAAAGAAGCTACGGGGCAGCCGACGCAATCCATCCGGTGTTGTATGAAGAATGAAATGGTTTGCGGCCAGGCCTCCAACACCCGGGCAACGGTAGTACTTTCTTGAAGGATGATTTTTTCGCCAAGCATAACTGATGTCTGTAATCCACAAGGTAGAAGTACTATGAGAAACTAGACCGTTGGGAGGTTGAATTGGGCGTTTCGCTTATTCCTCGGGTTTGAAAGAATGATTTTAATCCTAAAGGTGATCCTGGCAGAACAGGCGGAAAATGGGTAGCGTTCATCGCTAAAAAGCATTTCTGAGAGAATATGTGCTTGGTTTTCATTTATTCTCTCTTTGGCGAAAATGTAAAATTTGCCTTATTCAAAAAACCGGCTCAAGTAGGTCGTGATGAACCACAACAAGATCGGCAATCCCACCGAGGAAAGGAAGCCGCGCATCGTCTCGGCCTCCCAGGGCCAGGTAGAGATCTTCTTAAGGGTGTCCTTCTCTATAACAAGACTTGCCAAGGTTCTATTGAGATCGTCCATCTTTTCAAGGTTGTCCGCGTCTACGCGCTCATGAAGTCTTCGCGCGATGACCTCGAAGCGGCGGTCGGACTCGACCATCAGGTGCTTTTTCTCCTCAAGAAGGCGGCGGCGCATTCCAAGCAACGGCAGGATGAATACCGCGGCAGAGATAAGAATGACGAACAGGACCAGGAGATTGTCCACCGCTGACATCGTTCCAAGTCTGCCGATTTGCAAATAGACGACAAACGAGAAGAAGTAAATGGGAAACACGAGTGCGATGGCAGCGCGAACGGTCAATCTGGAGAAGGCATGATGCGAATTGCTCTCGTACAGGCTGATGCCCGTCGCCGATCTATGGATGTATGCGATCAATCGCACCTGTCGGATCGCCTGCCCCAGAAATCCGATGAACGAAACGATTGCGAGGGTCGCCTCTAAAACGCTGTATACTTTTGTGACCAGCGACGAGTCATCCGTGATTCCCCACCCGACTGGATCGCCCGCGATACTCAAAGCCGCCAACGGGAGGGCGATGCCAGTCGTAATATAGACAAAGCGCGGGGAAAGGGTGGTCAGTTCGTAACGCAACTTCTCGTACTGCGCTTCGAGTTTTCCGAGCGCGGGACGAAATTCCTCCAGCGAGCGGCGCGCAGTGGAGTTCAGCAGATGCAAAATGGCAAGCGCATAGAACGTGAGAGAATCGGTGGTCAGTCTGAAAGGGTCAAACGTGCCCGTCTCTATGGAGCCATCCAGCCAGCGCAGACCGTGACCCACCGCGACGAAGATCACAGTCGCCAACAGGTAAAATCCCCAGGCGGGACCCGGCAGGCGTTCGATCCACGCCATCAGCCGGTCCACAAAACTTGGAGGATACGGTTGCACGCTGTGCGCGGACTTAGGGTTCGATTGCTGAGGATTTGTTGTGGGTGTCATTTAAGATCTCCTGGAGAAACATCCCCAGAGTATACGAGCAGAGCAAGATTCCTTCATCCGGGATGATCTCATTCGTACTCCACATTTCGTCAGGCCAAAAAATGTTGACGCGAAGTAAAACTCTCACACCGCGTTACTCATCGTAATCCCGGGTTAGTGTCCGCTATCTCCAGACGTTGTTCCCTGGAATATATCCGGGGCGTCAGGTCCCTCCACCAGCAGGAAGCCGGCCAGGCCGCGCTGCAAACGCGATAGGGCGTGGTCCACCAGAATGTAGCGGCCCGGGACCTCGAGGTGGAATTCGACCATCGCCGCGCCGCCCGGCGGGACGAGCGTAGTCTGCACATCGGTGAGCGGGTCCGAGGTCAGAGAGGCCTGGTTATAGACCCGGTCGAAGACCTCACCAATAACGTGAAAGGACGAAGTAAAATTCGGGCCGCCGACACCGAAGAAAATCCGCACCGTCTCGCCGGTATTAGCCGTCAAGGGAGCGATGGAGGTCAGCGCGGTGGTCGTCCCGTTGAAGACAAAAAATTCAGGCTCTTCGTCGAGCAGTTTATCAACGCTCCCGGTCAGCAAGCCCAGAGTGCCGAAGTCTTCCACAGTGTATATTTCGCCTTGCATTACGTAGAACTCACGGTCCACCAGCGGCAGGCCGCCCTCCGGCTCGACCAGGATCAGCCCGTACATACCGTTTGATATATGTTGGGCGACCATCGGCGTGGCACAGTGATACACATACAGGCCGGGATTGAGCGCCTGGAAAGTGAAAACCGTCTCGCCTCCGGGAGGGGTTTGCGTCATCACCGCCCCGCCGCCGGGCCCTGTGACGGCGTGGAAGTCCACAGAGTGGGTCATCGTGCTATCGGTGGAGTTCTTCATATGCACCTCCACCGTGTCGCCGACGCGGATGCGGAAGAACGGTCCGGGGACCCTGCCGTTGAATGTCCAGTATGTGTAAGTCACTCCATCACCCAATTCCCCGACAACTTCAACCGCTTCCAGAAAGATACTGACATTCGTCGGCCCGCGCGCACCTATCGGGCCGGGCAGGTCAGTCGGGGCGCGGACGATATCGGCTGCCGAGACCGGCGCATCCCCCGGAACAGAGGAGGCATCCTGGGTAGTGGCAGGAATCGTGTCCGCCACATATCCTTGGCCCGCCACCTGGAAGATGCCTTCCATGCCCGCCTGGCGATGTCCAGGTACGGTGCAGAAATAGGCAAATTCCCCTCCCTGGCTGGCTGTGAAGGTCAAGGTTGTGGAACCTGTCCCGGAAACGCGCGCCGAAGTGGCATTGAAATCGGGGAAAGAGATGTCATGTTCGGCGCCCTCTCCGCTGGACAGGGTGATCTCCAATACATCCCCGACATTGGCCATCAACATGGGATTGGTAAGACCGTCAATTTCACCGCCGACCCCGATGAAAACCATCTTCCCATCCTGCAGACCAGTGGTCAGCGAATACGACACTGTTTCACCGGTCACCATGGCAACCTCACCCAAGCCGGTTGCGGTGGGATCAAGCTGGATGGGCGGATAGGTGGCAGCCGGTTCGCCGGTCGGGGTATCCTCCGGGGCAGAGCCGCAGGCATTCAGACCGATTGCCAATATCAGGATCAAGGAACCGAAAAGGAAACGCGTTTTCATGGAAGCCTCCAGGACAGGTGATGCTCACCAGTATAGCCAGGGGATTCGTTTTCCTCTTTGCGCTGGCGCAAAGAACTATTCCGCAAGGCCTTCTACAATCTGCACCAGATCATGCGGCTTGACGATCACCACCCGTTCGCGCCCGGTCTGGATTACCCCGCGCCGCTCCCACTTTGAGAACAGGCGGCTGACCGTGTAGAGGGTCGTGCCAGTCATCTCGGCCAGGCTCTGGCGAGAGAGCGCCATATCCACCAGCACCCCCTCTTCCACTTTGCGGCCCAACTGAGCGGCCAAACGCAGGAGAGCGCGCGCCACGCGCTGTTCCGTCCGCTCGGTGGCAAGTTCCCGGTAGCGGTCCTGCATTTCCTGGATATAAGATGTCATCATGCCCATCAGGTCGAACGAAACCCCCGGCCTGTTTTCGCAAAGGCGACGAAATACGCCCGTTTCCCAGGCAAGCGCCTGGCTGTCTTCAGAAGCCTCGGCAGAAACCGGGTAGAGCGCCTCTGGCTGGGTGAGGCCGATCGCGCCGAACATCTGCCCGGGCACAATAACGCGCAGGATGACCTGCTGGCCGTCCACCGTCACCTGGCTCAAGCGCACGCGTCCATCGGTCAAAACGTACAGGCGGGAAGCCGGATCTCCCTGCTGAAAGAAAAAACTGCTTTCCTCGATGCAGCGCGGCTGTCCTGCCTCCAAAACTTCAATGAGTTCACCTGGCGAGAAGTCGCGAAAGAGCGCCGCACGGGAAAGGATCGGGAGCAGGTCTGCTTTGGGAAGTACTGAAAGTTTTGACATGGTCTATAATTAATCAACTATCGTCACAAAGTATAACATGCACATCGAAGTATTTGGGTATTTTCGATAAATGATGTATAATTTAATTTGTCTGTGACGAACTTTCGGCGGAGGAGACGCGTATGAGGCTGCGGAATAACATTTGGTTGCCTTTTACTTTCGTTATGCTTGGCTTTGCACTCGTGTTCGCCTCCGGCGTGCAGGCGCAAGATGAACCCCCAACCGAAGAAGATATCATCCAGGGAGCCGTCCTGTACGATAACTGGTTCGCCGCCCTGGGTTTGGACGCGCCGACCGGCGAGATGCCCATCTGGGCGCGCCAGTCCACCAACACCCGCTCCGGACCCGAAACCTGGCGCTGTGTCGAATGCCATGGCTGGGACTACCGCGGCGCGTTGGGGGCATACGGCTCCGGCTCGCATTACACCGGCTTCCCCGACGTGATGTCTCTGGCCGCGGAAATGAGCGAGGCCGACATCCTCGCCCACCTGAATGGGGAAAACGATCCGGCGCACGATTTTTCTCCTTATCTAGACGAAACTTCCATGCGGCAACTGGCCGCCTTCCTGAAATACGGTGTCATTGACGACAGCCTGTATATTGACGTTGTCTCTCTCAAGGTCATCGGCGGGGACGTGGATCACGGTCAATCACTCTATGAAAATGTCTGCGCTGAATGCCATGGCACGGACGGGATGCAAATCGTCTTCCGCACCGAGGGCGTGGACGAATACCTGGGAACGGTGGCTTTCCGCGATCCCTGGCGCTTCCTGCACCGGACACGCTTCGGCACAGCCGGGACCGAGATGCCGGTCGGCGCGGCGCTGGGTTGGTCCCCGGCTGACGGGCGGGACGTGCTCGCCTACGCCCAGACATTCCCCACCGGGCAGGAGGAGTCCACCCCCGCCCCGGCGGTGGAACAGGCCGAACCGGCGCAGCAGGTCGGAGGTCCAGCTGTGAACTGGTGGACAGGGTTCCTGACCAGTCTGGGCGCATTCCTGGGCGCCATCGGCTACGCACTCGTCTTCATTGGCGGGTTTGTCCTGATTGGATTCATCGTTGTCATGATTTTACGCAGGCGGAAATAGAGGAGTTTTTATGCTGGAACGCATCAAAAAACTAAACCTGCTCGAAAAAGCCAGGGAACTTGTCCGCAAACCGGTATTCCTGATTGGGACGGGGCTCCTCTTCCTCCTGCTCTTCAGCGCGGCCGGTTACGGCGTCTGGACGACCCAACAGCCGCCGCCCCAGCCCATCCAGTTCAACCATTCGGTGCACGTTGGGCTGGGTGTGCAGTGTCTCTACTGCCATCCCGGCGCCTGGCGGCAGGCTTCGGCCGGGCTGCCCACCAGCGGCAAATGCTGGGGCTGTCACCAGCAGATGGCGAACACCAAACCGGAACAGCAAAAACTGGTGGAATACGTCAACAGCAGCGAACCCATCCCGTGGGTGCCGGTTTTCATCCAGCCGGATTTCGTCTACTTCAACCACCGCCCGCACATCGCCGGGGGCGTGAACTGCGAGACCTGCCACGGCGAGATCAGCCGCCTGACGGTTGCCGAACCGATCGCCGGCCAGAACATGGGCTGGTGTCTCGACTGCCACCGCACAACGGCCGGAGATGACGAGGAGAAACTTATCCGCCTGACGGATTGCTCCACATGCCATAGATAGTCATGTCACTGCGAGGCGGGCTTGGTCTCGATATGGCGGACAAGCACCGCCCACTCGACCACCAGCCCTCCTCGCGATGACACACCGGAATAAGGACTTTTTATGACCGATAAACTCACCAGACGCGACTTTCTCAAACTGGCCGGGGCCGGCGCAGCCGCCACCGCCATCCTGACCGGGTGTGGCCCGGCCTCGCGTTACGTAGTACGCGAACCGTATACGCAGATGCCCGAATACACCTACAACGGCCAGAGCACCTATTACGCCACCACCTGCCGCGAATGCCCGGCAGGCTGCGGGATCGTCGTCCGCACGCACCAGGGGCGCGCCATCAAAATCGAGGGCAACAAGTCCCACCTGGTCAATCTCGGCAAGACCTGCGCCCGCGGCCAGGCCGCCCTGCAGGGACTCTACAACCCAGACCGGGTGCAGGAACCCGTCCGCCAGAACGGGCGCGGCTCCGGGGATTACACCACGCTCACCTGGGAAGACGCTGTCATCGTCGTCAAGGATGCGCTGGCCGACAACCGTCCCGGCGAAGTTGCCTTCCTGCTTGGGCTGGCTCCCGACCACCTGGCTGACCTGGCCGCTGAAATCACCGCCGCTCTCGGCGCGCCCTCCCCCATCCGTTACGGAGCCTACGGGATGTTCGAGGCGCGTAACACCCTGGCCGAGGCTGCCGGGCGTGTGCTCGGCAACCGAAGCCTGCCGGTCTTCGACCTGGCCAACGCCGACGTGACCTTCTCCTTCGGGGCAAACTTCCTGGAGACCTGGCTCTCACCTGTGGCTTACTCACGCGGCTATGCCCGTATGCGGCGCGGCACAGCCGGGAGCCGCGGCCATCTCGTCCAGTTCGAGCCGCGTCAATCCCAGACCGCCTCCAAAGCCGACGAGTGGATCGCTTGCATCCCCGGGACCGAAGGCCTGCTCGCCCTGGCCCTGGGACGGCTCGTGGCCGAAAGCCGCGGCGGCGCGTTGCCCGAAGCCTTCCTGGACGTGGATGTGGTCGCCATCGCTGCCGCCTCGGGCGCGGACGAGGAAACCCTGCGCCGCCTGGCCGCCCTGCTCGCCGGAGCAGAGCATCCCCTTGTCATCCCCGGCGGCGCGGCCCTCGGTCTGAGCAACGGCTTGGAGACAGCCGAAGCCGTCCTGGCTTTGAACGCCCTTCTCGGTAACCTCGGCAAGACCGGGGGTGTCTCCCTTACGCCAGAATTGCCCGTCCATGCCGGGAACCGCCGCCTGCCAAACACACTCGTAGAACTTGCCGATCTGACCGAGAAGATGAAGGCAGGCAAGGTAAAAGTCCTGTTTATACACGGCGTCAATCCGCTCTTCGAGTTCCCGGCCGCGCTCGATTTTGCCGCGGCGCTGGCGAACGTACCACTGGTCATTTCATTTGCCTCCTTCCCCGACGAGACCGCCGCCCAGTCTGATTTCATCTTCCCCGACCACACCCCGCTCGAATCGTGGGGCTACCAGTTCGCCGCCCCCGCCGCGGACAGGCCCGTGCTCTCCGGCTCGCAGCCGGTGGTCGTCCCTTTCTACAACACGCGCGCCACCGCCGACGTGCTGCTGGCCGCCGTCCAGGCACTTGGCGGGGACCTTGCAACTGCCATCCCGTACAAGGATGAAGTGGAATTCCTCCAGCAGTCTGTGCTGGGTTTAGTGACCGAAAATGGTTTTTTCAACGCCCCGGAGATCAACACCTTCTGGGCGCAGTGGCAGCAGTTTGGCGGCTGGTGGACTGCGGACGCCGCGCTGACAACCCCGCTGGCCGCCTCCGCCCTGACCCGCAGCCTGCGCCTGCCCGAAGCGGAGTTCGAGGGCGAGGGTGAATTCCTGCTCCACGTTTTCCCCTCCCCGCTGATGGGCGACGGGACGGGCGCCAACAAACCCTGGCTGCAGGAAACCCCCGACCCGATGACCACCGTCATGTGGAATTCGTGGGTGGAGATCAATCCGAAGACCGCCGAGGAACTCGGCCTGGAAGATGATGACGTGGTGCGCCTCGTTTCTCCTTTCGGGGAGATCGAAGCGTCTGTTTACCGGTATCCGGCCATCCGTCCGGACGTGATTGCGATGCCCTTCGGGCAGGGGCACAGCGCCTTCGGGAGGTACGCGGCCGGACGCGGGTCCAGCCCCGCCCGGTTGTTGCCAGTCAAGATAAACGGCGCCGGCGACCTGGCCTTCAGCGCAGTCAAAGTTCGCATCGAAAAGACAGGCAAGATCCGTCCCCTGGCGCGCAACGAAAGCCGTCTGGGCGTTTACGGTGAGGAGTAAAAAGAATGGCAGAGTCGAAAATTCCAGTATTCAGCGCCAAATGGAGCGAGGAAGAAAAAGGCAAGTGGGGGCTGGTGGTGGACCAGGACCTGTGCACCGGCTGCCAGGCCTGTGTGACGGCCTGCGCGATGGAAAATAACATCCCCTTCGTGGGCGAAGAGGACGCTGCTTATGGGCGGGCCATGCACTGGATCCGGCTGGAGCGATTCTGGGAAGGTGAGTACCCGCAGGTGAAGGCCACGCCATTCCAGGCGGTGATGTGCCAGCAGTGTGGTTCGGCGCCCTGCGAACCGGTCTGCCCGGTGTTCGCGTCGGTGCACAGCCAGAACGAGCAACTCAATATCCAGGTCTACAACCGCTGCGTCGGCACGCGCTACTGCGCCAACAACTGCCCCTATGTGGCGCGCACCTTCAACTGGCGCGACTACGACCGCCCCGAACCACTCAATAATCAGTTAAACCCGGACGTGACCGTGCGTCGGCGCGGCATCATGGAAAAATGCACCTTCTGCGTCCAGCGCATTCGCAAGACCGAAGATGCGGCCAAATCAGAAGGGCGCGATGTTTATGACGGCGAGGTGGAGCCCGCCTGCGTGCAGGCCTGCCCGGCTGAGGCGCTGGTCTTCGGGCGGATTGACGACCCGGAGAGCGCCGTCAGCAAGCGGATGCAGAGCGGGCGCGCCGTGAAACTGCTCGAGGAACTCGGCACCCAGCCGCGCGTTACCTATCTCAAGGGAGGCGACTGATGGCTGAAGCACTCAAGCGGTCCTCCGATCATAAATTGGAGCACCTGCGCCAGGAACATTTGATGCTCGACCCAAAACCGCGCGGCGAGATGAACGGGCTGGTGATGGAAGCCATGCGCACGACTTCATGGAACTTCAAGGCCGTATTCGTATTATTGTCTTTCGTTGTTGCCACCTGTCTGTTCGGCGTTTGGGGCTACCTGATTTCCGAGGGCGTCGGCGTGGCCGGGCTGACTGACCCGGTTTACTGGGGCATATTCCTGGTCAACACCGTCTTCTGGATCGGCATCAGCCACGCCGGGACCTTCGTCTCCGCTCTGCTGCGCGTCTTCAAGGCTGAGTATCGCCGCCCGTTCACTCGCGCGGCCGAATTGATGACCACCTTCGGCCTGGTCCAGGCCGCCCTGAGCGTTTTCATGCACATGGGGCGCGTCTGGGTCTCGTACTGGTTGTTCCCCTATCCCAACGAGCGCGGCCTGTGGCCCAACTTCCATTCGCCGCTTTCCTGGGACTTCCTGGCAATCAACACCTACCTGCTGGCCTCGACGATGTACCTGTTCCTGCCGCTCATCCCCGACCTGGCGATGGCGCGCGACCGTTCGACCGGCTGGCGCAAGACCTCCTACCGCATCCTGTCGCTGGGTTTCCGCGGCACCGAAGGCGAGTGGACGCACCTGCGCACTGCCATGA
>JACQYE010000054.1 GCA_016208355.1 Chloroflexota bacterium | reverse complement strand
GGCGCGATGGAACGCCTGCCGCGCCCGGTCACGGCGGACAAATGGAAGCGGCTGACCTTCCTCTACACCACCGGGGAATACCTGCTGAAAGCCCAAACGCTCAACGACCTGGTCGTGCAAAGCGACGAGCGCCAACTGCTCTGGCAGTCCCTGCGCGAACGGGTGGAGAACGAGCAGTTATACAAAACTGATTTGCCGGAAGCAGACCTCCCGCCGGATGTGCTGATGGCGCTGTTGGGCATCAAGGAAGCACAGGAAACTTACGATTGGGAAGGCTCATGAAACTCATCAGCGTCAATATCGGCCAGGAACAGCGTATCGAAATATCCCATCGCTCTGAGCAAACCGGCATCTTCAAACTCCCCGCGCGCGGACCGGTGCGGGTCACCGCGCTCGGGCTGGAGGGCGATTTCATCGCCAGCAAGAAACACCACGGCGGCCCGGACCAGGCGGTCTACGTCTACGGCGCGGCAGACTACAACTGGTGGTCGCGCCAACTGGGGCGCGAACTCGTCCCTGGCGCCTTCGGCGAGAACCTGACGGTCAGCGACCTGGAGAGCGCCCGCTTCTCCATCGGCGACCGGTTGATCGTTGGCGCGGTGACCCTGGAAGTGACCGCCCCGCGCATCCCATGTGGGACGTTCGCGTCCCGCATGGGCGATCCGCTATTCGTCAAGCGCTTCCGCGAGGCCGAGCGTCCGGGACTATATTGCCGGGTGATTCAAGAGGGGATTATCCAGGCCGGGGATGAAGTAAAGGTCGAGCCAGTCCGCGGCGAGAAGGTGACACTAATCGAGGTTTTCCGCGATCACTACGAGAAGACGGCGGACGAGTCCACTCTGCGACGTTTGCTGAGGTCGCCGATTGCCATTCGAGTAAGGCAGGCTCTGGGAGAACGGCTGGAGATACTGCTGGTGAAAGGGAGATAACAGAGCGTCAGTAAGGTTCTTTTCTGAATTAGGAAGGATACCCCTCACGTTTTCTCAAGGAAGGATTTCGCGAAAGCGATGATTTGACTGGCCAATGGCTTTCCAAAGACGAAAACAAGGAAAGCCCGGAGGCGTTCTTTCCCCTTTTTCGGATAGGGTTTTACAGGATGGTATAGTTTGTTTCTTTCGCGACCGGGCTTAGTATAAACCGGGCGATGACGCAAGGTTCCACTATCCAATCGGCCTTTCCGGTTGGGAGGCGATGATGTGTAAAATCTGTTATGCAATCCGGGCGCGACGAACTCACCTGTGCCACCGATATCAGCGATCGAAAATCCTTGTTGATATAACAAGGTGGGGAGTAACACCTCGGAGTGTCCGCGCCACCCGTCTTGTTGGGCAGAAAAAATAAAACTCAAGGCCGCATTCGAAATCCTGTAAATTGGATGAAAGCAACGCAACCGGTTTTCAAGCGGGATCGAGTGAATCGGGTGAGTGAGTTCCCAAAAAGGCCAATCTGGCTCGTCCTTGTTATGAAAAATATGAGCAGCAATCAAATCGGCCTTGATATTTGCTAATTCTGAAAAGAAGAGACGCCAGTTGCCGGAAAACCGCACATCGTATTCAACCAGCCAGTAATCGGTGTATTCAGGGTTGGTTTTATAAAATTGCAAGAGAGGAAAATGGGACGAGCCCGGAACGACCCGAGAGGCATGTAATGGAAGACCCGTGGAAAAGAGTTTCTCCTGGTCCACAATAAAGAGATTCTCGAATTTTCGGTATTTTGGAAGCCCGTTTTTATCCCCCTGGAATAGAAACCAAGGGATACCCAACCCCTTTATTGAAGCCCTGATCTTTTTATACTCTTGGAAGATCTCCCGGCTCGAGAGATGCGCAAGGAAAATAAAAGCGACGGATGAAGATTTAACAGTCG
The DNA here is from genome assembly GCA_016208355.1 of Chloroflexota bacterium. GTDB lineage: Bacteria > Chloroflexota > Anaerolineae > Anaerolineales > Villigracilaceae > UBA877. The sequence goes on along the minus strand of JACQYE010000054.1, from coordinate 8,824 downwards.
GTCTAGACATTAGCAACACGATTAATAATCCACTTATGAACTATAACTTACAACAAGGTCTACCTGGTATTCTTCTTGTTATAACCAGAGTATGTAATGGACTGTCGTATTTACTTATCCCCATCTCCAGTTCGTACCATCCTTGCCGTCCTCGATGGATACACCCAGTTCTTTGAGCCGGTCGCGGATCAGGTCCGACATGGCCCAGTTCTTCTGTTTGCGCGCTTCGGTGCGGAGTTCCACCAGCAGGGCAATGAATTTGTCGGCGTCGCCGGAGTCGGATTTCTTCTCGCTCAGGCGCAGGCCGAGGATGCCCGCCAGGGCGCGCAGGGTGGCCTGGGCGGGATGAAGTTGGTCTGCGGTTGCGCTGTGGTCGCGGGCGGTGTTGATGGAACGCACCAGCTCGAAGATAGCGGCCAGCGCGCCGGAGGAGTTGAAGTCGTCATCCATTGAGTCTGTGAAAGTCTGCTGGGTCGCCTCGCACTGGGTGGCGAGGGCGGTAACGGCTTCGGGGACAAGTCCGCTTGCGGAGGGGGAGGCAGGCCGAAGTCCGGACTTGAGCCGCTCCAGTCCTTTCTCGGCTGAATCGAGCGTCTCCTCGTTGAAGATGAGCGGGGCGCGGTACGATCCGTTCAGCACGATCATGCGCATCACGTCCGGGTCTCGTTTGGTGAGGAATTCCTTGATCGAGACGATGTTGCCGACTGACTTGGACATCTTCTCGCCGCCGAGTTGCAACATGCCATTGTGCAGCCAGTAGCGGGCGAAGGGCTTGCCGGTGAAACTTTCCGTCTGGGCGATCTCGTTCTCGTGGTGCGGGAAGACCAGGTCGTTGCCCCCGCCGTGGATGTCAATCTGCTCGCCGAGTTCGCTCAGGTTCATGGCCGAGCACTCGATGTGCCAGCCGGGGCGGCCCTTGCCCCACGGGCTGTCCCAGGCGGGCTCGCCGGGCTTGGCGGATTTCCACAGGGCGAAGTCCATCGGGTGTTCCTTCTGCTCGCCGACCTCGATGCGCGCCCCGGCCTGCATGTCGTCGAGGCGGCGGCCGGAGAGTTTGCCATAATCGGGGTTCTTGGTAACCCGGAAGTAGACATCGCCGTTGGGGGCCGCGTAGGCGAAGCCCTTTTCGATCAGTCCCTGGATCATGGACAGTATCTCGGTCATCGTCTGGGTGGCGCGCGGGTTGGAGGAGGCCGGTAAAACGTTCAGGTCAGTCAGGTTCTGGCGATAGTCGTCAATGTAGCGCTGGGCCAGGCGGAAGGGGTCCTCGCCCAACTGGCTGGCGCGGTTGATGATCTTATCGTCCACGTCGGTGTAGTTCATGACATGCTTGACGTTGTATCCCTGGTATTCGAGGTAGCGGCGGATGACATCGAACACCAGCGCCGACATGGCGTGCCCGACGTGCGCGTCGTTGTAAACGGTGACACCGCAGACGTACATCTTCACCTTCCCCGGTTCGAGGGTCTGGAAGTCTTCTTTCTTGCGGGTGAGGGTGTTGTAGACGCGCAGCATGGGGTTCTCCTTGGAAGTGATTGTGGTAATTATAACCACAGATGAAAGGGATGAACACAGATAAACAAAGAGCGCGGTTTTCGCCGCGCCCTTGCTGACAGCCAATCGCGGGCTGCTGGCTAATCTTCGGGCTTGGCGAAGATCATCCGGCCCGCGGCAGTCTGGAGCACCTTGGTGACGCTGACATCCTTGGTCTGGCCGATGAGTTTGTTGCCGTTCTCGATGACCACCATCGTGCCGTCGTCCATGTAGCCCACGCCCTGGTTGACTTCCTTGCCTTCCTGGATGATGCTGATGGTCATGGTCTCGCCCGGCAGGACGACCGACTTGACCGCGTTGGCGAGTTCGTTGATGTTCAGGATGGAAACGCCCTGCAGTTCAGCGATGCGGTTCAGGTTATAGTCGTTGGTCAGGATGGGACATTTCATCTGCCGCGCCAGGATGACGAGTTTGTCGTCCACTTCGCGCACGCCTTCCACGTCAATGTCCGAGATGCGGACGACCACCGAGGCCGCTTTTTGCAGTTCGGCCAGCACTTCCATGCCGCGCCGTCCGCGCGCCCTGCGCAGGTTGTCCGAGGAGTCGGCGATGTATTGCAGTTCGTTCAACACAAAGCGCGGGATGAGCAGGGTGCCGGGCACGAAGCCGGTCTTGGCAATGTCAGCCACGCGCCCGTCAATGATGACGCTGGTATCCAGCAGGACAGTGCGGTTGGCCTGCGCCCAGTTGCCCTGCCCGCCTTCTTCGCGGCGGGCCGAGACGCCGCTGAGCAGGTTGCCGATGTCGGTCTGGCGCATCACGAACAGGGCCGCGCCGAGGTAGCAGAAGAGCAGGACGCCAACGAAGGGCAGGATTTTCCCTAAGGGATCCGGCAGGAGCGAGAGCGGGAAGGAAAGCAGGGCGGCGATGATCAGCCCGATTACCAGTCCGATTGTCCCGGAGAATAACGTCTCGGCAGCCAGTTTGCCAACCAGGATGCGCAATGCACGGAGGGGACGGCTGGTGAAATACGGGGTAACCACAAAGCCAAGCAATGCGCCCACCAGGGTGAATACAATTGTATACATCAACTGTTGATCGGGGGTATAGTAGAGTGACAAACCGTTGCCCACATAGGCCCCCACGACGGAAAAAACAGCCATACCAATAAGACGGAAAATAAAATCAGCGCTCATGAATAACTCCTTTTAGAATAAATGGCCGAGCAATAATGGACGCATCATAGCACGCCTGAGGGGAACCGTCAACCACAGTTTTAGACAACACTAATGTTTTCCTACTTCGAAGTATTTCCTTCTCATTCTTCTTTATCCGGGGGAAAAGGAAGGCTGAAGAATTGAGGCCATGCCGATTCTGATAGCCCCTGATAGCCGCATCGGGTAAAATCCAACCAGCACACCAACCGTAATGTGTCATTTGTTCGTGGGCAACATGATGTCGGGCATCCTCGACCTGCAGAACAACCTTGCCCCGCTGGTGGCGGATTTCGCCGGGCTGCGCGGCGTGGACGCGGTCAAAGTGGACGCAGCCTGCGGGTCGGGCGGGGCAGCCCTCCGGTCCGGGCTGATGGCAGTCGCCTCGGGCGAACTGGAGTCTGCGCTGGTGGTGGGCGTCGAAAAGATGACCGACCGCCACCCGCACGAAGTCACTGCCGCCCTCGCCACTGCCGCCGACGCCGATTACGAGGTCGAGATGGGTGTCTCGTTCGTCGGGTTGACCGCCCTCATCATGCGCCGCTACATGCACGAGTACGGCTGGAAGCACGCCGATTTCGCTCCCTTCGCCCTCAACGCCCACGCCAACGCCGTCCACAACCCGTTCGCCCGCCTGCACCACAAAATCACGGTCGAGGACTTCGAGAAGTCGGCCATGATTGCGACTCCTATAAATCTGCTGGACGCTTCGCCGATCGGCGACGGCGCGGCCGCGCTGTACATCGTCCCTGCTGAGTCCGTGCGGGGCGGGACCCGCATCCTGGTGGCCGGTTCTGCGGCTGCCACCGACACGATTGCCATCCACAGCCGCGCCGATGCCCTGTTCCTGACGGCGGCCTACAAGTCCGCGCAGGAGGCCTACAAGCAGGCGGGCGTCGGCCCGAAGGATATTGACGTGTTCGAACTGCACGACGCTTTCACCATCATGTCGGCGCTCTCGCTGGAAGCCTGCGGCTTCGCCGAGCGCGGACAGGGCATCCGCCTCGGCCTGGACGGTGACATCCTCCCCGGCGGGCGCATCCCCGTCACCACGCGCGGCGGGTTGAAGGCGCGCGGTCACCCAGTCGGAGCGACGGGCGTGTACCAGATCGTCGAGGTGGTGCAGCAACTGCGGGGCGAGTGCGGCCAGACCCAGGTCCTGGAGGCGCGTATCGGCATGGCGCAGAACATCGGGGGCAGCGGGGCGACGATTGTCACGCACATTTTGAAAAAGGATTGATTTACCTGATTTGTTAGGGCTTTCACCACAGAGTGCACAGAGAACACAGAGATTATTTTTTTTTGCCCTGTGAACTCAGTGTTCTCTGTGGTGACAAATGGTTGTACAATAGCCCCCATGAAACTTAAGACCACCCGTTTTCTCATCCGCCTCCTGCTGCGCCTGCTGACGCGCGTCGAAGTGCGCAGCCGGGAGAATATTCCTGCCAGCGGCAATTTCGTCATCGCCTCCAACCATCTCGGCCTGGTGGACGCTTTCCTGCCGTTCTACATCGTCAATCACAACAACCTGGTCCTGTTGGTGGGCGAGAAATGGGAAAAGGTGGGGATCATGCGCTGGCTGGGGAAACGCCTGAACTTTATCTTTGTAGACCGTTTCAACCCGGACATCCGCGCCATCCGTGAAGTGATCGCGCGCATGAAACAGGGCGAGGTGCTGGTCATCACACCCGAGGGGACGCGCTCGAAAGTGGGGCATCTCATCGAAGGCAAGCCGGGCGTCAGTTACCTGGCCGCCAAAATGGGCTTCCCGATTTTACCGGCGGCCATCACCGGTACTTTCGATCCAATTTTCTTTGGGCAGTTGAAACGGCTCAGGCGGCCGCGCGTGGCGGTTAATATTGGGCCTGCTTTTACCCTGCCGCCCATCCCCAGCGAGGAACGCGACGAAACGCTCCAACGATACACGGATGAAATCATGTGCCGCATCGCTGCGCTGATGCCGGTCGAATTCCGGGGAGTCTACGCGGAACACCCCCGGCTGAAGGAACTGCTCCGGGAATCCGAGGCAGGTCCTTCGATGGAACTCAGGACAAGCTAACGGTCCGGGCCGAAGGGGGTTGTACTCCAAAAGGAATCCCATGAAGAAATCATCCCATAAAACTTTCCTGTTCGTCATCCGTTTCATCCTGCGGCTGATCGCCCGCGTGGAGGTGATCGGCTTCGAGAACCTGCCCAAGGCGGGAGGCTACGTCATCGCTTCCAACCACATCGGCAGGCTGGACGCCGCCCTGGCGTATTTCGTTCTCGACCGTCCCGACATCATCATGGTGGTGGCGGAAAAATACGAGAAGTATGCTTTTTACCGCTGGCTGGTGAAAATCATCAACGGCATGTTCATTGACCGGCACAACGCCGACATCGGCGCCATCCGCGAGACCCTGCGCCGGCTGCGGCAGGGGCAGGTCTTTGTCATCACCCCGGAGGGGACGCGCTCCAAGTCCGGGAATCTGATCGAGGCCAAGCCCGGGGCGATTTACATGGCCTGGAAGGCGGGCGTGCCCGTCCTGCCGGTGGCGCTGACCGGCTGTGAGGACGCGGTCGTGGTGGATCGGTTGAAACACTTCAAGCGCCTGCGCATCAAAGCCGTGGCGGGCAAGTTCTTCACCCTGCCGCCGGAAGTCAAAGGCCGGGACCGGGATGCGGTCATGCAGCAATACACCGACGAAGTCATGTGCCGCATTGCGATGTTGTTGCCGGCCGAACGGCGCGGGGTGTATGCGGAGCACCCAAGGTTAAAAGAGTTGGTGGACAAATAACAGGTACAAAGGCGCAGATGTACAAAAGCGCAAAGGAGGAAGTGGTGGCCGAGAAGACTGATCGTACGGACAAAGGCTTTCGCAAATTGATCGTCTGGCAAAAAGCGCACCAGTTGGCCATGCTGGTTTATCGGTTGACGGGGGATTTTCCAAAAAGTGAGATGTTTGGATTGACAGCCCAGATGCGCCGCGCGGCAGTTTCTGTTCCCGCCAATATTGCCGAAGGGCACGGCGCAGGCAGCGACGGGCAATTTGGGCGCTTTCTTAGGATTGCGCAAGGTTCACTGACCGAGGTCGAATACTACCTAATCCTATCGAGGGATTTGGACTATATCACGGGCGAGAAATGCCAAGAAGCCGAATCCCTACGCGCGGAAGTCGGCTTCCTGCTTTATCGCCTGATGCAGAAAGTCAAGGAATGACTTCGCCCTCTATACCTCTGCGCCTCTGAACCTCTGCTCCTCTTTGCCTTTTACTACCGCGGGTCCACCATCCGCCCCATGAACAGCACCGTCCCGGTGGGGACATCCCGGATGGCGAAGAAGAAGGGACGGTCAATGGTCAGGACGACGCCTTCCGGCATCATGGCCCCGGCCATCATGATAATGATGGTCGCGGCAGCCGCCTCGGTCCCTTTTTCGTCCACGGCGATGAAGGCTTTATGGAGCGCATCGCCGATGTAGAGGATGCGCTGGCCGTCCATGCCGGAGAAATCCGCCAGGGCCGGGTCGAAGGCGTCCGAGATGCCCATCTGGATGAGGGTGTCGCTCAACCCGTACTGGGTCTCGAAGGTGAACTTCGGCATGGACAGGATGACTTCCTGCGGTTCCAGCGCGGCGAGAATTTCGTTGTAGCGCTCCGCCGTCAGGGTTGACTCGAAGGCTTCGAAATTCCCCGCATCCGGTACGATGATCACCATATCCGTCAGCCCGCCCTTGTAGGGCAGGGCAATTGCCTGCCAGCCGTCCCCGGCCGCGTAGGCGTAAGTCTCCCCGGTCTCCATCCCCATCATTTCCACGCTGACCGTTTCGCCATTTAGCAGGTAAAACGGCTCATCCGAGGTTTCATTGGGGTCGAACTCGTGTTCCCAGGTGGCCTTGAAGTAGATGGCATTGGCCAGCACCAGCCGGGTGGATGGGTCCAGCAAACCGGGCGGGATGATGTCCTTGATGCGCTTCTTCGTCTGGTCGGAGACCCAGTCGTTGATCTGCCGCCGGGCGCTCTCGGGGGCATTCTCAAAATCCACCAGGCGCATCCCGGCGCCGTAGTTGGCTGCCAACAGGTCCAGAAATTCCGGCAGGAACGGCCAATCCTCCTGGCCCCACAGGGCGTTGGCGATGGACAACTCGAAGCGTTCGTCCTCGTCAACATTGGCAGCCTGCTCGGGACGATTAGCAAGATCGAGGTCGAGGGCGTTGAAAGCGGGGTGGAACTGGTCTTCGGGCAGCGTGTAGTTCAGCACGTCCGACATCTGGCTGGCCGTCGCGCCGCGCGCTCCGGCGTAGGTCATGGCAAAGGCCAGGGAAATGCTGAAGGGCGAGTAGACCAGGTTGCCGTCAGAGGAATTCACCGCCTGGTAGAGGTCGAAGGCGAAGGCGGTGTTCCCGGCGACCAGTTGCTCGAGGTCCGCGGCGGGCACGTCCGGGTTCGAGACGCGTTCCAGTTTGGACTCAGCCACCTTTCCGCCTCCGCAGGCGGACAAAAGCAGGGTGATAATGACGACGACAGCGAGGGAAACAAATAGACCCTTTTTCATTTTTCTCTCCTCTCAGAGACAAGGTTTTGTCTCACAGATGACTCTGGCGAATATTTTGTTCCCCTTTATTGTATGGGCGCGCCCGGCTGGCGCGGCAGGAATTCTCCCATCCCGGCCCGCCCCAGCCATTGCTCCCCATCCACGATCAACCGGCCGCGCAGGAAAACCTTCTCCGGCATGCCGGTCAGTTCCCAGCCTTCGTACAGGTTGTAATCCGTGCGCTGGTGGGACAGCGCCACGCCATAGCTGACCTTCTTCTCCGGGTCCCAAACGACGATGTCCGCGTCGGAACCGGGCAGCAGCGCGCCCTTGCGCGGGTAGAGGCCGAAGATTTTGGCCGGGTTGGTGGAGGTAAGCGCCACGAACTGGTTCGCCGTCAGTTTCCCGGACCCGACGCCTGCTGTCCATAAAACCGGCAGCCGGTCCTGAATCCCGGGCAGGCCGTTGGGGATTTTGGTGAAGTCGCCCGCGCCGAGTTCCTTGCCGGGAATGGCGATTTCCTTCCCTTCGTAGAGAATAGGTTTCGTGCCGTCGAAGAAAAACGGACAGTGGTCCGTGCCAATGGTCTGGATGGTGCCATCGGCCAGCCCCTCCCACAGGCGGGCATTGTCCGCCGCGGAACGCACCGGCGGGGAGCAGAGCCACTTGGCCCCGTCTGGGCGGCGCAGGTCGTCATCGGTGAAAAAGAGATACTGCGGACAGGTCTCGCCCATCACTTTCAAGCCGCGCTCGCGGGCGTAGCGGAGCATGTCCACTTCCCCGGCCACGTTCATGTGGACGAGGTAGAGCGGGGCGTCGGCGGTGGCGGCCAGGGCGAAGGCCCGCAGCGCGGCTTCGACCGCGCCCCAGGCGGGACGGGTCCTGGCGTGCCATTCGGGGGTCCGGTGACCGGCTGCCAGCGCCTCGGCCACCAGCACGTCAATCACGTCGCCATTCTCGGCATGGAGCAGCACCAGCATCCCGTGGTCGCGGGCGATGCGCAGGGCTTTGAAGATGCTGCCGTCGTCAATGCGCAGACGACCGTTGTAGGCGGTGAAAACTTTCAGCGTGGTGATGCCCATCCCTGGCAGGGAGGGGAGTTCAGCGGCGATGGCCTCGTCGAAGCGGGTCAGGTTCATGTGCGCCGAATAGTCCACGGCGGCTTTTTCGGCTTTCACACGCCATGAAGCCACCCCCCCCTTTATCCCCCCCCATTCGACCCCCGAATGGGGGGGGACAGGGGGGGGCAGGGACACAAAGTCAATCACGGTCGTCGTGCCCCCGAAAGCGGCCGCTTTCGTGCCGGTGTAGTGGTCGTCCGAGGAGGTTGTGCCGAACATCGGCAGGTCGAGATGGACATGCGGGTCCACGCCGCCAGGGAGGAGCAGTTTGCCGGCGGCATCCACCACCTCGACCCCCGCGGCCTGAAAATCAGAACCGACCGCGGCGATCTTCCCATCGCGGACGAGGATATCCGCCGCGAAAGTGGCGGTGTCGGTGACCAGCGTTCCGTTGGTGACCAGAAGGGTTGACATGGTAAATCCTATGATTGGATGGTTCTTTGCCTATCATTCTACTGTATAATCTATGAGACCGAAGAGATT
>JACQYE010000007.1 GCA_016208355.1 Chloroflexota bacterium | reverse complement strand
CTTTCATCTGCCAGGATGCGGCTGGGACGCGGCAGCACGAGCGGATTGACCGCGCCGATCTCGTAGCCGGTCACGGCGCGGACCTCGGACTCGGTTGCCATCGAAATGCGGGACATCCCCAGGTAGCCGCGGACGCGCTTCCAGGAGATCTGTCCCGGCCCGGCCATCAGCACCATCACAAAACATTCCTTCTCGTGGCGGAAGAGGATACTGCGGATTACTTGACCGGGTTCCTGCCCGCGCTGGCGGGCGGCATCCTCCAGCGAAGTGGGGGGCTGGGTATGCTCGAAAATCCGGTAGGGAACGGCAAGCAGGTCGAGGGCGAGGGTGGCGGAGGTGGCGATGGGCATGGCGGGAATATACCACAATCCCTTTGACATTTCCCCCTTCCTCGCTTATATTCTGCTGGATTTCATTCTTTGGAGGCAAATATGCTGGCAATTGGTCTATTGGAAGGAACAAACGGTGGATCGGACATAACCTGGTTGTTGTGGGTAGCCTTGGGCTTTTTTGCCCTGATGGTCGTGGTCGGCTGGCTGGCAAGTCGCAAACAGAAACCTGAAGTCGAACCTGACTCAGAAAAGCACGAACATCACGGATGACAGCCTAGAAGTTGAAATCAAGGATGAACGCTGCGACGGATCGCCATCCTTGGTTTTCCCTCTCGCAACGCACCCAAAAGGTGCGTTGTTTTTATTGTGGGAGTTGCTTGAATATTATAGATAATTATGATAATATTTATCGTCATACAGAATCGGAAACCACCTATTTCGAGATCAAATGAAAAAACGACACTTGTACTCCGGCCTGTTTATTCTCTTGGTTTTCATGCAGGCGTGCACGCCGTCCACAACCACTCCTGAACTGGGGGAGCCTCCCCTGGCACCATTGACGTTGTACGTAAGTATGAGCGGGAACGACAGCAATGATTGCTTGAGCGAGGCATCGGCCTGTCTGACGGTATACCACGCATTGAGCCTCTCCACACCGTGGAGCACTATTCGGATTGGGCCGGGGGAATTTCTGCGAAATGGGCCGCTCTCCCCTCGTCATGACGTTGTCTTGCAAGGGGCCGGCATGGACCAGACTACGCTAACCAACCCTTCCGGCGATGTCATCCAATTGACGAGCCCGGCACAAATTTCCATCCGCGACGTGACAGTCATGGGGTCGGGTATGGATATCCCCCGGAACGGGATCGAGGTCAGGGACGGGGTAACCTTGACTCTTGAGAACTGTCGAATACGGAATAGCTATTATGGCCTTCGCCTCTTGCGTGACGATGCCGTGGCGTCGGTCAGCAATCTGGTTTTAGAAGGCAATTATTACGCCATTATGAATTTTGGTTCACTATCCATAACCTCTTCCACCCTTAGGGGGAACCAGATTGGTCTGTCAAACGTTGGGACGGTCGCGGTGGTGGATACGATCTTCGACTCCAATGGGCACTTCGACCCGTCCAGCGGTGCAGCCTCTCCGACTATTAACAACGGCCCGGATGGACAATTGACCATAACCGAGGGCAGGGTTTCCAATAGTTCAGGATATGGGATTATTGTAAACGGAGGATCGGTCCTGCTCGACGGGTTGGAAGTAAATGACAACCTGGGCATAGCCATTTGGCACATGCAGGGAACTCTGGAGATCCGCTCCAGTATCGTGCGTGATAACGGGGCGTATGGTCTTGCTGTTGGCGGGTGGAGAAGTGTGGCAGATATCGGGACGGTGAACGTCCATGAAACAGCAATTGTACGCAATGGTTCAGCAGGAGTGCGTATTGACGGCGGCGATGTCACCCTTCAAAATGTGACGGTTAGTGGGAATGTAGCTACCTCCTCTGGCGGTGGTGGGATCTGGATGTATGGCGGCAACCTTTTTCTGCTGAATTCGACCGTTGCTTTCAATACCGGTCACGGCATCGAAGCCGGACCGGGAGATGAGCCGGCTGTTATCACGGCCCGGCGTTCGGTGGTGGCGCTCAATTCCACAGAGGAGTGTCAACTGGATTCACGCGTATCCACGACCTATGGTACATCCTCTTTTATGTGCACTGAGTCCTATACTACGCTCACCCTTGGCCTGGGACCCTTGACTGCAGAAGCCAGTACGCTGGTTCACCCGTTACAGTCGGGCAGCCCGCTGATTGATGCAGGCGGACCCCTGGCGCTGTGCGCGACCATTGACCAGCGTGGATTTGGCCGCCCGGCTGGCTTTACCTGCGATGTCGGCGCCTATGAGTTTGGGACGAGCGCCGCGGCAATCGTTATTGCCACTCCTGGTCAGTCGGAAACGCCGGATATTATTCCTCTCATAACAGCGACACCTGCTCCGGTGCTCTTTACTTTCATCCAAAATGCGAATTGCCGAAAAGGGCCGAGTAGCCAGTATGATATTATCGTCTCCGTCCAGCAAGGGCAGGAAGCCGAAGGAGTTGGACGTAACGAGCAATCCGACTGGTGGCTCGTTGATCTGCTCGAGGTACAAATGCAATGTTGGGTGGCGGCAAGTACAGTCGAAGGCTCCGGCGCGCTGGACCTGCTCCAGGTCGAAACAGCGCTCCCGGTGGCGAACACACCCGGTCAGTTTGTTGCCGGGCAGACAGTTTGTTCCCAAAACTTGAACTACTACTCCGTCCCGCTTGGTTGGAGCGATGTCAACAACGAGACGGGATACCGCATCTACCGGAATGGAACGTTGTTAGTCACCCTTGCGGTCAATACGGTCGCTTATGAAGACCACGCGCCCAAAGGCATTGACCTGCTTTATCAACTGGAGGTCTTCAACAACATGGGCGTTTCTGATAAAGTACAGGTGAGTCTTCCGGCCTGCCCGTGATCTGGAAAAAAACGACCGCTAGCCGTTCTTCTTCTGTTCCCGCATGTGGCGAGACATGGACAATATTCCATGTCTCGCCGCGTGAGAGCATGGTAGCGGTCGAATATATCTGGCTAATCTATAAAAATCACTGGTATATTGGATATAATTTCTTGGAGAGGACGCGCTTGATGTAATGGCGTGAATATTCAATGAATAAAGAGAGACTTCTGGATCTGTATTATCAAATGGTGCTTATCCGCCGCGTGGAAGAACGCGGCGCTGAACTGTATCAAGCCGGAAAGATCGGCGGATTCATGCATCTGTATATCGGGCAGGAGGCCGTCAGCACCGGGTTGATCGCAGCGCGTGAGCCGCGCGACCGGGTCATAACGGCCTACCGCGACCACGGGGTGGCTATCAATTGCGGCATTTCTGCCAACGAAGTCATGGCTGAATTGCTCGGCAAAGTGACCGGCACCTCGAAAGGCAAGGGCGGCTCGATGCACATGGCCTCGGTCGAGAAGAACATGTGGGGCGGGCATGCCATTGTGGGCGGACACCTTCCCATCGCCTCCGGCCTGGCCCTGGGCGATCAGTACGCCGGGAATGACAACGTCACCATCTGCATGTTTGGCGATGGCGCGACCAACATTGGCTATTTCCACGAGGCCCTGAACCTGGCGAAGACCTGGAACCTGCGCGTGTTGTGGGTTTGTGAGAACAACCAGTATGGCATGGGTACGGCAGTGGAGCGCGCCTCGGCGGTCAGCGAAATCCGCCAGAAGGCTGAGGGGTATGGGATGAAGAACGAGCGCGTGGATGGCATGGATGTGCTGGCGGTCTACGAGGCGTCGAAGAAGGCGATTGATTACGTCCGCACGGAGGGGAAACCGTACATGTTGGAGATCATGACCTACCGCTTCCGCGGTCACTCGATGGGCGACCCGGAGCGCTACCGCACACTGCCGAAGCCAGTCCCGAACCGGGGATGGAAGAGTTATTCAAGGATGTGTTCGTAGAAATGTAGGGGCGACGTTCCGTCGCCCTGGGCGGGGTCTCCCGCCCCGACGATAGATAACGAGGAATTATTATGGCTAAGATCACCATGCGCGAGGCCATCTCGCAAGCACTCTGGGAAGAAATGGAACGCGACCCGGCCGTCTTCATCCTCGGCGAGGAAGTGGGCGTCTGGGGCGGGACATATGCCGTCACCAAAGGCTTTTATGACCATTTCGGCCCGGAGCGAATCAAGGATACCCCCATCGCTGAGAACGCCATCATCGGTGCGGCCATCGGGGCGGCCATGGTCGGCCAGCGGCCCATCGCTGAGTTGATGACCATCAACTTCGCCTTTTCGGCCATGGATTACGTGGTCAACCAGGCCCCCAAACTGCACTATATGTTTGGCGGACAGTTCCGCGTCCCGCTGGTGATCCGGGCGGTCGGCGGCGGTGGGCGTCAGTTAGGCGCCACCCACTCGCAGACCCCGGACGCGGTCTTCGCTCATTTCCCCGGGCTGAAAGTCGTCTCGCCGGGGACTCCGGAAGACGCCAAAGGATTGCTGAAGACGGCCATCCGGTCCGATGACCCGGTGCTGTTTCTCGAGCACGCCACCATGTACCAGGTGCGCGGCGAGGTGCCGGAGGGGGAATACCTGCTCCCGATCGGCAAGTCCAAGATCCAGCGGCCGGGCAGGGACGTCACCATCGTTACTTACGCCAAGGGGCTGGAACTGTCGCTCAAGGCGGCGGACGAACTGGCGAAGGACGGAGTCGAGGCCGAGATCGTTGACCTGCGCACCCTGCGTCCGCTCGACATGGAGCCGGTGCTCGAGTCGTTCCAGAAGACCAACCGGGCCGTAATCGTGGAGGAAGGCTGGAAGTCGTATGGGGTGGGCGCGGAAGTATCATCCCGCATCTACGAGCAAGCCTTCGACTACGTGGACGCGCCTATCCTGCGCGTGGCGCAAAAAGAAGTGCCCTTGCCGTATAACCGCACGCTCGAACAGGCAGCCCTGCCGCAGGTGCCCGACATCGTGGCGGCGGTCAAGGAGGTGCTGAAATAATGGCCGAGATGGTGAACATGCCCAAACTGGGCTTTGACATGGCCGAGGGCACACTCGTCCGTTGGCTCAAGAAGGTGGGGGAGACTGTAAACAAAGGCGAAGTGCTGGCTGAGATCGAAACCGACAAGGCGACTGTGGAAGTGGAATCTTCCGCTTCCGGCGTGGTGCGGAAACTGCTGGTGGACGAGGGGACGGTGGTTCCTGTGAGTACGCCAATCGCAATCGTGGGAACGGTGGATGAGAAGATTGACGAACCGGCGGCACGAAAAACAGAAAACAAAAAACAAAAGGCTGAAGTTTCCGTAGCGGTACAGGACCGGGAGCCTGCTCTGGTTGAATCAACTACAGTCCAGGGTTCATCGCCCATCGTCCGCGCTTCGCCGCTTGCAAAGAATATCGCCCGCGACCGCCGCGTGGACCTGAGCCAGGTGCGCGGCACCGGGCCGGGTGGACGGATTGTGCGCCGCGATATAGAAGCAGCGCTCCAGACCATTGACCGTGGACCACAGACCATGGTGAATGTTCCATCGTCTGCTATTGAAGAAACCGTTCCGTTGACCAAGTTACGCCAGGCCATCGCCCGTCGCATGGCAGAGGCAAAAACCACCATCCCGCACTTCTACGTGACTCACGAATACAAGATGGACGCGCTAATGGAGTTGCGGGCGCAGTTCAACAAAATCATGCCGGAGAGTGACAAGGTCTCGGTCAACGATTTCATCATCAAAGCCGCCGCGCTGACCCTGCGCCAGTTCCCCAACCTGAACGCTTCACTCAGCGGCAGTTCCGTCCTGCGCCACGGAAAGGTCAACATCGGGGTGGCCGTCTCGGTGGAAGGCGGCCTTTTGACCGTGGTCTGCAAGGACGCGGACCTGAAACCGTTGCGCCAGATTGCCGCCGAAGTGAAAGTCATGACGACGCGGGCGCGCGAGGGCAAGGTGAAAACCGATGATATCGAAGGTTCGACCTTTTCCATTTCAAATTTGGGGATGTACGACGTGGAGGATTTTGCCGCCATCATCAACCCGCCCGAAGCGGCCATCTTGGCCGTCAGCTCGGCGCGGGAGGTCCCAGTGGTGGACGATGGCGCGGTCAAACCTGGCTGGCGGATGAAAGCCACCCTCTCGGTGGATCACCGCGTCAGCGACGGGGTCGAAGCGGCCAAGTTCATGCAGGCGCTGGGGGTATTTTTAGAAGAACCGTTAAGGTTAGTTGTTTAGTTTGGGAAGAGATCACTACATCAAAGGTGGCGATTATTTATTTATGTAAGAATTTGTTCTTTGATAGTAACAAGGCGAAGAGCATCGCTCCAACAAAGAACAAGTAGAGCAGGTCGGGGATCCCGAAATCATCGGTAATCGTCAACAGGATATTGAACGCGAGATAAATCAAGGCGAGATAATAGAAAACGCGACGCTGCTTTTTCAGACCCCAGCCAATCCAAATTAAAACGGCAGCATTGCCAAACATCAGCGCAGCGACGAACCATTGCACGAAGGGGATGGGCGTCCCGGCTTGCGCGGCCAAGATCAGGGAGAAAACACCCAAGATGATCCACAGGAGGGCGGTGCACAGACTCAAGGTCCATGCCCAGCGGGAGGCAGAGGTCGAATCCACTGTAAATTCCTTTCAATTTTCAATTCCAAATATAACACGGATGCCTTTTCGAGACCATTGAGTTTACTCTTCTGTGCTATAGTTAACCCGTGCCCATCCACGTCCTGAATGGTTTTTCCAAATCCCTGCCCTGGCCACCGCACCAGCCGATTGGGGCGGTCTGTTTGCTGGCCGAGACGAACCAGGGTCTCCTGCTGGTAGATACTGGTCTGGGTCTCCAAGATTACGAAAAGCCCACACGCATGATGCGCGATTTCATGAATGTCATGCACGCCGTTCGCGACCCCGAAATCGCCATTGTGCGCCAGGTTGTCCGGATGGGATACAAGCCGGAAGATGTGCGCCACATCGTCCTGACACACCTGCACCTCGACCACGCCGGTGGCCTGCCGGATTTCCCGCAGGCGCAGGTGCACGCTTACCGGCGTGAATACCAAGCTTTGCAGCACCCTCGAAAAATCCTGGAAATCCCCTACAATAAGCCTGATTTCGCTCACGGCCCGCGTTGGCATCTCTATGACCTGCAAGGGGAATGCTGGTACGATTTCGACGCCGTCCGCTTGCCAGGTATCCTCCCCGAGGTCTGGCTTGTGCCGCTGCCCGGTCACACCTCCGGCCATTGCGGTGTTGCGCTCCAGACCGGAGGGGGCTGGCTGTTTCAATGCGGCGATTCCGTGCCGGTCAACTTGCAGTTCGATTTCGCCCCGGTATTGCTCTACCGCCCGACCATCGGTCCGCATGTGCCGCGGCTCAAGGCATTTGCCGAAGCCCATCCCGAAGTACGGCTGATCGCTGGTCATATGTGGCTGGACTGGTTCGAGAAGGAGAAGACAAGGTGACAATCCAAATTTTCAACGGCTTCACCTGCAACGCCCGCATCCCGCGTCGCTGGGAATGCGGCACGGTTGAACTGCTGGTTGAAACGAACGACGGCCTGGTCCTGGTGGATACCGGTCTCGGCACGGACGATTACGTCCATGACAGTGGCATCCTGAAATTGTTCAAGGTGGTCACCCGCGTGCCGCTCGACCCAAACGAGGCCGCCATCCGTCAGGTGACCCGGCTGGGACATAAGCCCGAGGACGTGCGCCACATCGTTTTGACGCACATGCACTTCGACCATTGCGGCGGCTTGCCCGACTTTCCCTGGGCGAAAGTTCACGTTCATCGCAAAGAGTACGAAGCCTTTTTTGGGAAGCGGCGTCAGTTCGCGGATTTGGCCTACGTCCGCCGCCACATTGCCCACGGCCCCGACTGGGTCTTTTATGACGATACCGGGGAGAAGTGGTTCGACTTCGATGCCATTCGCCTGCCGTTCGAGCCGGAAATGTGGCTGGTGCCGTTACCGGGTCATACCCGCGGTCTCTGCGGGGTGGCCGTCAAAACACCGGATGGCTGGCTGTTCCAGGCCTCCGACGCGGCGGCCCTGTTCAACGAGGAGGCTCCTGATTGGCTCATCCGGCTGGTGCTCGGTCCGCACCAGCCGCGCATCGGCCAATTCGCCGCGGACCATCCCGAGGTGCGCGTGGTGACCGGGCACATGTGGCTGGATTGGTTCGAAGAGATGAAAAGTCTATGTTAGAACGTTTACAGGAACCGGTCGCCTTTTTCCTGCTGGTGATGAGCATAATCCTCATCACGCCCATCCTTTCAGAACGTGTGCGCCTGCCTGGGATTGTCGGTATCATCCTGGGCGGGATGCTGGTTGGACCGTATGTGCTCGGCTTACTGGAAGCCGGGGACAGGATCGAGTTCCTGGCGACGATCGGCCTCGTCTACTTGATGTTCAGCGCCGGGATGGAGGTGGACATCCACCAGTTCGTGCGGGTGCGCACCCGCGCGCTGATTTTTGGGCTTCTCACTTTCACCTTTCCCATGTTGATGGGGATGGGGCTGGGCTGGCTATTGAAACTCAATTTGTTGGGTATGATCCTGCTCGGTTCGGCCTTTGCTTCCCACACTCTGATTGCCTTTCCCATCCTGACCCGTCTGGGTGTTACGCGCAACGAAGCCGTGGCAGTGACAACCGGGGCAACAGTGCTAACCGACATCGGGGCGTTTATTATCCTGGCGGTGGTGCTGGGGGCGCGCACCGGCAGTCTTGAGGCCGGGTATTTTATTCGCTTATTCTCGCTTTTGGCTGTTTTTGGAGTGCTAGTGATCCTGGGACTGCCCCGCCTGGGTAAGATTTTCTTCCGAAGGTTCACTGGTCGCTCGGTGGAGTTCCAGTTTGTGCTGGTCGTTTTGTTTGTTTCAGCGTTGACCGCGGAATTGATTGGCGTGCATGAGGTGGTGGGGGCTTTCCTGGCAGGTTTGGCAATCAACGCGACCTTGCCGCGTCACAGCCCGGTGTCTGGGCATCTCCTCTTTGTTGGTGAATCATTCTTCATCCCAATCTTCCTGTTGTACAGCGGTATGATGACTGACCCCTTGGCTTTTGTGCGCGATTGGCAGACAATCCTCATTGCCCTGGGGGTGATTGTTGTCGCCTACCTTTCAAAATTTGCTGCTGCCCGAATTACTGCCGGTATATTTCGATACAGCAAGGCCGAATTTTGGACGGCTTATGGGTTGTCACATGCTCAAGCGGCTGTCACCATCCCGACCCTGGTAATCGGATTGCAAATTGGTTTGTTCGATACCTCGCTCTTTAACGCAGCCATCCTGATGATCCTATTGACCTCAATTTCCTCGCCTATGCTGGTCCAGCATTTCGCCCCCGGTTTGCGCCAGTCACAGGAAGAAGAAAATGGCTCCTCCCTATTTGACCGCATCCTGGTCCCGGTGGCCAACCCGCAAACCCAGGAGCATTTACTGGTTCTGGCAAGCCTGCTCACGCGCGCCTCGGCGGGGAAGGTGATTGCTCTCAATGTGGCCCAGGAGGCTGGTGGGCAGGTGGTTGGATTGGAACACCAGCGCGAACTCCTGGAACGCGTTCCTCATATCCTGGGAGACCCGCAGACGAATATCGAATTACTGCCCCGTGTCTCTGCTTCGTATGCCAGCGGCATCCTGCATACTGCCATAGAGCAGAAGGCATCGTTGATATTGATGGGTTGGCGGGGGAAGCGTACCCTCCAGCAGAGCATCCTTGGGACAGTTCTGGACGAAGTCATCTGGGGATCTGAAACCCCCGTCATGATCGGAAAATTATCCCGGCCGCTCAATTCTACCCGGCGGGTGGTTTTAATCTTACCAGCAGAGGTCCTGGCTCCCAATGTGGTTCGAAGGATGCTGGACGCCAATTCTTCAATCGCCAAAGCGCTTAATGTTCCCCTGCACGTATTGTCTCATTCCAGTTATGTAAAGCAGGTATCGGAACTCCTTGAAGGAGCCAACCTTGATCAACCGTGCGTGATTCAGGAGTTCAAGGGCAGTTTGAACTTGAGGGCAATAAATACAAGCAACGAGACTGACTTCCTGATAGTACCCGGATTTGGATCGCGCAAGCGCTTCCTTGCCAGTGTGGGAGATCTGCCGGAACGACTGGCAGCCGCTTATGAAGGAAACCTGGTAATCCTCCATTATGACCGCTAAAAAGCAGGTCATGCAAAGTCGGGAAGCGGCGTCACTGTGTCCCGGCAGGTCAATGGATTTCGCCCACCACTTCCCCTTCAACTTTATCCGCCCAAGGGTAGATTTCCGTGCCTCTGGCGGCCTCACGGATGGCCGGGTCGTCGGAGTAATGACCGCGCTTCTCGGGCGGGAGCAACTCGGCGATGTGACGCATGATCTCATGGCCGATCTCGTCCAACTGGGCGCGGCGTTCCCGCCCGGACCCGCAGGCTGTGAACGGTCCGAACGGCTTCCCAATATTGACGGTCACCTTCGCCCGCCTGCCGCGGAACAGGGAGGGGAACACTTCGGTGAACCCGTCCAACCCTACCGGCAGGATGGGCGCGCCGGTGCGGGCGGCCAGGTACGCGGTCCCGGGGCGGGGTGGGCGCAGGACGGTGGCCCAGTTCCCGGCCTCGGGGAAAATCCCCAGGATGCCGCCAAGTTTCAGGATATCCTCCGCCGCGCGCAGGGCGTCGCGTGAACCTGTTCCCCGGTAGAGTTTGTGATACCCCCACAGGAAGGGGATGATACGCGTCCAGAGCGGGGCGTGGGGCGTGACCGCCCCGCCGACAAATTCGATTGGCCAGGGCGCCAAACGGACGAAAGCCACCGGGTCAATGAAACTGAAGTGGTTGCCCACCATTAGCAGGGGGCCCTGTTCGGGCAGGTTTTCTGCACCGTTGATTTCAAGGCGCGTCAGCAGGGAAAATGCCGGGGCGGAAAGTTGTTTCAAAACGAAGCGGACAGGCCGTCGGCGGAAGGGATGAATTTTGTCAGCCATAAGATCAGTCAGTGTAATGTAAGGTTATTCAAGGATGATACACCAATCTTGATCGGCGCGTGTTTCATTCTTCGAAGTTGAGTGGTTCTTTGTGTGTAACTTTCTTCACTCTCAGGAGGAAGATGCAACCGATTACCAGGAACAAGAGCACCGTACCAAGCGCCCAGTACATGGCATTCTGGTTGGCAACCTCCTCGGCAAAATTGCGTTTGGAATACCAGTTGAGCATCAATGCAAATGTGGACCCGAAAACGAATGGACCCACAGCGGTCGAGGTGCGTCCTGCCACAGATAGGAATCCGTAAAACTCGGTTGTTTTTGTTTTGGGTGATAGCTGGCTGACCATGGTGCGGCTGACAGCCTGTACACCAGAAAGGGAGAAACCTGCCAGGGCACCGATGAAGTAAAAGAGCGTTTTGGAGTCTGTGATGAACAGGCAGGCGATCACACCCATCAACATAATGAGTGAGTAGAGGATTGCCTGTTTGCTGCTGTATTTATTCGAGATCCAGCCAAACAGGAACGAGCCCGCTGCGCCTGCTACTTGCAGGATGATGATGAGGATGATCAATTCGGAGGTTTGAAATCCGTAGAGGATCGCGGCGACAAGGGCTGCGTTGTCCATCAACATCATGATACCGTCATTATAGATGAGGAACGCGAGTGCATACTTGATGAATTCCTTGTAGCGTTTTACATCTCTGAATGTCTCGGCAAGCTTTGTGAATGCCATGCGAATTGTGGATATTCCTGCCGGGAGGGTTTCCGGTTCATTGATCTGCTTGACGCGCAGGAACAGGGGAATGCTGGAGACCAGGAAGAACGCCGCGGTAATCAGAAAAGCAAGGCGCACCATCAGGGTGCCCCCAATGACCTGGATCGGGATTAGAACGATCACCAGACAGGCGATACCGCCCAGCATCCCCATTGCCCACCCGTTCCCAGAGATTTTTCCAATCGTTTCTGGTGTGGAGACATCTACAAGCAAGGAATCGTAAAATACCTGGGAAGCCCGATATCCGATTTCAGCCAGGATGAAGAAGACCATCCCTATCAAGATATCGCCTTTTTGAACGAAAAAGAGCAGCCCGGTAAAGAGGACTGCGATGGCGGTAAAGTAGAAAAGCAATTTCTTCTTGGACTTTGTGAAATCGGCGATCGTTCCCAGGACTGGTGAGAGCACCGCGACGAAGATCGCCGCAATTACAACTGCATAATTCCACAGGGTCGTCCCTGGCAGG
>JACQYE010000006.1 GCA_016208355.1 Chloroflexota bacterium | reverse complement strand
TCGCCATGTTGGGCATGGACTTGAAGTTGTCACTCATCACCTTCAGCGTCCTGCCTTTGATGGTGCTTGCCACCGTGTTATTCCGGCGCATCGCCCGCCGCGTGTATCGCAGGGTACGCGCCGCTATTTCGTGGGTCAACTCGGTGCTGGCTGAAAACGTCAATGGCGTGCGCGTTGTCCAGGCTTTCTCGCGACAGGCGCATAATCATGCCCACTTCCGGGATTATGTCAACCGCTATTACCTTGAAACCAGTGTTTCAGCGGCAAAAGTCTCGGCCAGTTTCTCTCCCATTGTGGACGTGCTGGGAGCAATTGCCACCATGCTGGTGGTCTGGTTGGGCGGCGCGGCGGTGCTTGGCGAGAGTATCACGGCTGGAGTGCTCGTCGCCTTCGTGCTCTATATTGACCGCTTCTTCGAGCCGATCCGTGATCTGAGCCGACGGTTCGATACACTCCAGTCCACGATGGCCGGGGTGGAGCGCCTGACCGGTCTGCTGGATACCCAGATCGAGGTCCAGGATGCAACGGGAGCGCGGGAACTGCCCCAGCTGCGCGGTGATGTCCATTTTGAGAATGTCTCCTTCCACTACACAGATGACCCTACACTTGTTCTGCGCACAGTAGAGTTATCGGTCCCGGCAGGTTCCACCGTTGCACTGGTCGGCGAGACGGGGGCCGGGAAGACTCCGATCATCAAACTCCTGGCGCGTTTCCACGACCCGACCGAGGGCCGCGTCAGTGTGGATGGTTTTGACCTGCGGACCGTGACCCAGGCCTCCCTGCGTCGTCAAATGGGGATTGTGCTGCAAGACCCGTTCCTGTTCAACGGAACGGTGAAGGAGAATATCAGGTTTGGGCGGCTGGACGCCACGGACGAAGAGATCGAGTCGGCGGCGCGGGCCGTCGGTGCGCATGATTTCATCATGGAATTGCGCAACGGCTACGAGACTTCGGTCGAGGAAGGCGGCGCCTTGCTCTCGGTAGGACAACGCCAGTTGATTTCGTTCGCCCGCGCCCTGCTGGCGGACCCGCGCATCCTCATCCTGGACGAGGCTACTTCCTCGGTGGATACCCAGACCGAACAGGTTATCCAGCGTGCGCTGGCGCTATTGCTGAAAGGGCGCACATCTTTTGTCATCGCTCATCGCCTCTCGACCATCACCAACGCCGGGCGGATCGTGGTGATTCACGATGGGCAGATCGTGGAACAGGGCACACACTCCGAATTGCTGGCCCTGGAAGGCATGTATTACGACCTATACCAGACCGGGTTTACGGACGAAAAACCGGAACCTATGATCCCCTAACGAAGATATAAATCCCCCGGAATTTCGAAACTCCGGGGGATTGACTTTAAAGGACGACAGGACGTTTATGGATAAACCACCGACCAGTTGTACTGGTCGCTCATATTGTTGGGCGAAGTGACGATCGCCTTGATATAAAAATCGCAGCAATCGGTGTGATACGCACCGCCTGGATCGAAAGTCTGGGTGCCGAAGGCGGCAAAGGTCAGGGTGGCGTTGTCCGTTTTGTTGCGCAGCGTGCCGTCGCCATAGAAGATTTCAATATGATAGACGACCATTGCCGGGCCATTCGTGGTGATGGAAACTGAGAAGGTAACGGGATTCGGGCCACCGCACATACCATGGATCGTGGGCCCGCCGTTGACAATAACCGTTACCTCTGTCACCAACCCTGTCGGGATGGCCAGCACCGGAACCAATGCCAGGTCGCCAGACGCAAGCGTCAGGTCGGCTTTGACCCAGCAGAATGTGCCGAGGTTGCGCGGGTCTTCGATCTGCCACCAGGTTCGGCCGGCAATTGTTCCGCGAATCGGAACAATTTCCCCGACACGCAGAGACCCGGTTGATAGGAAATCGGTACTCGGTCCAAAGCGGCAGTTGACATCAACCCCGTCGGGGGTCACCATGGGGGCGGCCGAGGTGGGAGTGAATGTCGGCGTTGGCGAGAAGGCTGGGGTGGGTGTGAAGGTCGGGTCTTCGGGAATGAAATCCATCACCGGAGCCATATAGATGCTGAACGCTGTGGGGAGGTCCGGGTCCGAGGCGACCGGGATGGGGTAGACGCCCAGGTCGGGGAACGAGCCGTCGTAGATCCAGCCGCCTTTGGCGACCGAGACGTGGCACGACCCTTCCGGCAGGTCTTCGAACCTGAATTTGCCATCTATGTCGGTTAATTGCGTCTGGGCAGGGCCGCAGTCAGTTAGTGTAACGTCGGCGCCTTCGACACGCGACATCTGCTCGCTGTCGTCAATGACGCCGTCGCTGTTCAGGTCGCCGTAGACAACGCCTTGCACGATCCCGCCCGTGCGTACGGGGAGGCAAGATGAAAGTGCCAGTAAAAAGATAGCGGATACAGCCAGCAATTTTTTGATCATAGTTTTCTCCTTTCATGATTATGAAAATTTTAACCCACTTCTATCCAATTTGCCATCGCCCATAAGGGGGTATACTTGTCCTATGCCCGAACTGACCAGCCTCCAGAATCCACGTGTAAAGACCATCGTCAAGTTGCGCGACGATAGACGCCAGCGCCAGCGAGACAGCCAAACACTCGTCGAAGGCCGGTACGAACTGGAACTGGCGCTGGCCAGCGGACTGCGCCCGCGCGAAGTTTTCGTCTGCGAAGAATTGGCTGCCGGAAAAACAGTGGCAGGCTTGGATCTTGCCGCTGTTACCGTTACCCGGACAGTATTCGAGAAGATGAGTCAGCGCGAAAACCCCGACGGCTGGCTGGCCGTTGTCCCGACCCAGCAGCGGACCCTGGACTCGCTCCGCCTTTCCCAAACTCCGTTCCTCATCCTGGCCGAATCGCTGGAAAAGCCCGGCAACCTGGGCGCCATCCTGCGCACCGCTGACGCGGCCGGTGTGGACGGCCTGCTCGTCTGCGACCCGCGCGTGGAGTTGTATAACCCCAACGTGGTGCGCGCCAGCCGCGGGACGCTGTTCACTGTCCCGGCAGTCGAAACAACTGGCAGCGACGCGCTGGCCTGGTTAAAGGCGAACGGCATCCGGGTCCTGGCTGCCACACCGCAAGCCGATACCTTCTACACCGATGTGGATCTCCGCCAGCCGGTCTGCATTGCTGTCGGCACCGAAGACGAAGGCCTGACCGATTTCTGGATGGACAACGCCGACGTGAAAGTCAAAATACCGATGGCGGGAAAGGTCAACTCTTTGAATGTGTCCACATCCACGGCAGTCATCCTTTATGAAATCGTAAGGCAGAGAAGTGAAAATGGATGAACAGCGTAAGAATTGGAACGAAAATCAACAGAAATTGCGCCGCTTCCTTGCCCGGCCGGAAGACCATCAAAAGGCAGTCGAATTATTTCTTGTTCAACATGCCATGGTCCATTCTGCCAAAGTGTCCAAGATGGGGCCGATTTCATTCGAGGATGAAATTTGGGCTGGGCTGGACGATCCTTCCGCTCGGTTTGTCCCGCCGAAATTCGAACATTCCATCGTCTGGTGTTTCTGGCACCTGACGCGCTGTGAAGACATTACCATGAACATGCTTGTCGCAGGAACCTCACAACTGCTTCTTCAGGACGGCTGGTTTGACCGGATGCGGATCCCGGCGCGGGATACCGGCAATGCCATGGACGCGAGCAGGATAGCCGATTTCAGCGCCCGGATTGACATTCCTCCCTTACGTGCGTACCGCCAGGCGGTTGGGCGGCGGACGCGCGAAATCGTCAAAGGCTTGCGGCCGGAAGACATGAAGCGGAAGACTGACCCTGTCCGTTTGCCACAGATGCTGGAGGCGGGTGCGGTACTTTCCTCGCAACAGTGGTTGATTGACTATTGGGCCGGGCTGACCGTCGCAGGGTTGCTCTTGATGCCACCGACACGGCATAACCTGGTCCACTTGAACGAGGCAGTGAAGATCAAGAGAATGATCAATTCTTCCAGGCAGGCGAAACGTAAGAAATAACTTCCGAAGCTTGGAAGACCTCGGAAGTCTGGATTGCCTCTCAATTTTTTACCAGTTATTTCTTGTTTCTCTCTTTTGCCGCCTTCAAGAGTCCCACGAACAATGGATGGGGGCGCATCGGCCGCGATAAAAATTCAGGGTGGAATTGTGAACCGACCATGTAGGGATGGTCTTTTATTTCCGCAATTTCCACTAACTTGCCGTCTGGTGAGATACCCGAGAAGATCATCCCGGCTTTTTCGTATTCCGCCCGGAAGGCGTTGTTGAGTTCCCAGCGGTGGCGGTGACGCTCTTCCACCTGCTTCTCGCCATAAGCCGCGGCGGCTTTCGTCCCTGGCTGGAGCACGCAGGGATAAAGACCCAGGCGCATTGTCCCGCCCATGTCAGTGATGGCGCGCTGCTCCAGCATCAGGTCAATGACCGGGTGGTCGGTGGAGCGGTCGAATTCGGTTGAGTTGGCATCCTCGTAGCCAAGCACGTTCCGGGCGAACTCGATGCACATCAACTGCATCCCCAGGCATAATCCCAGATACGGAACATGGTTCTCGCGGGCATATTTGGCAGCCTGGATTTTGCCCTCCGTGCCGCGCGAGCCAAATCCTCCAGGGACGATGATCCCGTCCGCCGATTTGACCAGTTCCCAGCCCCGGCCTTTTTCCAGGTCCGAGGAGAGCACCCACTCGATCTCAGCCTCCACGCCCTGTGACAGGGCGGCGTGCTTGACCGATTCCCGTACCGACATGTAGGCATCTTTCAATTCCACGTACTTCCCGACGAGTGCGATCTTCACGGTTGGTTTTGGTTTCTTGACTTCTTCCACCAGTTTCTTCCACGGACCCCAATCCGGTTTGACTTTAGCCTGAAGTCCAAGTTTCTCGATCAGGTAATCCGCCACCCCGGCTTTTTCGAGCAACAGTGGGACTTCGTATAGCACCTCGGTTGTGACCATCGGCACGACGGCGCGCTTGTCCACGTCGCAGAACAGGGCAATCTTGTCGCACAGGCCATCTTCGACGGGGAAATCGGAACGGGCGATGATCATGTTTGGGGAGATACCGATGGAGCGCAGGGCAGCCACCGAGTGCTGGGTGGGCTTGGTCTTGAGTTCCTGGGTTGCGCCGATATAGGGGAGCCAGGTAACGTGGATGAAGAAGACGTTTTCGCGCCCCACCTCGTTGCGCAATTGGCGCAGGGCTTCTAGGAAAGGTTGGGACTCGATATCGCCCACCGTGCCGCCAATCTCCAGGATGACGATGTCGGCACCGGTCTCTTTGGCCGCCAGCCCGATGCGGCGCTTGATTTCGTTGGTGATGTGCGGGATGACCTGGATCGTCCCGCCCAGGTAGTCGCCGTGACGTTCCTTGCTGATGACCTCGGCGTACACTTGTCCGGTGGTGAAGTTGGAGAAACGGCGCAGGCGGATGTCCACGAACCGTTCGTAGTGGCCCAGGTCCAGGTCCGTTTCCGCCCCGTCGTCGAGCACATAGACCTCGCCATGCTGATAGGGAGACATCGTCCCCGGGTCGACATTGATGTACGGATCGAGTTTCTGAACCGTCACCTCGAAGCCGCGTGATTTGAGCAGGAGACCGGTCGCTGCGGCCGTCACGCCTTTCCCAACCGAAGAAACCACACCTCCAGTAAAGAACAGATATTTTGTCGTCATTTTATCTCCATGCACTCCTCCCCGTTCGTGGGGGAGGGGAAAGGGTGGGGGTAAACAAGCGGCGTGGGGAGGGCCATTGAGTGGCGTCCTCCCCACGCGGGTTGACGTTCGTTTGATAAGAGTCGTTGTGCGATTGGTTTCATCCGACCAGTTTTACCAGGTCTTCCGCCGCCCGGCGCATTTCCAGGAAGATGAGACCGAGTTTGGCCTCCTGGCGCGCCAGCGCGGTAAGCACCGCTTCTTCGCCGACCGAGGTCAGCACAATAAAGCCGGAGTTGCCTTTGATGTAAACCTGTTCCAGATTGCCGCGTCCGAGTTCACCGGCAATACGCTCGCCCAGGCTGAGCATAGCCGCAGACATCGCCGAGACGCGGTCTTCTTCTGCGCCTTGCGGCAGGGCTGAGGCGATGATTAATCCATCCACAGAGACGACAGCCGAGGCTTCGATGTCCGGGGCGGCGGCTTGCAGGTTACGCAAGCGGTTAACCATCTGTTCACTGCGGTTCTGGCTCATTTTACTAACTCCAGTGGGCGTGATTCACGTTCCCAATTATACGGGATACTTGACGATCGCGAGCCGCCCGCCAGGGCTTTTCTGGAGTTCAGGGTCTGTTTTACTCTGTTTCATCGGCGGTTAATCTTGCGTCAACTGGTAATTCGGCGCTTCCTTGGTGATGATGACATCATGGGGGTGGCTTTCGATTAGCCCGGCGTTGGTGATCCTGACCAGTTTCGTTTTTGTGCGCAAATCGTCCAGCGACCCCGCGCCGGCATATCCCATCCCGGAGCGCAGTCCGCCGACCAGTTGGTAGATGAAATCGTGCAAGTTTCCTTTATAAGGCACGCGCCCCTCGATCCCCTCCGGGACGAGTTTCCCGGCCCCGCCCTGACCGCTCCCATAGCGGTCTTTCCCGTATCCCTGCATCGCGCCCATGGACCCCATGCCGCGATACTCCTTGAAGCGCCGCCCCTCGAACAGCACCTCCTCGCCCGGCGATTCTTCCAGCCCGGCCAGCAGACTTCCGAGCATGACTGTATCCGCCCCGGCGACCATGGCCTTGACGATGTCGCCGCTGAACTTGATCCCGCCGTCGGCGATGATGGGAATGCCGTGCGGACGCGCCGCCTGCGCACAGGCGTAGATGGCGCTCAGTTGCGGCATCCCGGCTCCGGCAACGATGCGGGTCGTGCAGATCGAGCCTGCCCCCACGCCGACCTTGACTGCTGCCGCGCCGGCCTCGATCAGGGCTTCCGTCCCCGCGGCGGTCACCACATTCCCGGCAATAACTGGCAATCCCGGCCAATTCTTGCGGACGCGTTGGATGGCGGCCAGCACGCCCTTGGTATGACCGTGCGCCGTGTCAATTGCGATGATGTCCACCCCGGCATCCGCCAGCAAACCGGCGCGCGTTTCAAGGTCTGCGCCCACGCCCAACGCCGCGCCGCAAAGCAGGCGGCCGCGCCCATCCAGGGATGAATTTGGGTAGTCGCGTTCTTTCTGGATGTCTTTGACGGTCAGCAGTCCTTTCAGGCGGCCGTTCCCGTCCACCAGCGGGAGTTTCTCGATGCGGTGTTTTTGCAGCAGGACTTTGGCATCCTCGCGCGATATGCCCACCGGAGCGGTAACCAGCGGCTGGGGCGTCATGAACTGGCTTATCGGCAGGCCAAAATCAGCCTGCTCGACGAAGCGGATATCGCGGTTGGTGAGAATCCCCACCAGCCTGTTTTCCTTGTCCACGATGGGTACACCGCTGATCTTGTAGGTCGCCATGATGTTTTCGGCCTGCTGGAGGGTTGCATCCGGCGGGAGGGTAATCGGATCAGCGATCATGCCCGATTGTGACCGTTTTACCCTGTCCACTTCGGTGGCTTGCTGTTCCGGGGACAGGTTCCGATGGATGATGCCGATGCCGCCCTCGCGTGCCAGCGCAATCGCCAGCCGCGCTTCGCTGACCGTGTCCATGGCCGCCGAAAGGATGGGGATATTCAACCGGATATTGGCAGTCAGGCGCGAGGGCACAGCCGTTTCGGAAGGCAGAATCTCGCTGAAACCAGGCACGACCAGCACATCGTCGAAGGTCAGCGCCTCATTGGATTCGAGTAAATCCTTGTTCTGTTCCATTTGCTCTCCTGGGAAATTGTCTGGATGATTCTACTGCAAAAACCGGAAACGTCCAGCGTTGACCCATGCCTGCCTTCATGTTAGACTTAAGGTTTGCCTGTTGAGGTGGAAATGCGTTCGATTGTGGCATTTTTATTATACGCGGCGATCACCCTGGCGCAGTTTGGCCCGGCGGTCGTTTCGCCGCGCCCCGGGGAGGCGTTGCAGGGCATGGTGACTATTACAGGTACGAGCGACGTCGTTGGTTTCACCTCTTATGAAATAACTTTTGCTTATCCCGATGATCTCACCGGGACCTGGTTTTTGATTTCTCAATCCAGCCAACCGGTGCAAGATGGAACGTTGACCGTCTGGGATACGACTACCATCACTGATGGAAATTATGTCCTGCGCTTGCTCGTTTTCCTCGACGACGGTACCAGCCTTGAGGTGCGTGTGCCGGACCTGCGGGTGCGCAACTACACTCCTGTGGAGACAGCCACTCCCGGTCCCACCTCCGTTGCCGGGACCGCGACCCTGCCTGTCGTTACCCCTGCCATTCCCCTCCCGACCTCCACCCAGTTCCCGCCCAACCCGGCCGCATTGACTCCCTCCCGCATCCTCACCAGCCTGGGGTACGGCGCGCTGGCGGCAGTTGCAGGAATCGCCCTCCTTGGCGTTTACGCGGCTCTTCGCCGCCGTTCACGATAATTTCTTTTCTAACGAGGCTCCATGACTGAAACCTTCCTCATTGTCGGCTTGGGCAATCCGGGCCGGGAATACCGCGAGACCCGCCATAACGTCGGCTTCATGCTCGTGGACCGGCTGGCCGTTAGACTAAACGCGCGTTTTTCCCGCCTGCAATCCAGGGCGCTGGTGGCAAGCGCGGTATACAATCCCCAAAGTACGGGGACAGGCGAACGCAAGATACTCCTTGCCAAGCCACAAACTTTCATGAACCTCTCCGGCCAATCGGTGCAAGGATTGGTGCATTTCTACAAACTTCCGCTGACCAATCTCCTCGTGGCCCACGATGATCTCGATTTGCCGGTTGGAACCATCCGCATCCGGCCGGATGGCGGTTCGGCGGGGCAAAAAGGGATGACGTCCATCCTCGAGCGCCTCGGCACAGACGAATTCGCCCGCCTTCGGCTGGGGATTGACCGCCCGCCCGGACAGATGCAGGCCCCTGATTATGTCTTGCAGGAATTTTCAGAAGCCGAGATGACCATTGTCTCCGAGACGCTCAACCGCGCCGTGGATGCAGCGTTGGAATTTGCTTCCAACGGGCTGGACGCGGCGATGAATAAATTCAACGGTGTTATTTCTTAGGGGACGACCCGTGCGTCGTCTCTTTGATTACCAGAAATGGGCGGACATGAGTCCACCCCTACAATCATGGACTTCATCCTCAATCAAATCCGTTCCCTGCCTGCCTATCAGTCCCTCCTGGGCGCCCTGAAATCCGGCGCATCCCAACCCGGCCTGGCTCTGCCGCGCGCCGCGCGCCTTCCAGTTCTAGCCGCCGCCCATGCAGACGTAGGTCAGCCTATTGTGCTGGTGACCGACCGCGCCGACCATGCCCTCCAGTTGCACGACGAACTGGCCTTCTGGCTCCCGGATGTAGAGCGTTACATCTTTTCCGAGCCGAATCCGCTTTTCTACGAGGATGCTGCCTGGGGAAACACCACCCGACGTGAGCGTCTGCAAACGCTGACCGCCCTGGCGCGCTACCACCTGCCGTTTGCCAGGAAACCGTCTACGCCTCCGGTGATCGTTGCCTCGGCGCGTGCCTTGATGACACGCACCCTGCCGCGGCGAGATTTCCTCAAGGCATCGAAGCAGCTCAAGGTCGGTCAAAACATTGCCCCGAAAAATCTGCTCGAAGAATGGTTGCGGATCGGTTTCCAGCCTGCCGACACTGTACTTGAGCCGGGACAGTTTTCTCACCGCGGCGGCCTGCTGGACATCTGGCCGCAGTCCGAACCGCAACCCGTCCGCCTGGATTTCTTTGGGGACGAGATTGACACCATCCGCCGCTTCGATCCGGCCAGCCAGCGCACGGTCGAGAAACTGGAGTCCATCCTTGTCACCCCGGCGCGGGAATTCATTTTTTCTGAAGTATCCGGCATGTCAGACCTGTTTGAACAGCCGGACCGCATTTCCGAATTCCATATTCCCCTGTTGCACCAGTTCCCCGCAAATTTATTGGATTATCTTCCACAAAAAACTCTTGTGCTGGTTGATGACCTGAGTCTGCTGGAAAGCGCGGTGACCGAATTCGAGGAGCAGGCCGTCAAATTGCGCTCTGAATCTATCGCCGAAGGAACGCTGGACGCAGGCTTTCCGACCCCTTACATCACCTGGCCGGAACTGGCCGACGGCCTGCAAAACCGGCCCTGCCAGGAGTTGGGACGTTCGACAGCAGAAGAAGCGGTCAATGGTCAGCCTTTGGCAAGCAGCCTGGCAGCACATTTTGGATATATCGAACGGTTTGGCGGTCGGCTGAAACCATTCGTCGAATATCTCAACGGAATTGTTTCCGGCGGTAACACAGTCGGTGTGGTTTCGCGCCAATCTTCCCGCCTGGAAGAACTGTGGGCGGACCGCAATCAGAACTCAGCCAACCATAACCCTCGATTCATCGAAAATTCGCTTTCCGCGGGCTGGCAACTTGGCAGATTGTTCCTCATTACCGACTCCGAAATCTTTGGCTGGGAACGCCCGCAGCCGCGCACCCGACCGCGCCCGTCTGCCGAGACGCCGGAAATGGCGTATGCGGACCTCAATCCGGGCGATTGGATTGTCCACGTGGATTATGGTATCGGGCGCTTCGCCGGCCTTGTGCGGCGAAAACTCGAAGGACTGGAGCGCGAGTTCCTGTGCGTTGAGTACCAGAACGGCGACCAGGTCTATGTCCCCATCCACCAGGCTGACCGGCTGACGCGCTATGTCGGTCCGGGCGGCGCGCCGCCCTCGCCGGGCCACCTGGGCACCCAGGAGTGGCCGGAGACCAGGCGCAAGGTCCGCGAAGCGGTGCAGGAAGTAGCGCGGGAGTTGCTCGACTTGTATGCCCGGCGCCAGGTCGCAGAAGGATATGCTTTCCGTTCCGATACAGCCTGGCAGGGCGAACTGGAGTCGTCGTTCCCGTATGTCGAAACCCCCGACCAGGTGACGGCGCTCAATGATATCAAGCGTGACATGGAGGCTACCCGCCCGATGGACCGCCTGCTGTGCGGCGACGTAGGCTACGGCAAGACCGAGGTGGCGCTGCGGGCGGCGTTCAAAGCCGTCATGGACGGCAAGCAGGCTGCCGTACTCGTCCCGACCACCGTGCTGGCCCAGCAGCATTATGATACGTTCAAACAGCGGTTGTCCGCTTTCCCGGTGACCGTGGAGATGCTTTCCCGTTTCCGCACGCCGCGCGAGCAGGGCCAGATCCTGTACGCGCTGGCGCAGGGCGCGATTGACATCGTCGTCGGCACCCACCGTCTGATTTCCTCGGATGTGGAGTTTAAGGACCTCGGTCTGGTTGTGATTGACGAGGAGCAGCGTTTTGGGGTGACTCACAAGGAGCGCTTGAAACAACTGCGCACCGAAGTGGATGTGCTGACCCTGACTGCCACGCCCATCCCCCGCACCCTCTACATGGCCCTTACCGGCGTTCGTGACATCTCCAACCTGAATACGCCTCCTGAAGAGCGCCTGCCCATCGTCACGCACATTGGGCCGTATTCGCCGAAATTGGTGCGCCAGGCCATCCTGCGCGAACTGGAACGCGGCGGGCAGGTCTTCTTTGTCCACAACCGCGTCCAGACCATCCACGCGATGAAGATGCACCTGGAGAAACTCGTCCCCGAAGCGCGCATTTCCATCGGCCATGGGCAGATGCCTGAACAGGAATTGGCCTCGGTCATGCACCGCTTTACTGCCGGGGATGTGGACATATTGCTCGCCACCTCGATCATCGAATCCGGTCTCGACATTCCCAACGCCAACACCCTCATCGTTGACCGCGGCGACGCTTTCGGGCTGGCGCAACTCTACCAGCTGCGCGGCCGGGTCGGGCGCGGCGCGGCGCGGGCCTACGCCTATTTCTTCCGCCATCGCAAACTCATGCCTACACCCGAAGGCCAGGAACGGCTGGAAGTCATCGCCGAGAACACGCAACTGGGCGCAGGATACTCGATTGCGATGCGCGACCTGGAAATGCGCGGCGCAGGCGAACTGCTCGGTACGCGCCAATCGGGACACATCGCCGCGGTTGGGTTTCATCTCTACACCCGCCTTCTCGCGGTTGCGGTGCGAACCCTGCGCCTGTCGCACGGGTTATCGGAACCAGCCCAGGCAGGAGCCTTGACCCTGCCCGAGGTGGGCTTACCCGTTAATGTCGATCTGCCCCTGGCAGCGGGAATTCAACGACCGTTTTGGTCCGCTCCCGGAAATGATGGACAACCTGTTTTACCAGATGCGCGTCAAGATGCGCGCCGAGAAAGCGGGGCTGGTCTCCATCGGCATGGAGGCGGGACAGATTGTGCTGCGCTATCCGGTCCTGGCGGATGAAAAAGCCGCCCCGCGCCTGCCAGACCTCGGACCGGGTGTGCGCGGAGGGAAGAATGCCTACTGGTGCATGTTTGGAAAGGCCCCGGACTGGCAGGAGAAATTACTGGAAACGCTGGAAAAGTTGGTAAGATAGATCCGGCACAGGCTAAATCAATTGCTGACAGCGATGACCCGAGATTGTGGATGGGACCCAGTTGCTTTTCATTGGTTGAAATTTTGTTGAGGTTATTGGCGTCGTAACATTCCTCTGGGGGATGGTGTTAACTTCACATTACGATATAATCTTATAAGTAGTTTTCGAGGAGAATCATCATGAAAATCCGTCCCATTCTGCTACTCTTTCTTTGTCTCTTGTTGACGGCCTGCAACATGCCGCGTCCTGGCGAGGGTACCGACACCGGCCAGAGCCAGGTTGCGACGGCAGTCGCGGCGACCGCGCAGGCGTTGACCCAGCAAGCGGGAGGCACTCCCCAACAAAGGCTTGCCACGTCCACCGACTCCCTTCCTCCAACAATCACTCCAACGCTGACGCCCAATATCACCAACACTCCGGAGCCGGGGTTTGGCTCCATCTCAGGATATATTTACGGGTATCCCTATGGGGATATTCCCCAACTTTCCATTGTTGCTTTTGAGCAGGGTCCGCCTTATCACTACTGGTATCTGATTATCGCCTCGGGGAGTACTTATTATTCCATGGATGGCTACGTTTCTTCGGGGAAGTACCAGGTGGTGGCGTATGACTCGTCCGGGCATACTGGCGGGTGTACTACCATTGTCGAGGTCAAGAACAACGAAATGGTCACCTGCGACATCACCAACTGGGGTGGGGGGTATCCTGCCAAACCCGGCGGCGTTCCCTAAACGTGCATTGGAATGTTGAGACACGCCCCTCATTCTTTCAGGAAGAATGGGGGGTGTTTATTTGTGGCGTTTTTATCTGCGAAGGGCTATAATTGGATAAAATTCATCCTAAATCATGGAGGTAGAAATGAAGAACAAGTATTGGCTAGCATTCATTCCCCTTGCCCTGGCTACTCTTTTTTGCACGATCAATATTCCGATCCCCACCGAAGTGATCGGTGAGGCGGAGACGGCTATAAGTGCCACCCTGACTGCGCTGGCGCCAACCCCCACCGAGACTTCCGTGCCCCCGGTCATCGAGAATGGTTATATCAGCGGCCACCTGAGCTATCCTTCCGAATTCATTCCTCCCTTGCGCGTAGTCGCATGGAATACAGCTGATATGAGTTATTACTTTATTGATACGGATACAAATACGTTCGAATATACTATCGAGTT
The DNA here is from genome assembly GCA_016208355.1 of Chloroflexota bacterium. Taxonomy (GTDB): domain Bacteria; phylum Chloroflexota; class Anaerolineae; order Anaerolineales; family Villigracilaceae; genus UBA877. The sequence continues at coordinate 10,889 of JACQYE010000006.1, read as the reverse complement.
ACCGCCAGGAACTTATTACATCGTTGCCTATGTTCGGAGCGGGGATTCCGTTCCAATAGGATTTGCAGGCGGTTACACCCAGGCAGTACCCTGTGGATTGGCTTATGGCTGTGATGACCATACCCTGATACCGGTGATTGTGGAAGCCGGGGTGACCAGGAATTGCAGATGCCGGCGCTCCTCATGGCCCACAACAAGACCCTGGCGGCGCAGCTATACGCCGAGCTCCGCGAGTTCTTTCCGCACAATGCTGTCGAGTATTTCGTTTCTTACTATGATTACTACCAGCCGGAGGCCTACGTCCCGCGCCACGATTTATACATCGAGAAAGAGACCGAGATCAACGAGGAGATCGAACGCCTGCGCCTGGCGGCGACAACTTCCCTCGTCTCGCGCAAGGACGTGATCATCGTGGCTTCGGTTTCCTGCATTTATGGCCTGGGGTCGCCGGACGAGTTCTTCCGGGCGGCGGTAAACCTGAAGACCGGTCAATTGTACCGGCGGAACGCCCTGATCCGCCAGTTGGTGGACGGGCAGTACCAGCGCAACGACATTGACCTGCACTCCGGGACCTTCCGCGTGCGCGGCGACACGATTGAGATTATCCCGGCCCATTCCGAGGAGCATGGCTACCGGGTGGCATTCTTCGGGGACGAAGTGGAACGCATTACTGATTTCCACCCGCTGACCGGGGAAGTCCTTGCCGAACTGGAAACACTCGACGTTTACCCGGCCAAACATTACATTACCCAGGAAGACAAACTGAAGGCGGCCATCGCCGACATAGAAGCCGAACTCGATGAACGCGTGCGCCTGTTCAAGGAACAGGGAAAACTGCTGGAAGCCCAGCGCATCGAACAACGTGCCCGCTACGACCTGGAGATGCTGCGCGAAGTGGGATACTGCTCCGGCATCGAGAACTACTCCCGCCACCTCGACCAGCGCGCCCCCGGCACGCACCCCTGGACGTTGATTAACTTCCTGCCGAGCGAGTACCTGCTCGTGCTGGACGAGTCGCATATGACCGTGCCGCAGATCCGCGGCATGTATAACGGCGACCGCTCACGAAAGGGAACACTGGTGGAGTTCGGTTTCCGGCTGCCCTCGGCGATGGATAACCGTCCGCTGAAGTTCGAAGAATTTGAAAAGGTGATGGGATATACGGTCTACACTTCGGCCACACCCGGCCCGTACGAAATGCAGCGTGCGGACCAGGTCGTGGAACAGATCATCCGCCCCACCGGGCTGGTGGACCCGGAGGTGGAGGTGCGCCCGACCAAGGGTCAGGTGGACAACCTGGTGGGCGAGATCCGGACCCGGGTCGAGCGCGGCGAACGCATCCTGGTCACCACGCTGACGAAGCGCATGGCTGAAGACTTGGCGCAGTACCTGGAGGAACTCGGCATCAAGGTCCACTACCTGCATTCGGAAGTGGAGACGCTGGAACGCATCGGCATCCTGCGCGACCTGCGCCTGGGCGTGTTCGACGTGGTGGTGGGCATCAACTTGCTGCGCGAGGGGCTCGACCTGCCCGAGGTTTCACTGGTAGCCATCCTCGATGCGGACAAGGAAGGTTTCCTGCGCTCGGACACGGCTCTCATCCAGACGATTGGGCGGGCCGCGCGTCACCTCAACGGACGGGTGATCATGTACGCTGATCGAATGACCGATTCGATGAAACGCGCCATTGACGAGACCACCCGCCGGCGCGCCAAACAAGTCAAGTTCAACCATGAACACGGCATTACCCCGGTCAGCATCCACAAGGCCATCCGCGACCTGACCGACCAGATGTCGGCCAAAGCGGTGGCGGAGACGCGTGGCGAGTACAAGACCGGCAAGCACAAGGATGTCACCTCGCGCTCCGAGCTGCAGAAGGTGATCGCCGAAATGGAAAGACAGATGAAAGAAGCGGCGAAGAATTTGGAATTCGAGAGGGCTGCCGCTTTGCGGGACGAGATGTATGAACTGAAGGCCCTGCTGGCCGGTGATGAAAGTCTCAAGCCGTGGGAGAAGATCAAATTGTTGTCGGGGGAGGAGTAGGCTGCATTTTCAACGCGGTTGCGTTTAGCAGAAGGGGTGGCGATAAAAATGGCAAACAGATAAAAACGAGAACTGCTTCCGAACCGGTACTGAGGGGAAGCAGTTCTCGTTTACGCACCTTTGCCTTACAAATGCTCGATTTTTTTTGCTGGGCGCGCAGATTATTGCCAGGCTACTATTCGACAACTTCCAGCGTTCCGAACATACCGGCTTGTAGATGCCCCGGCATCCTGCACACGATTTGGTAAACGCCGGGCTGGTCAGGCGCTAAAAATTGGACGGTTTCCGTCTCGCCCGTTTGGATTTCCATTTCCCAATAGATGTTGTCTTGATCTTCAACATCAAACTTATCACCAACGTCAACGCCTAGTTTCATGATCGTGAGATCGTGCATTATTGAACCGCTATTCGTGACATGGATGGTTATCTCCGACCCGGCCGGGACGATGAGCCGATTTGGAGTGATTGCGAAATCGCTCAATTCCACGGTGATATTAGTCGAAGGAGCGTCTCCCTGGCAGGCAGAGAGAGAAGCAATGAACAGGATAATAAGGAGGGTAGGAATTTTTCTCAACATTTACTCACCATTCGTTGTGGGACTGAAATTAGTGGCAAGAGGAGCCATCTTGATTCGGCGACTTGATCCTGTCATGGATGCAACATCGCCCATCGCGTTCATGACTGCTCAAAGGACTTCCACAAAAATTTTATGTGTGACATTGAGCCCGAGGACGGCGGATTTTGACCCGGCTTTGACCATCAGATTATGGTCGAAGGGTGAATACTCCAGAACTTCCAGGTGTACACCAGGAACAAGCCCCAGGCTTTCGAGATGGCGAAGCAGTTCTGCGTCGGCGCCTCTTACACATTGGAGCATGGCTGTTTGGTTTGGCCGCAGGGCAGAAAGAGGAACCGAGTCGTCGAGCGGCATGGTCAACTCTGCGGTGGGAATGAATTCGCCGTGCGGGTCGCGGACTGGATGTCCCATAACTGCAGCGATGCGTCTCTCGAAGTCCTCCGAGATCACGTGCTCGAGTCGTTCTGCATCTTCGTGGACCTCGTCCCAGGAGTAGCCAAGGGTTCGCACAAGCCATGTCTCCAACAAGCGATGATGACGAATAACCTCCAGGGCGGCTTTCCTCCCTTCTTTCGTCAAAGTAACCCCCTGATGTTTTTGATATTCAACCAGTGCAGGTGTTGATAATGCAAGTTTTTGCACCATGACCGTCACGGATGCAGGCTTGACGTCGAGCTTTTCTGCAAGCGCATTCGTGCTTGCATTCTCGCCATTCTCTGTAAGTTCGTAAATGTGTTTCAGGTAATCCTGAACGGAGATTGTGAGAGTATGTTCCATAAAATAGCTTTCTACTTGATCAAGAGCCCTGTGATCCAGAGGAGCATCATGCCCGTCAGCACACCGCTGAAGACAGTCAGCGAATTAGATTCGCGCTGTGTGTCCTTCTGAAGTAATTTGGCAATCTCGTAGATTACTTCAAAAATCGCGCCCGCGCCGATGGCCAGGAAAAGGACTGCCAGGAATGGGGAAGGGGTATACCCGCCAATCCAGGCGCCGATGATTGCGGGTGCGCCGCCGACCAAGCCCATGACAGCCAGGTTTCTGATGTTCGGTCTGTCACGCAAAACGGGCGCAATAATGCCGAGTCCTTCGGTGATGTTTTGAATGATGAAACCGACCACCAGGAATGTGCCCAGCGCAATTTCGCCGACACTATACGCCGCTCCGATGGCAAGACCTTCGCCGAGATTGTGGAAGCCGATACCGATGGCAATCATGAACGCAATGGCGAGCCTGCGATCCGCTTCGTTGCCGGTGATTTCGGTTTTTCTTTTCGAGATTGCGACGAGCAACAGGAAAGTCGCAACTGCGCCGATGCCAATCAACCCAATTCCTTGAAATGCAGAGGGTACGTCCCTCGCAACGTCCAAGGCTTCTGCGATAGTGTCCAGGCCAAGAAAGACTAGCAGGCCAGCGGTGGGGGCCATGAGGAACGTCATTGTCCAGCGTCCCAACTGGCGCAAAGCCGGAAACCAGAAGATGCCAAGAAAGACTGGAATCACGCCAACGTATAGGCCGATGAGCGTAAAGCTCAAGAAGGTGCTGCGAGAGGGTTGTGGCGTTTCAAATGCGACCGGGATGTCCACGCCAAATACGATTGCGTTGCTGGTAAAAATTGAGACCCCATACGCTTCGCCATGAGACCAGGGATAGCTGATATAGATATTCGCTCTCCCAAGGCGGGGGATATTCACATCCGGGCTCACCTCAAAAGGCATGACCGCATCATTGACAATAACTTGAGCGATTGTGAGCTCCTCTGGCCCTGTATTGCGGACATGTAGTTCGATGCCATCTTGTGTAAGGACGTATCGTTCCACGTCCAGACTTTCAACAGGCGCAGCGGACCTCAGGTTCACCCCTCCGCCCGTGGAGAGGAATAGTGCAATCACTCCCGCCAAAGCAATGACCGGGATCAGGAGCAGGATGAGGGTCCTGAATGTGAACCGAGCGGATTGAGTCGTTTGTTGAGTCATGAAAAACCTCTTGATCATTCGATCACTTCGAACATCCCGTTCCAGCCAAGTTCCGCAAACTCCGTGACATGCGCATGGAACATATACATGCCAGGATATTTATACGTGAATTCCAGAATACCGCGCTGGGCCTGGCCCAGAATAACTGTATCGGTGAATTCGGATGACACGAGAGATGTGCCAGTGGGGTAGTAGTGAAAAAAGTTCGCATGCAGATGGAAGGAATTGAGGAGGTCGAATTCCAAAATATTCAGGAGATAAATACGGACGCTTTCACCAACTTTGACCTGGATGGGGTGATTCTGATAATAAAACGGGATCGCATTCACTGCGTAAAAATCGTTCACATCGTCGAAGTCCACATCGAAGCCGCTCATAACCATAATCATTTCGGGATCGGTTTGTGGACGGCCCTGTTTCGGATCAACGATGAACGCGCCATAAAGGCCTTTGGCGATATGCCGCGCCAAAGGAAATACATGACAGTGATATAGATGCATGCCAAACGGCTCGGCTTCAAATTCATACGTGAAACTTTCTCCCGGTTCGACATAACCGCCCGGTCCCGTGCCCGGTACGCCGTCCATCATGCCCGGATGAAATCCATGAAAATGCATACTATGCGGATGATTGCTCCCATTAATGAGTTTGATGCGAATTAAATCGCCTTCTGTACAACGAATGGTGGGGCCGGGGATGCGCCCGTTGTATGTCCATGCAGGGTACTCAATGCCAGGCACAACCTCGATATTCTTATTTATGACCGTGATCTCATATTCGCGCAGAGTCTGGCCGCCTGGAAGGGTGGATGTCTGGCCATAGTCGAAATCGGTCAGTATATCCCCTGGATTGAAACCGTTCTTCTCGTGGTCTACTTCACCTACGCCAGGTATGACTCCTTCCCCGTGTCCGTGATCCATGGCTTGCATGGAAGGTACGGGGGTTCGATTGTTTTTTTTGGCTTTTTCATGCGACAGGGCAGTCGCTCCGGCCGCGCTGATTACACCCAATGCCCCTAATTTCAGAAAATCTCTGCGTGTTAGTTGTTTATTCATAATGTCTCCAGTCATTATTGGAGTATTTGGGTAAATTTAGTCCGAACTAATTATTATTTTAGACGATTTGGAATTGCCTGTCAAGACGAAATTCCCATATTTTGCACCATTGCGGTCGGCGAATTCTCAACATTTATTCCTTTACCAAATCTTTACCCGTTTTTGTTACAATGGATAGAATAAAGAAGTTTGCTCTATCCATTTCCTCGGAGCCTCCCATGCCAAAAATTCTCGTCGTGGACGACGAACCCAGTATCCTCAATTTGGTCAACTCCTACTTGAAAGCCGAAGGGTACGAGGTGTATACCGCCTCCGACGGCCTTGCCGCACTCAAGGCTGCCAAAGCCTACAAGCCGGAACTGATCATCCTTGATATCATGCTCCCCGGCCTGGACGGGCTGGAGGTGCTCTCCCGCCTGCGGCGCGAGTCGGACGCCTACGTCATCCTGCTCACGGCCAAGACCGAAGAGACAGATAAAATCGTTGGTCTGTCAGTGGGGGCGGACGACTACGTCACCAAACCGTTCAGCCCGCGCGAGTTGACGGCGCGCGTCAAGGCGGCATTGCGCCGCCTGCAAGCGGGTGCAGGCGCCGGGTCCGAAAAGGGTGTGATGTCGTTCCGACGGGTGATGATAGATTCAGGAGCGCGCCAAATCACTGTGGATGGGCAGCCGGTCGAGTTGACTGCCATCGAGTTCGACCTCTTGGCTGCCCTGGCGGAGAACCGCGGCCGAGTCCTGACCCGGGAATTGCTGCTCGAAAAAGTCTGGGGTTACGATTATTACGGCGATACGCGCGTGGTGGATGTTCACCTGGGGCACGTGCGCCAGAAACTTGGCGCAGATGTGATTGCCACTGTGCGTGGCGTGGGTTATCGTTTTGAAGACGAGGCGTTATGAAACTCAACCTGGGCGTTAAACTATTCATATCGTACCTGGCCGTCCTGCTTGTCGGTGTTGTCGTCCTGGCGGCGGTCGCGCAGGTCAGCCTGCCGGGCGCTTACGGACGCCATCTCGGGCAGATGGCCGAGATCATGGGTGACTCGGGTATGATGGACGGGGGCATGGGGCCGGGGCGCGGCCTGGGGAGCGGAAGCGGGCAGGAATTATTCGCCAATTTCCAGTATAGTTTTTACGAGGCGCTGGCCTGGGCGGCGCTGGCCGCGTTGACTGTGGCGCTGGTCGTCAGCCTGCTCATCAGCCGCCGCCTGACTGCCCCCCTGAGGGCAATGACAGCTGCCAGCCAGCGAGTGGCCGAGGGTCGCTACAGCGAGCGCGTGCCGGCGCGGGGCGGCGACGAACTCGGCCAACTGGCGGCCAGCTTCAACAGCATGGCCACAAAGCTGGAACAGGTCGAATCCATGCGCCGCCAATTGATCGGCGACGTAGCCCACGAATTACGGACTCCGCTGACGGCCATCAAGGGTTCGATGGAGGGATTGGTGGATGGCGTCCTGCCGGCATCGCCGGAGACTTTCGCCCAGGTAGCCGCGGAGGCAGAACGCCTGAACCGCCTGGTGGATGATTTGCAGGAACTCTCGCGGGTCGAATCCGGGGCGGTCGTCCTGGACCTCAAGCCAGTTTCCTTACCAGAACTGATCGAGACGGCGCGCAAGCGCCTCGCGCACCCGTATGCCTCGAAGGGCGTAACCCTGACCCTCGACCTGCCCGCCGCTCTTTCCCCCGTCCGCGCTGACACTGATCGCCTGCTCCAGGTGCTGACCAATCTGCTCGGTAATGCCTTGCAATACACCCCCGCGGGTGGACATGTGATGCTTTCGGCAGAGCTGCGCGCCGGCGAGATTCTCGTCCGGGTGGCGGATACGGGCATTGGCATCCCCGCCGAACACCTGCCGCACATCTTCGATCGCTTCTATCGTGTGGATAAATCCCGCTCGCGGCAGGCGGGCGGTGGGTCCGGCATCGGCCTGACGATTTCCAAGGCTCTCGTCGAAGCCCATGGTGGGCATCTTTGGGCCGAAAGCCCCGGCGAGGGGCGGGGGAGTATTTTCCTGTTCACGCTCCCGCTGGTTTGAAGTTTTGAAATCCGGAGACTTGTCCCCGGATTATTTTTATCAAATCTTTTCCCTGTCTTTATCGTATCTTTACATCCCTGCGGTATCCTATGGGCAATCAATTCACTAAAGGAGTGAACCTATGAAAAAGATTACCCTCTCAGTTGTCCTTGCCCTGTTGGCCCTCGGCCTGTTTACCGGTGTTGCCGCGGCCCAAGGGAACCAGCCCCCGCGCGAAACCCGCGGTGTGATGCACGAATATATCGAACAGGCTTTGGCCGACAAACTCGGCCTGACCCTCGAGGAAGTGGAAGCCCAGTTCGATGCGGGCGCGACCCTCTGGCAGATTGCTCTCGATAACGGCATCGCCGAAGCGGACCTCCCAGCCTTCATGCAGGAAGTCCACGAGGCTGCTTTCGCCGCCGCAGTTGCAGATGGAGCGCTCACCCAGGAGCAGGCCGATTGGATGCTCCAGCGCATGTCTCAGCGCGGCTACGGCGCGGGTGTCTGCCCGATGGGCGGGACGCGTCCGCAAGATGGCACCGGCTACGGCTTTGGCCGCGGCATGGGTATGCACGGCGGCGGGTACTGGCAGCAGACCAATCCGTAAGTTCGCAATAAAGCGGAAGGCCGGGTGGAGTGATCCATCCGGCCTTTTGTTTTCCTTTTTTGCTTTATTTACTTCCCTGCGACTTTACCAATTCGACACCAAGAGCGGTCAATTCCTGGAGGAACTCCGGGTTGACCAGTCCCATCATGGCGAGGTGAATGCCTTGCGGGCTGAACAGAACCGCCATCTGGTTGGTATTGCCCTGTTTCAACGGGTACTTCTCTGCCCATCTTGCCAGAGGTAGGGTTGTCCAGGGATTCAGCGCCTGCCGCGCCCCAGCGGGGTCGCTTGTGAAGGCCATGAAGTGAGGCTCGAGTTGGACATCCAGAGGGGCAAGGACTTCAGCGGAATCAAGACCAGGGGTCAGGTCCGCGGCGAAGCCGTAGAGCGAAAGGGAAGTCCTGAAGAGCATCTTGCCCATCATCGTCATCAGGCCGCCCTGCGAACCCTGTCCTTGCATTTTCTGGGCCAGGTAGAGGAAATTCCCACCCCATTGGATGTCGGGCGAGAACCATAGCGAAATCGGCGTCCCACCCGTTGCCCGTGTCTCCAATTTCCAGCGCACACCGTCTGTTACCTGTTCCGTTTCCTGGCTTCCGGTAATGGATTCCTGCTCCTGCTTGAATTGCGTCACTGCCTGGCCCGAGGCGGTCATAAACATCCCACTCAGCGACACATCTTCTCCGCCCACGCCCAGGAATTCACGCAGTTTCTTTGCCTTGGTTTCTTTTGTCAACTGGCCGCTGCTGTACGAATTTCGGAAGGGGATGACCTCCTGGTTTCTCGTCACCACCACGATGCGGTAGACGGAGGTTCGCCCTGAAGACGAAGAATCACTGGAACTGAGGGAATGTTCCAACTGGATGGCCAGGATGTCGGAAACCGGGATCTCCCGCTTGAATCGCTGGAGCAGACCGACGCGCCGGATGGTCAGCATCCCGCTGGAACGGTCGGCCGTGACGACCAGGATGGGGGAGGAGACAAGAATCAGGAGGCCAATGATACCGGTCACGATCGGTGCAGTAAGTTGGCCGGGTTTACTCTGGTAGATAAAAATGCATGTTGCGAACATGATCAAGCTAAAGAGCCATTGGAACAGAGGCAATTCTCGAATGACGAGTTGGTTGGATTTATTGTCCATGATTGCATCTCCTTTGACACAATTATACGCTGATAATTGTCATACAACTTGACTAGACAATGACCCTCAAGTACAATCCCGCCCATGCCAACCTATCGCTTCGTGGTCCGCTTCCACCGACCCGATCCCCGTTCCGCCGCTCTTCTTGTGGATGCACGCGCTATGGGATTTGAGCAACTTAAACTAATAACCTGCCAGGACATCTACTTTATCGAGGGCCAACTGTCACCGGAGGAATGCAGGCAGTTGGCCCTCGACCTTTTAACCGACCCGGTTACACAGGCTGCGGACTGGGACGAACTTCCTGGTGCGGTTTTTGACCTGGGGCCTGCCACTGTTATGATTGAAGTTTCCCTCCGCCCCGGCGTGACCGACCAGGTCGCCGCTCAACTCCTGCGTGCTGCGCACAAACTGGGCTACACTGGAGTCCACCGCGCCGCCACAGGCTCTCGTTTCCTCCTCAAAGGCCTGACGGGGGAGCAGGCGTCCGAACTGGCGCGGCGTCTGCTGGCGAATCCAACGATTCAGCATTGGATCTTGGGAGCGGTAGCCCCATCCTTCCCGGCGGAGGCCGCCTCGAGCGGGGAGGTGGAGGTCGTTCGCCTGCGCGGGTTGGCTGACTCGGAACTGCTGGCAGTTTCCGGGTCCCGCCGCGCCGCACTGGACCTGGCCGAGATGAAGGCTATCCAGGCATATTTCCAGTCCGAAGGCCGCGACCCCACTGATGTCGAGTTCGAAGCCATCGCCCAGACCTGGTCGGAACACTGTGGGCACAAAACCTTTAAAGCGCTGATTCAAGTCGAAAACGGGGAAACCATTCACCATTCCCCATTTACTACGATTGATTCTCTCCTCAAGTCCTTCCTTAAATCCGCCACCGACAAGATCGCCGCCCCCTGGGTGCGTTCGGCCTTCGTGGACAACGCCGGGATCATTGACTTCAACGACGAGTTCGAAGTCTCGTTCAAGGTGGAGACCCACAACCACCCCTCGGCCATCGAGCCGTTCGGCGGGGCGAACACCGGCGTGGGCGGTGTGATCCGGGACGTGCTGGGCGTGTCGGCCAAGCCGATTGCCAACACCGACGTGCTTTGCTTCGGGCCGCAGTCGGCGCACTTCAGCGACCTGCCGGAGGGCGTGCTACACCCGAGGCGGATTTTGTCCGGCGTGGTGGCCGGGGTGCAGGATTACGGCAACAAGATGGGCATCCCGACCGTCAACGGAGCGCTGTGGTTCGACCCCGGCTACACGGCCAACCCGCTGGTCTTTTGCGGGACGGTTGGCCTGGCCCCGAAAGGACTCCACGTCCGTAACCCGCGCCGCGGCGACCGGGTTATCCTCCTTGGGGGGCGGACTGGACGCGACGGCTTGCGCGGGGCGACCTTCTCCTCGATGACGATGGACGCCCAGACCGGCGAGGTCTCCGGCGCGTCGGTGCAGATCGGCGACCCGGTCACCGAGAAAGGCCTGGTG
>JACQYE010000005.1:3182-4114 GCA_016208355.1 Chloroflexota bacterium | reverse complement strand
GATAGACAGATACGCAGTATTTACAAGCGGAAGCGGAACGAACACCCTGACCTTCGAGTATACAGTCATGGCAGGCGACGTTTCCGGCGATCTGGATTATGTGGCGACCAATTCACTGTACCTAAACAGTGGTACGATAACGGGCGCTGTGGGGAATGCTAGTCTGGTATTGCCGAGTCCGGGCGCGGCTGGATCGCTTGGATTCAATAAGGCCATTGTGATAGATAACCAGGCTCCTCCAAACCTTGTCTCCTTTACGCTCCAAGATCCAGGTGTTTCTCCCACCAATGCCGATAACCTTGTGTTTCGCGTCTCTTTCAGCGAGGCAGTGCTTGGTGTGGACACGAACGATTTTTTCGTAACAGGCACATCGGCTGCCCCGACCAGCGTGACACCTGTAAGCGGCAGCACTTTTGATGTGACAATATCTGGCGGTGATCTTCCCGTCCTCAATGGCGTTGTGGGGCTAGACTTGAGCGTAACACAAAACATCACCGATGCGGTTTCCAATCCTCTGCCTACGTTGGAGCCATCCATTGATCAGGTCTACGCCCTGGATAATATCGCCCCGACTGTGACGATCAATCAGGGAAGCGGCCAAGCAGACCCGGCCAGTGGAACGCCGGTCAATTTCACGGTTGTGTTCTCTGAACCTATTAACGTCAGCACATTCACAACGAGTGATATTACTCAAGGAGGAACGGTAGCGGCATCGTTGATCACATGGACAATTACAGATTCTGGCGATCACACAAACTTCACCCTGTCTGCCATAGCGGTGGCGGGGAATGGCACATTGATCCCATCTATTGCCGCAAGTAAAGTAACAGATCTGGCAGGCAATCTCAACAGCGCAAGTACAAGCACGGATAACACGGTTGTTTACAACGATAACGTTGCACCGACCGTAACCGTAAACCAGGCCGCCGGTC
>JACQYE010000005.1:0-3099 GCA_016208355.1 Chloroflexota bacterium | reverse complement strand
GCCACGCGCACGCCCACGCGTACCTCCACCGCTTTCCCAACCGCCTACCCGGGCAACGTGGCGCTGAACGAATACCTGCCGCGTCCCGCCAGCGACTGGAACGGCGACGGCGAAGCCAACAGCCGCGACGAATACATCGAACTCATCAACATGGGGACAGTGTCCATCAATATCAGGAACTGGAAACTGGACGACATCGCCGACGGCGGCTCCAGTCCCTACACCCTGCCCGACCTGACCCTTGCCCCCTATCAGATCGTGCGCTTCTATGCCTCCCAGACCGGAATCTCGCTCAGCGACGGCGGCGACACCGTCCGCCTCATCAAGCCGGACGGGAAAACGGCCGACCTCCAGAACTATACCATCGTGACCGCCTCCGACCGGACCTGGTGCCGTCTCCCGGACGGGAACGGCGCGTGGGCCTTCGAGTGCCGCCCCACGCCCGGACGGCCCAACGCCCGCGCAGGGTCCGAACCACCCGGCCGGGATGAGGAACAGCCTGAAGTTCTATCCACCTGCCTCCTGCCGGACACCGTCCCCCAGGCCTTCTGGCTGGCAGAGTGCGGTTCTTCCGGGGGGAATGTCTGGGAGCGCAAAACCGACCCGGAACTCTGGCTGGAAAATCACTGGAAGTGGAGCGTTTTTGTGGAATAAAAAACTCCCGGCAGTTCACAAAACTGCCGGGAGTTTGATATCAATCGCAGGCCGCGCGCGCCACTTCCTCCGGGTCGAAGATGACCTCCTCCTTGCCGGTCAACTTCTCTTCCACTTTCTCGGCAATCAGGTCGAGGTGGCCGGAGTGGGCCACATAATCTATTGCATCCGCCGGGACCGCGAGCACCGGGCAAAGGGTGAAATTGGAGATCCACGTTTCGTAGAGATTGTTCAGGCTGGCCAGGTAATCGGCCGGGATGGTGCGCTCGTAATCGCGTCCGCGCCGGCCAATCCGCTGGACGAGGGTGGGCACCGAGGCGCGCAGGTAAATGACCAGGTCGGGCGGGGGCAGGAACTCGGTCAGGGTCAGGTAGAGTTCACGATAGGTCTGGTAATCGCGCGGGCGGATGTGCCCTTGCAGGAACAGGTTGTGGGCGAAGATCTCGGCATCCTCGTAGACCGAACGGTCCTGGATGACCGAGGAAGGGTACATCGCCAGTTGGTGGTGGGCGCGCAGGCGGTGGGTCAGGAAGAATATCTGGGAATGGAAGGCCCAGGTCTGCATGTCCCGGTAGAAATCGGCCAGGTAAGGATTTTCAGCCACCGGCTCGAAGAAAGGCGTCCAATCCAGTTTTTCACACAACATTTCCACCAGCGTGGATTTTCCCACGCCGATATTCCCTGCAATCGCGATAAATTTTTTCATAAGTTCCTCATGCCATGCAATAATACGGCAATGCGCCTCTCACTTACTGGCCTGACTGGGCAAGTTCCGCTTCGACAAATTGTTGGAAAGTTTCATAGGGTTGGGCGCCCACGATCTGCGTCCCGTTGATGAAAAACGTCGGCGTGGACTGGACGCCCAGGCGGACGCCGTCGCTGTAATCTTCCAGCACCTCGGCCTGGTGGCGGCGGCTATCGAGACAGGTTGCAAATTTTTCCGTGTCCAGTCCCAGGTCGAGGGCGTATTGCTCATACGCGGAGCGGCCATAGCCATACTGGCTGCTGAAGATCGCGTCCTGGAATTCCCAATAGGCATCCTGGTCCCCGGCGCAATTGGCGGCCTCAGCGGCCGGCTGGGCTTCGGGGTGCCCGCCCAAGGGGAAATCGCGGTAGATAAAGCGGATCTTCCCGGCATACTCGGCGAGGAGACGCGGCAACACTTCCTCGTGCCAGAGCTGGCAATATGGGCATTGATAATCACTGTACTCGACGATGGTCACCGGAGCGTTTTTCGGACCCAGGGACGGGTCGTCGTTTGTGACTGGGTCCAGCCCGGCCGACGAGGTGCTGGTGCTCCCCAGCATGTACCCGGCGGCCAGCCCGAAGAAAAAAGCCACCGGTATGAAGAGCGCCGAAAAGGAGGAGGAGCGTCGTCTTGCCCGCTTGTTGGATGTACTCATGCGCGCATTATACTGCCGATTGTTCGTTCAGGATGATTTTTTAAAATTAACCGTAAAACAGGGAAAATATGGGGTGTTGGACAGGCAAAGCCGATTCAACACCCCTATTTCCAAGTCCAAAAAGTTAGCGCACGCGGCCCAGGGTCTCGGTACCTGAGGCTCCACCGCTGTTCCACCAGTTGGTGTACAGGCTGTCGCCGCTGAGAGAGGTTGTTTCGTACGAAAGATAAGTATCATACTCTGGAATGTAATACGTCCAGGTGAGGGAACTTCCCGACCAGGATTGTTCGGTAACTTCATACGTGGTTGAATCGTATGTGACCGAAGTGACCACATACTGGCCGTTCTGCCAGGCAATGACGAATGTGTCAGTAGTCGCCGGGTCCTGCCACGTACCAGCCAGGCCGGGCATGGCCTCCTGGCTGTCTCCGCCTCCGGTGGTGAAACTGAAGTCGGTGCACGAACAGGCAATAATTACCATGACCGCCAGGGCGGCCAAACAAACGAGAAATACTTTGTTGCGTGGATTCATGGGATTCTCCTCCGTGAACTGGTCCGAATCAGGTCAACCCAAGAGACGTTCGGGACGGTTTGCCTGACGTTTGGTCACTGCACTATACAATCCATGAGATGAATTGCAAGCCTGATTGGATAAAAGTTGCCCCGAGAGAGAGTCTCCTCGGGGCCAGTGATAGAAACGAATCGGATTACGGGTAGCGCAGGAAGGTATCCTGCCCGGAGTTGCCGTTGGTGCTCCACCAGTTCAGGTAGAGTTCATCACCGCTGACGGAGATGGTCTCCAGGGTCACATCGGCGCCGTCCGGGACGCGGTTGACCCAGTTCAGGACACTGCCATTCCAGGACTGCTCGATGATCTCGTAGATGCCGCGGTCAGGATTCCATGACTCGGTGACCACGTACTTTGTGCCGTTCCACTCGATGGTGTGGACGGTGAGTTCATACTGATCCTCCCAGCGGCCGGCCAAGCCGGGGATCGGCTCGGGTGACGTGCCGCCGCCGTTTCCACCGTTATCTGTAAATG
>JACQYE010000031.1 GCA_016208355.1 Chloroflexota bacterium | reverse complement strand
GATCACCAGTCCGGCGCTTTCAGCAGCGACTTGTCCTTTTGCAATGACCAGTTCGGCGCGGAAATCCCTCAAATCGTCCACCAGCAGGATGTCGGCCCAGCGGCCGGGGGCAATTTGGCCGATCTCGCGCGCGAGGCCGAAATGCTCGGCTGTATTGAGGGTCGCCATCTGAATCGCAGTCATCGGCGGGAGACCCAGGGAAATAGCGTGGCGCACCACGCGGTCCATGTGGCCTTCGCTCACCAGCGTCTCGGCGTGGCAGTCGTCTGTGCACAGGATGAAATGACGCGGGTCAAGGCCGAGCTTGGTGATGGCGGCCGCCTGGGAGGCCACATCCTGCCAGGCCGAACCATATCGCAGCATGGCCTTCATCCCCTGGCGGACGCGGGCGATGGCATCGTCCAGGCGCGTGCCTTCGTGGTCGTCTTCAGCGCCGCCCGCGGCGTAGGCATGGAAGGCAGGACCGAGGTCCGGGGAGGCATAATGCCCGCCAGTGACCTTGCCGGCGCGCCGGGCAGCATCCATTTCGGCGAGGGCCTTCGCGTCCGCAGCAGCCACGCCGGGGTAATTCATCATCTCGCCCAGGCCGATGACCTGGTCCCAGGCCAGCGCCCCGGCTACGTCGTCCGGTGTGATCTCGCCGCCGGAGGTCTCCAGCCCGGGTGCGGAGGGAATACACGATGGCACCTGCACCCAGACGTGGATGGGCTGCCGGGCGGCTTCGTCGGCCATCAAGCGCACGCCCTTCAAGCCGAAGACGTTGGCGATCTCGTGCGGGTCAATGAACAGGCCAGTGGTACCACGCGGCAGGACGGCGCGCACGAACTCTGTAACGGTGAGCATGCTCGATTCGACATGCACGTGTCCGTCGAGCAGGCCAGGGACAAGGTACTTGTTCTCGGCGTCAATCACCACCGTTTCCTTCTTGATGGTGTGTGAAGCGTCCGGGCCAACATAGGCAATGCGCCCGTCCTTGACAGCAATATCGGTATCGGGGACGAATTCGCCG
The DNA here is from genome assembly GCA_016208355.1 of Chloroflexota bacterium. Classification (GTDB taxonomy): domain Bacteria; phylum Chloroflexota; class Anaerolineae; order Anaerolineales; family Villigracilaceae; genus UBA877. Next base: position 32,661 of record JACQYE010000031.1, on the reverse strand, counting down.
GATTGCACGCAAACCCACGTCCCGTGCCGGATTACCAGGTCGGCCGGTTTGCGGCCCATGGCAACGTCAATCAGGTTCTTGGAGTTGGCAGGCGGCGTCATGATCTCCTCTTCTAGGCTCCGTGCAATTCACGAATGGTTCGGATGTCGGCGGTGTGGCCGTCCATGTGGCGGATGTGCATCAGGACAATATCGCGGACGGTCAGGCGGGTTTCTTTCTCATCGCCCGGCCAGGTGACGCGTCCAAAATGATCCCAGGCTTCGGGCGGAACGTTTCGCAAGAGTTCGGCCAGCGTGGCCGTGCTGCCGCGGAAGAGCGCCAGGGTTGGACCGACGGCCCTTTTCCCGTATACCCAGCGCCGCCCCCACTCCTCCTGTTCGTGGCCGAAATACCAGGCAATCGGGATCTCGATCCCGTCCTGGCCCAGGATGGCGCGCAGGAACAACTGCCACATTAACTCGCCCTCGACAGTGTGGTGGACGTAGGCCCGGATGGGCCAGCCATCGTTTTTGGTCAGGTCGAGGTCGGCTTCGCTCAACCCGGCAATGGCGGCCTCCAGCCGGTCGGGGAGTTGCAGGTATTTCTTCAGGAGGGGTTCATGGGTAGCGCTCATCACTTGGATCACTGTACCAAGACAATAAAACCTAGCGCGACGAGAACGATCGTCAGTGGCAACAAAGACAACCAGGCAAGGCGCACCTTCTCCCGGCGAATGGCATACGCTGCCCCGAACTGGAATAGTGGCAAAAGAAAATTTAGCGAGCAAAGGTTGCCATACAAACTTGTAAAAAATGTGAATGGGGCAGCCAGGAACCCTCCAACAATTAGCAGCCAGGCTTTCTTCGTAACCAGGCCCGCGAGCGACACAAGTAGCGAGGCAATCACTGTCGGCCAGCCAAAAATGACCGGAATAAGCCACTCTGGCAAAATCTCCAGCATGTCAGCCTCCCACCAATCGCCTGGCAGCTTCGTTGTGCCGTTCGACCAATTTCTGTTCGTCAACCGTGACCAACTGCCCTTCCCGGACCACGCACCTGCCGCCGATAAATGTATAGTCGGCGCGGACCGGGTGGCAGAAGACCGCCGCGGCGACCGGGTCGTGCAGCGCTCCGGCATAGTCGAGACGGTTGAGATTGATGGCGAAAAAGTCTGCGCATTTCCCGACTTCGAGGCTGCCGATGTCGGACCGTCCCAGCACCGCGGCCCCGCCGCGCGTGGCAAGACGCAGAGCCTCGCGGGCAGTCATCAGGCTGCGGGACGGGTCGTTCGAGAGCGAGAAGCCGGTGATTCCTTCACGCAACCTGGATAAGAGCATGGCCTGACGCGCTTCTGCCAGCATGTGCGAACCGTCGTTGGAAGCCGACCCATCCACGCCCAGGCCAACTTTCACGCCTGCGGCAAGATATTCTTTTATGGGAGCAATCCCGGAGGCCAGGCGCATGTTCGACGATGGGCAATGCGTCACGCCGCAGCCATGCTTCGCGAAGGTTTTAACCTCGTCGCTGCTGACGTAGACCGCGTGCGCGTACCAGACATCCTCCCCCACCCAATCCACCGACTGCATGTACGGGACCGGGCGATAGCCAAACTTTTGCAGGCAGAACTGCTCCTCATCTTCGGTCTCGGCCAGGTGGGTGTGCAGGTGGACGCCGTACTGCCGCGCCAGCGCGGCGGATTGTTTCATCAGTTCCCCGGTCACCGAGAAGGGCGAACAGGGGGCCAGGACCACCTGGACGAACGCGCCCGGTTTCGGGTCGTGGTAGGTTTCGATAAGCCGCTGGGAGTCGCCCAGGATGTTCTCTTCCGTGTCCACCACTGAATCGGGCGGGAGTCCGCCTTTCGATTCGCCCAGCGACATCGAGCCGCGTGAAGCCTGGATGCGGACGCCAATCTCTTTCGCCGCGGCAATTTCGTCGTCCAGTTTCGAGCCGTTGGGGAAAAGATACAGGTGGTCGGAGGCGGTGGTACAGCCGGAGAGCGCCAGTTCAGCCAGGGCAGTCTGGGTGGAGATGAAAATATCTTCGGGGGTCAGCCGCGCCCAGATGAGGTAGAGCGTCTTGAGCCAGTTGAATAAATTTGCATCCTGCGCGGCCGGGACGGCGCGCGTCAGGGTCTGGTAGAAATGGTGGTGCGTGTTGACCAATCCCGGCAGGACAAGGTGTCCGCTCAGGTCGAGCACTTCGTCAGCCGAGGCGGGCAGCTCATTCGTCGGGCCTATCTGCGAAAGGAACCCATCCCGGATAAAAAGACCACCATCGGGAATCTCCCGCTGGTGGTCATCCATTGTGACAAGCACGGTCGCGTTTCTAATCAAAAGGGTTGGCATGGTGGAAAAGGGAAACTGTCTAGTTGTCTGACAACTACACCCATAGTGTAGCAAAAAAGGGATTGGATGTCAATTGCCTGACAACTTGTTTTAAGGTGAGAATCATCACTTAATCGGATTCCCCCCTGGGCTCACCAACGGAGGACTGGATTCATTGGCAGGAGCGGGAAACTCTGACAAAAGACCGGCTCATCGCCGGTCTCATTCCTATCCTATGCCAGTTTCAGCACCCGCCGGCGGCTTTCCTGCGCCAGGAGGCGGATATGATCCATGATGTTTATTGCCGTGCGCCGGACCAGCGGCTTGTCGTTGGAGTCTCCGCTGAAACGCAGGGGCCTGCCAATCGTGATGGCGTACGGCCCGCGCACGTACCAGGTGACGATATCCGGTTCGCCTTCCAGGTTGGTCGGGATGCGTTTGCAGCCTTTCTCGGAAAGGTAAATCCCGAGCGGCACCACCGGGACCCCAGTCTTGAGCGCCAGCCGCGCCACCCCCGAGCGGGGAGCGTGGAATCCGTCCGCAGGGCTGATCAGTCCTTCGGGGAAAATCGCCACCGAACGGCCTGCTTCCAGGGTTCGGTGCGCCTCTGTAAGTACCGCTTCCCCCTGCCCCGGTGTGACGCAAATCTGTTTCATCTTCCGCATGTACGCACCCAGGAGCGGAATACTGAAAACTTTGGAAGTGATCATCACACTCAACGGCTTGGAAAGAAGAACCTGGATGAAAATCGGGTCAGTGGTGCTGGGATGATTGGAGGCAAATAAAACCGGCCCCTCCGGCAAATTCTCGTGCCAGCGGACGTCTAACTTGAGCATCAAACGCACGTACGAGGTGATGGCGACGCGTCCGATTTCGTAGAGCAGTTTGGAAAACATGAGATACCCGGTCTCCTTTATGCTGTTTAGAACACTATGCTGGTGAAAAGATACAGCATTCAGGAGGTTTGTGCCTAACAATCCGCTAACAGAACACCACCGGATGACAATCTCTTAAAGTGAAACCGGCTGATTGCCGGTTCCGTTTTGGTTCACCTACAACCCAAGGTCAGGCCGACCTTGCCAGCCGCAGGGCTGTGTGCAGGAGCACATTTGCCCCGGCTTCCAGGTCTTCCGGGCTGGAATATTCGGCCGGGCTGTGGCTCACCCCGTCCCGGCACCCGACCGGGCGGCAATCTGTTCCACGAGAGTGGTGAAATATTGTTCGGCTTCCTGCAAGCGTGCGGAATCGCCATTACGCAGATCAACCGTAAAAATGGCCTCATTCGGGATGACGTTGACCACCCCCGGCGCGACAGAAAACCGTCCGCAAGTAACACGCTGGTTGGGGATGGCAGAGGCCAGGTCCGGCAGCGCGGCGACGATGCGCGCCGCGGCCAGACCTGCATCCCGGCGGCTGTCCATCGGCGTTGTCCCGGCATGGTTGGCCGCGCCGCGAACGGTCACCTCCAGCCAAGTGATGCCGGTGATGGCCTCCACCGCGCCGATGTGGATGCGCTCGCGGTCGAGCAACGGACCCTGTTCGATGTGCATTTCCAGGTAAGCGTGCGGTTTGGTGACGCCGCACGGGAAATCCCCGGCATAGCCGATGCGCTGGAGTTCTTCGCCGATGAGGCTTCCATCCAGCCCGCGGATCGCCCAGACCTGCTCCACGGTCAACCCACCGCAGAAGGCCTGGCTGCCCATCATGTCGGTGGTGTAGCGGGCGCCTTCCTCGTTGGTGAATGCCACCAGCCCCAATGGCCGGTCGGTACGGACACCGCGCTCTTCGAGCACACGCAGGACCTCCAGCCCGGCCAGCACGCCCGCCGCCCCGTCGAACCGCCCGCCGGTGCTGACCGTGTCCAGGTGCGAACCCATCAACACAGGATCTTCCTCCCGGACCCCTGGGCGGATGGCAATGATATTACCGACCCGATCCACCCGGAGGGCCAGCCCGAGTTCGCGCAGCCAGGCGCAAACGAGGTCCCGGCCTTCCTTCTCCGCATCCGAAAGCGCCAGGCGGCAGACACCGCCATCAGGCGTGGCACCTTTTTCGGCAAGTTGTTCGATGCTCTGCCAGAGGCGCGACTTGTTGATGTGAAGCGGGGTAACAGACAATGGTTCTCCAAAAGGAAGAGGCTGGTTTTGCACCGGAAACTCAGGTACTCACACCGTCGCTCCGTGCTCTTTCAATAATGCCGCCGTACTTTCAACCCCTCCTTCGAGGGCAACTGCCAGAGCAGTCTTCCCCTGCCAGTTTTTCCATGATAGATCGGGCTGGGTATTCTCCAACAGCCAGCGGACAAGGTCATCGTGGTGGAAGAGCACGGCATTGTGCAAGGCAAATGCCAGGCCTTCCGAAGCTCCCGATTCCACCAGCATCCTGACCAGGGCAACATCGCCGCTCATCGCCGCATGGGCCAGCAATGGAATCCCATGTGCGCCGCGAGCATGGATGAGCTTGGGGTCTTTTGCCAGTTGGGCTTTTACCGCCTCGCCTCTTCCCAGCATGGCCGCCGTGCAAATATCCAGAGGCGCACCGCACTTGAGGAGGTATTCGGCAATGACCCGATTACCGACCTGCGCCGCAGCCATCAATGCCGTCTCGTGGTCGGTTTCGCTCCACGGATGAGCTGCGTTCAACAGTTCGGGAATTTCCGCCAGCATGGACTTGACTTTTTCGAAATCTCCATGCGCGGCGATGACAAAGTCGCGGATTTGTTCGGGGGTTGTAGGAGTCATTATTTCACCAGTAAACTTTCTTCTTCATAACAATACGGATAAAAGAGGGGCGGGAGGTTCCCGCCCCAAACGATCATCGGACAAGGTTTCTCAACACAGTATGCAGGATGCCGCCGTTGCGGTAGTAATGTACTTCAACCGCTGTGTTCAACATGGCTTTGGCCTGGAACTCGATCACCCTGCCGTCGGGTTTGCGCGCCTGGACATTCACAACACACTGGGGGGACATATTGTCGCCCAGTCCCTGGATGTCGAATACTTCCGAGCCATCCAGGCCGAGCGATTCGACATTCTGGCCCTCCACAAAACGCAGCGGCAGGATGCCCATCCCGACCAGGTTGGAGCGATGGATGCGCTCGAACGATTCGGCGATGACCGCCCGAACGCCCTGAAGCAGCGGACCTTTGGCCGCCCAGTCGCGGCTGGAGCCAGTGCCGTATTCCTTGCCCGCCAGCACAATGGTCGGGATGCCCGCTTCCTTATATTTCATGGCAGCGTCGAAGATGGACATTTCTTCACCGGTTGGGAAGAACTTCGTCCAGTTGCCTTCCTTCGGCGCGACCATGAAGTTCTTCAGGCGGATATTTGCAAACGTGCCGCGCGCCATCACGAGGTCGTTGCCGCGCCGCGTCCCGTACTGGTTGAAGTCCTTTGGGGCAACGCCGCGCTCCTGCAGGAACTTTCCGGCCGGTGAATCTGCGGCAATATTGCCCGCCGGGGAGATATGGTCGGTGGTAATCGAGTCGCCAAAGACACCCAGCACGCGCGCCCCGCGGATGTCCCCAATCGAAGGCGCGTCGAGGGTCAGGCTCTGGAAATAAGGCGGGTGATGGATATAGGTGGAGGCGTCATCCCATTCAAATAACTCGCCTCCCGACACCTTGATCTCCTGCCACATCTCGGAGCCTTCGAAAACGCTGGCATACTTGGCAGTGAACATCTCAGCGCGCACGTGCGTTGTCACCGCCTCGGCGATTTCGGCATCCGTCGGCCAGATGTCCTTGAGGTAGATCGGACCATCCCGTCCCTCGCCAACCGGATCGTTGACCAGGTCAATGTCCACCGTCCCGGCCAGGGCGTAGGCGACAACCAGCGGCGGCGAGGCCAGGAAATTGGCCTTGACCAGCGGGTGGACGCGTCCCTCGAAGTTGCGGTTGCCCGAGATGACCGCCGCAGCGATCAGGTCGGACCCGCTGACTGCTTTCGCCACCTCGCCCGGGAGCGGACCGCTGTTGCCGATGCAGGTGGTACAGCCGTAGCCAACGATGTTGAAACCCAACTGCGCCAACGGCTCGATCAGTCCCGCCGACTTGAGATATTCGGTCACAACGCGTGAGCCGGGAGCCAGGCTGGTCTTGACGTAGGGTTTGACTTTCAGCCCTTTCTCGATCGCCTTTTTCGCCAACAACCCCGCGCCGATCAACACCGATGGGTTGCTGGTGTTCGTGCAGGAGGTGATGGCCGCGATGACCACCGCCCCGTGCTTCATCTTGACCGAGCCGCCGTTCGTGCCGTACGTCCCTTCCCGGTTGAGCGCTTGGCCGGAGAGTTCGTAACCGCGCTCCTTGACTGGAGCCGCCAGCGCCTTCTGGAATGCAGACTTCATGTCAGTCAGAGCCACGCGGTCCTGCGGGCGTTTGGGTCCGGCCAGGGAGGGCACCACAGACCCCAGGTCCAGCTCGAGCGTGTCGGTGAATTCCGGGTCGGGGGTGCTGGCATCGCGAAAGAGCCCCTGGAGGCGGCAGTAGGCCTCGGTCAGGTCAATCACTTCCTGCGGACGTCCCGTCAATTTCATATAGCGCAACGTTTCCGCGTCCACCGGGAAGAAGCCCATCGTCGCGCCGTACTCGGGAGACATGTTGGCGATGGTGGCGCGGTCAGTGAGCGACATGGACCCGAGGCCGGGACCGAAGAACTCCACGAACTTATCCACCACGCCCTTTTTGCGCAGCATTTGCGTGACGGTTAGGACCAGGTCGGTGGCTGTGACCCCTTCCGTGAGTTTGCCGTAGAGTTTGAAGCCGATCACGTCGGGCAGGAGCATGTCCATCGGCTGGCCGAGCATCACCGCCTCGGCCTCGATGCCGCCCACGCCCCAGCCCACCACGCCCAGGCCGTTGATCATCGTGGTGTGCGAGTCGGTGCCGACCAGGGTGTCGGGGAAAGCCAGCGTTAACCCTCCCGCAGGTCCAGAACCCGCGGGAGGTTCTTGTTTGGTCATCACAACCGGCGAGAGGTATTCCAGGTTGACCTGGTGGATGATGCCGGTCATCGGCGGGACGACGCGAAAATTCGAGAAGGCTTTCTGTCCCCACTTGAGGAACTCGTAGCGTTCGCGGTTGCGCTGGAACTCGACCTCGGCATTACGCTGGAAGGCGTCGGCGCTGGCAAAGAAATCCACCTGGATCGAGTGGTCAATGACCAGGTCCACCGGCACAAGGGGATTGATTTTCTTCGGGTCGCCTCCCAGGCGGGCAACGGCGGCGCGCATCGCCGCCAGGTCAACGACTGCCGGGACCCCGGTGAAATCCTGCATCACCACGCGGGCTGGCAAAAACGGTATCCCAGGCCTCTCTCCCTGTGGTTTCCAGGATGCAATATTCTTGACATCCTCCTGCGTGATCTCGCTACCGTTGCACTGACGCAGCGCCGCCTCCAGCAGGATGCGAATGGAAAACGGCAGCCGTTTGAGGTTGGCAAGGTGCAATTCTTCCAATTTGTCGAGACGATAGACAATGTATTCCTTTTTCCCCACTGGCATGACTGAACACGCTTGAAATAGGTCTGTTCTCATCGTTGCACTCCTTTGGCGGTGAATATTTCACCACAGAGAGCCGCAGGGCGTAAAGGAGCGCCTTCACCGTCCTGCGGATTTTGTGGCTGGCTTTCTAGATGTCCAGTTCTTTATGGAATTTTAGTACCAGTGGCTCCCGCTCAGCTTCAGGCAGGAAGGAAGCCTGCGCTGCAGCCAGGATCCGCTCTTTCAGGGTGGTCCTTGACATTCCCAGGTCTTCACAGGCGCGACGGTATTCATCGGACAGCATGATCTGTGAAATGGATGGATCGTCGGTCGCCAGGGTCACGTTCAACCCGGCTGTGACCATTTTTATTAACGGGTGCGCCTCCAGCGATTTCACCACCCCGGTCTGGTGATTGCTCGTTACGCAGACTTCAAAAGCCGTCCCCCGCTCACGCGCCAGCGCCGCCGTTTCCAAATCCTCCATCACCCGCACCCCATGCCCGATGCGCTCCGCGCCCAGCACGTCAATCGCCTCGCGCACGTTCTCCGCCCCGCTCCACTCCCCGGCATGGATGGTCAGGTGCAGTCCCGATTGGTGCGCCTCACGAAACACACCCAGGAACGGCCCGGCGAGGAACTCGGCCTCATTGCCAGCCAGGTCAAGCCCCAGGATGCTGCGGGATTTCCGGTCCGCGGCCAGCCAGGCCACCTGCTCGGCCAGTTCAACACTCTCGTGGCGGTTGACCGAGGCGATCAACCCCACTTTTATGCCAAACTCACGCGCCGCCTTTTGGGCGCTTTCGCAAACCCAATCCATCACATCGCCCAGCGGGAAACGCTCGGCGCGGCTCAAGGCCACCGGTGTGAAACGCAATTCCAGGTAGTGGATATTATCCCGCGCCGCATCTTCCACGGCCTCGCGCGTCACCCGGTAGATGACCTCCGGCGAACGGTAGAACATGCGCAGGGTATTGAACTTCGCCAGGAAATTCTGGTAGGTATACGGCTCACTCCCCTGCACCTGCACCAGGCTGCTCAACTCACCGGTGCCAATTGGCACGGTAATGCCGTGCGCCCGCGCAATCTCCAGCATCGTCTTGACACGTAAAGATCCCTCAAGGTGACGGTGAAGTTCAACTTTGGGCAAAGCCCGGTAAAAATCGTCAGGTTTTTTCATTAGTGACGATGTCGTTTACGCTTTTTATCTGACCGTGAGGCCTGCGCCGGTTCGCTGCCGGACCGGGTGTCTGCTCCCGTTTCCTGGGCCGTCGTCTCCGCCTCCGCTGCCACCGCGGCAGCACGCGGCCGGTAGAGGAAAATGCGGCTGACGACCGCCGCACGGATGTCAGTCAGCAGGGTCTGGAACATTTCGGAAGCTCTGCTCTTGTATTGTACCAGCGGGTCACGCTGGGCGTAAGCCTCCAGCCCCACCGACACACGCAGGGCCTCGACGCGCGTCAGGTAGTCCACCCATAGTTCGGTGATGGCGCCCAGCAGCACCTGGCGGTAGATTTGGTTCTGGATACGTTTCCCTGTCTCGACGAGTTGCGGCGAATCAGCCGGGAGTCCCAGCCGCACGGCTTCTGCTTCATGAAAAGCGTTGCCCAAAGCAGCGCGCCCCCGGTTGAGGTGCTCCAGCACCTCCCCGGCCAGCGACTCCCCGGCGCGGCGGCGCAGGAGTTCACCCACATAATGAACATATTGCAACCGAGTGAACACCTGCCGCACCTGCCGGTGGGTTTTGGCGTCGAAATGGGCGCGTGACCCCTGCGCCATGCCCATCAACAAGCGGAGGCTGGTCTGCTCGTCCCTTTCCGGGAGACGTTCCAACAGCAACCGCGCATCGCGGACGATTTGCCCGTCCGCACCAAGCAGACGTTCGCGACGCTCCTCCAACGCGGCGCGCAGGCGTTCTTCGATGCGGGCGGAGGCATCTTTCCAGGATAAGGATTGCAGTTCGTTCAGGTCGAACCCGAGCGGTTCGCCGAAACGATACTCCACTGTGCCGACCAGACGCCTCAAGGCAAGCGCAGTGATGGCCGTGGATATCGTCGCGCGCAAAGGCTTGACCAGCGCGCCAGGGTCGTCTAGCAATTGGGCGGCTTGTTCGTTACTCAACCGCAGTGGAATACGGAGGGCGGAAACCAGTTCCTCGGCAACTTCCTGCGGGCGGCGGGTATCGGTTTCGTCGCGGTCATGCAGGGCGTCGAGGAAAGTATCGAGAGCCTCGGTGCGCTCGTCAATCTGCGATTGGATCGCCTCCCCGGCGCGGTCAATCTGGTCAAGCGCCCAGGTCAGGAAGTAATCGTGACCGGCTTCGAGGGCGCGCTCGGCCAGTTCGAGCGCGGCAGGTTCGAGGCGCCGCCCTGAGCCAGTCGAAGGGTCCGCGGGCGCGGTGCCGAGTTCGTCCAGGAGGAGTCTGTAGGTGAAGGATGGGAATATTTTCCCGCCTGCTTGAACAGGAGGCTGTATCTGCTCAAGCCAGGCCAGCAGCCGCCAGTACTCCTCGCTGGAGGCGGCTTCGCCCACGCGGCGTTCAACTTCGGCGCGCAGGAGTTCATCCACATCCTCGGTCAGGTCATTTTTCTCGAAGACGCGGTTGCGCTGGTCGTAGATGCGCATGCGCTGGGAATTGAGCACATCGTCATATTCGAGCAGGTGCTTGCGGACATCGAAGTTCGAGCCTTCCACCCGGTGTTGCGACTGCTCGATCATATTACTGACCATGCGCGCCTGGAGCGGGAAGTCGTCATCAATGCTGAGGCGCGCCATGACATTTTTAACCTGGTCGCCGCCGAACATGCGCATCAGGTCATCTTCCAGGGAGAGGTAGAAACGAGATGCGCCGGGGTCGCCCTGGCGGGCGGCGCGGCCGCGCAATTGGTTATCAATGCGCCGCGCATCGTGGCGCTCCGAGCCGACAACGTGCAGGCCGCCGAGTTCGCGCACGCGCTCCATATCGTCAAAGTGCTGGAGGAAGTGCCTGACCTCGGCCTCGTAGATGCCGAAGAGGGATGAATCGGCTTTCTGCAAGGTGAGGCGACGTTCTTCGAGCGTCATGTCGAAGGGGTCGTCATATCCGGCCTTGCGCAGGACGCGGTTGACGGAACCAAGGATCTCCTCGGCCAGTTCGCCGCCAAGTTTGATGTCCACGCCGCGGCCAGCCATGTTGGTAGCAATCGTTACCGCGCCGAAGGCGCCCGCCCCGGCGATGATCTGGCTTTCCTCGGTGTGTTTGCGGGCGTTTAGCACCTGATGCGGGACGCCCGCTTGCAAAACCGACTTCAGCCGGGTTTCGTCGCTCTTTTCCAGGTTCAGGATAGAGAGCAAACGCTCCAGGTTGGCCGGGTCTTCCGGGTTGAGCGACAGGCCGAGATCTTTCGCCATCGGGCGCAGGTCCTCGGGGCGCATTTGGTCCAGTGGTTTGTTGAACAGTTCCAATTCCTGGATTGCGCGGCCGTCCTCGATACGGTCATTGGCTTCCAGCCAGGCATGGCGGATGAGCAGCACCTGCAGCAGACGGCGAACCGGTTCAGAGCGCAGGCGTCCCGACAGGCGTTCCGAGGATTCGACCGAGGTGGTGCCGACCAGCAGGGGCCGGCCGCGCACATTTTCACGGATAATCTCGCGGGCGATGGCGCGCAGTTTGGCCTCCACCGTGCGGAAGACGACATCCGGGTAATCTTTCCGCCTCCAGAAGAGGATGTTTTTATCAGGATCGTCTTTGCGGGCAAAATAGGCGTACTCGTACCCCTCTTCGTCCCGGTCTTTGACCTCCACCAGCGGCGCCTCGGACCCGAAGGCCTGATACTCCAGGTTGGTCGGGATGGGCAGGACGGGCAGTTTATAGATCTTGTCGAACTCTTCCGCTTCGGTGAGCGCCGTGCCGGTCATGCCGGCCAGTTTCTCGTACATGCGAAAATAATTCTGCAGGGTGATGGTAGCGTAGGTGACGTTCTCCGGCTCGACCTTGACACCTTCCTTGGCTTCCACGGCCTGATGCAGGCCATCGCTCCAGCGACGTCCGGGCATCAGACGCCCGGTGAACTCGTCCACGATAACGACTTTCCCGGCCTGGACAAGGTAGTCCTTGTTGCGTTTGAAGAGGTGCTGGGCGCGCAGGGCCTGCTCCAGGTAGCCAAGCAGGCGCGCCTGCTCAGGGGTCACATCTTCGGGGCGGTCGGGGTCACGCAAGGGCTGGCCGAGTAGTTGCTCTATATGGGCGGTGCCGATCTCGGTCAGGGTCACGGAGCGGTCTTTTTCACTGACCTCGTAATCTTCCTCTCTAAGCTGGCGGACGAGGACGGCCATTTTGCCATACCATTCCACATCGCCAGAGGCCGGGCCAGAGATGATGAGCGGGGTGCGGGCTTCGTCAATCAGCACATTGTCCACTTCATCCACGATGGAGAAGTAGTGGCCGCGCTGGACGCGGTCATCCAGGCGCATGGTCATGTTGTCGCGCAGATAGTCGAAACCAAATTCAGCGTTGGTGCCATAGGTGACGTCGGCGCGGTAGGCCTCGACTCTGTCCACCAGGCGCATCTGGTGCTGGTCTTCGCGCGAGGATTCCTTCGTCAGGTCGATCAGGAAGGCCTTCTTGCCGTTCTCGGTGGAGGAGGCCATCTGGAGCAGGCCGACGGAAAGCCCCAGGAAGTTGTAGATCTGCGCCATCCAACGGGCCTGGTAGCGGGCCAGGTAATCGTTGACAGTCACCAGATGGACCCCGCGGCCGGTCAGGGCATTCAGGTATACCGGCAGGGTGGCAACCAGCGTCTTGCCCTCGCCGGTGCGCATCTCGGCGATCTTGCCCTGGTGCAGGACGGTACCGCCAATAATCTGGACATCAAAATGGCGCTGACCAATGGTCCGTTTTGACGCCTCGCGGACGGCGGCAAAGGCTTCCGGGAGCATGTCAGCCAGGACGGCCTGCTCGACCTGACGGCGTTCACCGGCATTCTGAATGCCGTCCAGTTCGGAGGCAAGGCGGGAGCGAAAATCGTCCGTCTTGAGGCGCAACTCATCATCGGAGAGTTTCTCGAAGTCTGCTTCCAGCGCGTTGACCTGCGCTACGATGTCGGTTGTCTTTTCAATCTCTTTTTTATTGGGGTCGCCCCCGAAGGCTTTGACAAATCTCTGGAGCATGAGGAAATACCCTTTCGGGCGGATTATAGCATGGGGTTGTAAGAGGTGGATAAGAAATGGTTGGATTCAACCGTTCCGTGGAATTGTCCATCAGCATAGATGGCAGGAGGCAGATTGCCAATGAACCAATATATTTGGTTTATTGCCAATATTATTGACATATTCTCAATATCATGCTAGACTCTCGCAAAGAGGTAGATATGAGTGTCATCCCCCGCAAATGCCCAAGTTGCTCCGCCCCACTCGTCGTCACGCAGTTGAGTTGTACAAAGTGCGAGACCAATGTGGTGGGCCTGTATGAGATCAACCCCTTTCTGCGCCTGTCCAATGAAAGCCTGCAATTCCTGGAAACATTCATCCACAATCGCGGCAATGTCAAGGAAATGGAACGCGCCACCGGAGAGTCTTATTGGGTCATCCGGCGCAAACTGGACGAGGTCATCGCAGAACTCGGCTACGAGGTCGAACCGGTGGAAGACGAGATTGCAGCCCGCCGTCAGGAGATACTCAACCGGCTCAGTAAGGGAGAGGTTGACGTCCAGGAAGCCACCCGCCTGCTCACACTTTTAGGCGAAGAAATCCGATAACCACAGGAGAGAGAAAATGCCAACCCAAAGTGAACAAATGCAAGTGCTTGAGATGATCTCACAAGGGAAAATCACGGCCTCCCAGGGGGAAGAATTGTTGAAGGCCTTGGCAGCCAGCAATCCCAGACCGAAACCCCAGCCGGGGCGGGTGAACCCGGCCGAGGTGGCCGCCACCGGCTACTCGCCCAACGAAGGCGCCAGCCTGGCGGCTGAACTACGCAAACTGGGCATCGAGCGCGTCAAGTTATCCGAATTGCAGGAGATGCGCCTGCATGATGTCACTGCCGGGTTCGTGCGTGAGATTGCCACCCTGGGTTTCGATGACGTTGAACTGGATGAACTGATCAACCTGCGAATCCAGGGGGTTCTTCCCGAATATATCCGCGAGATGCGCGCTGCCGGGCTGGATAGCCTTGATTTCGATGAACTAATCGAATGTTCCCACCATAACGTCACACCCGACCACATCCGCGAACTGCGCGCTGCCGGTATGGAGAGTCTTGATATGGATGAGCTGGTCGAACTTTCCAACCATAACGTCACACCGGAGTACATCCATGCCCTGCACGAAGCGGGGGTCAACGATCTGGACGTGGACGAACTGGTCGAGTGCTCGAATCATAATGTCACGCCCGAATTCATCCGCGCCATGCGTGATGCAGGACTCAAAGACCTTGACGTGGATGAACTGGTCGAATGCTCGAACCACAATGTCACCCCGGAGTTCATCCTTGGTATGCGCGAGGCCGGGATCAAGGATCTGGATGTGGATGAACTCGTTGAACTATCAAACCACAATGTGACTCCCGGGTTTATCAGAGCCATGCGCGAAGCAGGCATCCAGGACCTGGATGTGGATAAACTGGTCGAACTCTCCAACAACAATGTCACGCCAGAGTTCGTCCAGGCTGTGCATGCAGTGGGACTAAGCGACCTCGATGCAGATTCTCTTGTGGAACTGGCGAACCATGATATTGCCCTCGAAACATTGCGGGATGCCCGTCTTGCCTACCCGGATCTCGACGCCGAAGAATTGGTGGAATTGGTCACCGAAGGGCTTGATCTCAATGACCTCGAAGATTTGAAAGCCAGCAAATATCCGATCTGAGCTGAGAACGTCTCATTCTAAAAATACAAACTTTTTTTCCTCCCAGTAACTGCGGCGCACGCCTGTCCCCTCCTTTGCTCAAGGCAGGATGCGCCGCAGTCTTATTATCTGTTTCGGCAAAATTCTATTCTTTCCCCGTTATTTCAAAACCTCGTTTGCGCAACTGCTCCGTCAATTCTTCCGGCGAGCGGTACCACTGGCCCCACTTGCGCGCAATGTGTTCGGTCCAGGAATAGTTGTCGTACGTGAAGGCGTCTTTCTTGTCCACTTCAATCGGAATTTTGGCTTTTTGCTTTACATAATATCCCTGCGCCAGGTAGCCATCGTCCATCACTTTCATCGCGGCGGCCACTTCATCGTCGGTGAACTCAGGATACCGGTCCTCGAAGAGTGTGAACGAGAGCGGGTAACGCGGACGGGGCGGGAAGTCCTCCGCCGGGTAGCCCATCACCAGTCCCACCAGCGGGAAGACGCGCGGCGGAAGTTTGAAATCCCTGGCGATCCGCTCGGCTTGATAGGGCGCCGCGCCAAGGAAGCAGGAGAACAACCCAAGGCTTTCACCTGCCACCACCATGTTCTGCGCCATGTAGGCCGCATCCTGGATGCCGAAGAAAAGCAGGGACAGGTCGTTCGTCACCACCTCCCAGCCGCGGATCTTCATAAAACGCTCTAGTTTGTACAAGTCCACGCAGATGATGAACCAGAGCGGCGCGCCGAAGGGGGCTTTCTTCTTTCGGGAAAGCAGGACGCTGTAGAGTTGCGAGGCGAAGGGGGCTTGCTGTCCGGCGCGGACGATGGTCTCGACGATTTCGTCGGAGGGCTGGTCTTTTTTGTATTTACGCACCGAGCGGTGGTTCAGCATGGTTTGGATGACAGGATTGTCCATTTTTATTCCCTTGGAAACAAGAGCAGGATATGGAGCAGCCTACGGCGTAGCGCCCGCCGGATTAAAGCACGGCTGGTAATCGTTACCCAGGATGAGTACGTAAGGTACATCGCTTTGCGTCGGCGCGGAGACGAAAGCGGCCGGATCAAGGCCGAGCATGGACAACAGTATGCCGACCTGCGCCAGGTCAGGCGATGCAGTCAGGTCGTAGAGCAGGGACTGGGCGTAATCCGTGCGGTCGGCGGGGGCAAGACGGGTCTCGTAACCGGCATAGTTCAACCGCTCGGCAGCCAAGGCATCCCAGCCCGGATTAGCCGTCCCGTTGCGGACCTCCACGGTCAAGGCCTCCTCTTCGGGAGCCTTTTCGTGCGGGGCAAGCGCCTGCTGAATCATGGATTGGATGGCCGGGCCGTTGGGGAGTTGGACACTCGCGCCGCCCGGGGTGATCCAACTGGAGACATAGCCGCGCCCGACGTAGTAACTGCGGATATCGGCGTTGTTCATTTCCAGGGCCAGGGGAGCCAGGGAAAGCAGGTCGCCCAGTCCCAGATCTGTGATGACGGAGGAACTGACGTCATCATATAACTCGGAGATCTTGCTGATGGCGTCGGTCGAGACAGCGCGGGTGTAAAGGGCGCGCAAGACTTCCTGTGAACGACGGCCGCGGTCGAAATCGGACGACTTCGAGCGGGAACGGGCGTACCAGAGCGCCAGGTCGCCGTCCATGTGCACCAGCCCCGGCCCAACGGTGTACATCTCCCAGTTATCTTCGTTTTCCGGGTCCAGAGTCGGGGAGATGAGGTGCCAATCGGTGTACGCGCAGTAGACGGGCACGTCCACTCCGCCGAGGGTGTTGACGATCTTGCGGAAGCCGTCGAAGTCCACGATGGCAAGATGGTCAATGCGCACACCCAGGTTGTAGAGGATGGTGTCCTTTAGCAGGCCTGCGCCGCCGCCGGGATAGTTGTACATGATGCCATATTCGTACGCGGTGTTGACGCGGTCCATGCCGACAGTAGGGATGTAGACGTACAGGTCACGTGGCAGCGAGATGAGCGAGACTTGCATGGTGGCCGGCCGCAGGGCGGCGATGATGAGAATATCGGTGCGAAAATAGGTCTGGGTGCTGCTGCGCTGGTCGGAACCGAGCAGGAGGAAGGTGACAGTCTGGTCGTCGGTGAGGACAACCGCCGGGTTCGGGGCATAGGGCGGAGCATAGAACGAAACTGGCGTCCCGGCGGTGGGCAGGACGGCGTTCGGGTCGAAGACAGGCGGGGCGAAGGGAGTCGGGGTACCAGAGAGCGGGGGGATTGGAAAAAGTTCGAATGGGGTGACCGTTTCGTCAAGCACCGGTTGGAAGGGAGTGGCGGTGGGTGTCGCATCCTCCCCAACCGTAACGAGGAACAAAGGTGTGGGAGTAGACTGGGGAAGCCCGGCCCCGGAGCCCACGGAGGTCCCACAGGCAGTAAGCAACAGGAGCAGGGTGAAACTAAGGCGTTTCATCATGGAATACCGACTGCTTGCTGGAGTATGGCCCGGATGGCAAGCGGATCAGGGAGCAGGTAATAGGAACCCGTATATGGCTCGATCCATGGCGTGACCAGAGGCGGGGCAATGGCGTAGCGGCTCACCCGATTGACGTCCGCCCCTTGCAGCAGCGGCAGGAAGGCGAGCAACCCGTCCACGCTCAGGTCGGTGACAACTGTTCCCTGGTAGGCCTGGTAGAGTTCGGGGATGTGTGCCAATCCCTGGAGGGTAAGCAATTTCTGCCCGATGGCCACCAGCACTTCCTGGGCGCGGCGCAAACGGTCGAAGTCGTTGGAGGTGGCACGCGAGCGGATGTACCATAAGGCGGTCTCGCCGTCCATGTGGACGATACCGGCATAGACGGTGAATCCGTCGGGGTAGCCGGTACGGGCGTCGGAAAGCGCCTGGCCGACGTTTACGTCCACACCGCCCAGGCTGTCCACGATGGCCATGAAGCCGCTGAAATTGGTCAAGATGAAATGGTCAGGGCGGAGACCAAAATTGTAGTCCAAGGTCTGGGCGAACAGTTCGAAGCCTCCATATTCATAAGCCGCATTGATACGACTCATACTCCGGCCCGGCAGGTAGACATAGAGGTCGCGCGGGAAGGAGACCAGGCTGACCGCTCCGTCGGCGCGGAGGATCATCAGTACAACCACGTCGGTGCGAAAATCACTGCGACCCGGGCGCTGGTCCGAACCAAGCAGGAGGATGCTCACCTGGCCCGCCGGGAGCGGGATCAGTTCTGCAGGCGGGGGCGTCTCGGTGCTGATGGGAAGAACAGCAAGGGTTGGGAAGGGACGCGTCGGTATAGATAAGGAACCTTCCCCGTCCGGCAGGAAAGGAGTCAGGGATGGCGTGGGGTTGAGCGGGAGCGTCACCGTCGGCAGCGAGGTGGGTTGGCCCGCCTGGTTAATACCGCAGGCGGGCAGGAAAAAGAGCATGGCGCAAGTAAAGAACAGTCGGGAACGCATAAGGTGCGAGGCAGCCAGGTCCCCGGGTCATGGTGGCGTAACAGTAGTGGCCGTGGGCGTGTCCGTAGGCGTTCCAGTGGAGGTTGGGGTATAAGGCGTGATAACGGTCCAGGTGGATGTGGGGGTGAAAACCTGAGTGCTTGTCGGCGAGGGGGTGTGAGGCGCCCAGGGCGGCACGTAAATCCATTTGCCGACGATGATGATCGTAGAATTACCCATGCAGTTGGCATTTTGCAATTGCCGGACGGTGATCCCGTAGGCCAGGCTGAGACGATAGAGTGTATCGCCGGGTTGGACCGGGTACAACACCCATCCAGGCGGCGGCCCGCACGGCGCCAGGGTACGGGTGGACACGGGCGGGACGTAGAGCACGCTGTCAGGCAGGAGACTGTCGGAAACCAGGCAATTGGCCTGGAGGAGCATCTCGGCGCTGGTATGGTAACGCGTCGCCAACACCTCCAGCGTGTCGCCGAACTGTACCCCGTAGGCAACCCAGCCCGCTGGCGGCGGGCAGGTCGTGGGCGGGGGAGGCAGGGTAAGGGTCGTGGTCGGAGAGGGAACGGTGGGAGAAGGAGGAGGTGGCGTAAAAGGCTGCCAGGTGGGAGTGACAGTCGGCGATTGGGTCTGGGTCAGGGTCCGGGTTGGCGCGGTCACGTTCCCCTCAGCAAGGGAGAGGGTAAAACCGCCCAGGATGAGAACAACGGAAACCAGGGCAACGAGGATACCCGGCAGGACCTGCCGCACAATCCGCATTTATTCTTCCACTTCCACCGGGAGGACAGGCAGGATAACGCTAAACATGGACCCTGAGCCTGCTTCCGTTTCGACCCAGATGCGTCCGCTCTGGGCCTCCACCAGCGTTTTGGCGATGGACAGGCCAACGCCCGTGTCGCCCACCCCCTGGATGAGGGAATGCTCGGCCCGGTAGCGCCGGGAAAAGACGCGCGGGATATCATCGGAGGCGATCCCACCGCCGGTATCCGCTACCTGGATGGAAAGGAAATTTTTGCCTTCATCCTCCTGCACCTGGACGCGCAGGGTGATGGTGCCCTCCGTCTGGGTGGCAGCGGTGGCGTTTTGGAGCAGGTGGATGAGGATTTGTTGCAGGGCGTCCCGGTCGGTTTCCACCTGCGGCGGGGACTCAGGGATATCCAGCCGCAGGGTGATGTTCTTTTCCCTGATCTGCGTGCTGGTGTAAGCCATGGCATTATCAATGATGAGATTCAAGTCAATCAGTTCAGGCTTGAATTCCATGTGACCGGTGTCCAGGTTGGTGATTTGGATGAGGTCGTCCGCCAGGCCGCCAATACGTTCCGTGGAGGCCTTGATTCGTTCAACGAACTTGCGCTGGAGCGCTCCCAGGATGCCAACCGATTCGCCGAGCAGCAGGTCAGTGTAACCAACAATGGATGACATCGGCTGGCGCAATTCCTGAGAAATAGAGGCAATCACTTCCACTTGCTCGCTGGTGATGGGTAACGTAGGACGGCTTTCCAGTTCCAGGATCTTGATATTGGCCTCGGCCAGGGAATTTTGCATACGCGCCATCTCCTCCAAAGTCTGGCGGAGGTCGCGTTCCAGTTGGTCGGAGCCATCGGGCAGGGAAATGCCTGAAAGACGCAACTGCTCGTTTTCGCTGCGCAGTTGCGCGATCGTCTTCTGCGCCTCTTCCTGCATTACCAGCAGGGCGGCCATATTCTCGCCCTGCGATTGTGACTGGGTAGTCTTCCCGCCCGAGGTCCCGGCTTCCTTGATGGCCTCCTCTGACTTGCGCTTTATCTCCAGGGCTTCCTGCTGCGCCGACTTGGCCTCCAGCCGGGCGCTATCGCGTTCCATCTCCAGGGCTGCAATACGCTCGCCGCGTTCCAGCACCGGGAGCAGCAGCGGAGCAACGTTGGAAAGATAGGTCTGGTCCTCGGCGCTCCACAGGCGGTTGGAATACGGTGACAGGATCAGGATCCCGCCCAACGGTCCGCGCTCGTGCGAGACGATCGGCACGCTCAGGAGATGACCGGCGTTGCTCAAGCCAAGCACCTGTCCCAGGCCTTTCAAGTCCGAGGATGTACTGCTGGCCGGCAAGCGCAGGGGGCGGCCGCGTTGGATGGCATTGGAAAGCAGCGGGATGGCATCCTTGTCCACGGTCGTACCTGCCAGGCTTTCCTCGCGGATCAAGTCGTAGCCGCAGGTGATTGTCAGATTCTTATCATTGTCAATCATCAACAGGAAACACAAGTCAGCCAGCATGGCTTGGGCGATGCCGCGTGTCAGGTAATTACAGATTTTCTCCGAGGAGGCCTCGGCCGCCAGGCTGATGAGGGACTGGAAAGTCTTCGGGTCAGTGCTGTAGCGCCGGCGCTCCTGCTGTGCCGACTCCTCTGCTTTTGCTTTGCGCTTCGTGCTCGTTGGCTTGCGGTGTTCCTTTCCCTGTAAAGAAGGGAAACGCTGGGTCAGCGTCAGCAGGATGGGGAACATTGCCAGGTGGCCTACCCGCAGGAAACCGGGGTAGTCTCCTTCCAAAGGCCAGGCCAGGGTGGCCAGGTGTCCCAGGAAAGCCAGGATGAGCATCGCCAGGCCGTTGCCCCAGCCGTTGGGCCGCCGCAGGGACAACCCCACCCCACCCAGCAAAACCACCGCCAGGCTGAGGACCTGCCAGATGGTCTCGAAGATCGAGGCGTTGAAACCGCCCGTCGCCCCTTTGAAATTGAACACGTAAGTCAGGCCGAAGAGCGTCAAACCCAGCAGGCTGAGCAAACCGCTGGCCGCGTCGGCCAGGCGCACAGGCGCCGGAAAAGCCCACAGCCAGGCAATCCAGACCAGCGATAGCAGGGAAACAGCCCGGTCGAGCGGCGGTAGCGCCACGCCCGGATCGAACAATCCTTGCCAGGCCAAACCACTGACGAGGAAAAGCACAAACTGCAATCCCAGCAAGATGCCCAGCCCGATCACTGTCCGCCGCACCTGGGGGAATCCGCTCGTCCGCCAGTGGTGGATCGCCCCCTGCAAGGCCCCGGCAATGGAGAAAGCCAGAACAATATGGTAAATGAAATTCCCCGGCGGGGCCGTCAGGAGCGTGAAGATTTGACCGAAAAACAAACTCATAGGGTACCGCCTGTATATGATGACGTACCCTTAGTTTATACCATTTTAGGCGCAAAGGCTATAGTAGTTTCGCGATTTTAGCAGGCATAAAAAGTATATATTCCGAAACCTGCCCGGAATCCAGACAGGCCGCCTGTGCTTTATAATAACGACTGTGAACCAGACCTTCGGCCTGCGGCAAACCCTCATCCTGCTCCTCTTGTTGACAATCATCCTGGCCCCGCGCCCCCTGGCAGGCGCCGCGGACCTGGATTCTGCCCGCCGTTTCGAGGCCGCCGGGGACTACGCCGCGGCCGCTTCCGCCTACGCCGCGGCCGCCGCCCGCATCCCCTGGCGCGCCGGCCTGTGCGGACAGGCCGGGCAAGCCTTCTGGCTGGCCGGGGACGCGGGACAGGCTATCTTCTGGTTCGCGAAAGGGGAGTCCCGCCAGGCTCTTTCCCTGTCCGATTGGCTGGCTTATGGCGACGCCCTCGCTGCGCTGGGAGACGAAGCCGCCGCCATCCGCGCCTGGGAGCAAAGCCTGCAGATTGACCCTTCAGCAGGCGCATACCTGCGTCTGGCGCAGGCCTCCCGACGGGGAGAGGATCTCCCCCAGGCCATAGAATATCTGTATCAGGCGCTTGCGCTCGCGCCGGAGGATGCCGAGGCGCATTATCAACTCGGCCTCCTGCTGGCCGCCACAGCCCCCGAAAAAGCCCTGCCCGAACTGATGCGGGCCGCCGCCCTCGACCCGGAAATGGACGAAACCGTCCAGGCCCTGCGCGCCGAACTCAACCGCGCTTTCCTCGTCGAGGACCGCGCCTATCAGTTCACCGTCTCCGGGCGGGCGCTGGCCTTCCTCGGCGAATGGGACCTGGCCGCCGAAGCCTTCCGCCGCGCCATCGAAGCCGACGCGGAATACGCCGAGGCCTGGGCCTGGCTCGGCGAGGCGCGCCAGCAGCAGGGTCAGGATGGCCGTACGCAGTTGGCGAGGGCGCTTCTCCTGGAGCCGCAGTCTGCCAGCATCCAGGCCCTGGACGGGTTGTACTGGATGCGCCAGGGCAAGCCGGAAAAGGCGCTTGCCGCCTACGAGAAAGCCGCCGCCCTCGAGCCGGAAAATTCCGTCTGGCAGGTCTCCCTGGGTGACGCCGCGTCCGCCTCCGGCGACCTGCTTACAGCCTCACAGCACTACCGCCGCGCAGTGGAACTCGCTCCCGAAGACCCCGCTGCCTGGCGCGCCCTGGCACTCTTCAGCCTGGAGAACGACACCGACGTGGAAAACACCGGCCTGGTGGCCGCCCGCCAGTTGCTTCGCCTCGCCCCCGACGACTGGCTGACCTACGACATCGCCGGGCGGATTGCCATACGAATCGGCGCGCAGGTGGAGGCTGAGACCCACCTGCTGAAAGCCATCGAACTCGCCCCGCAGGAACCCGCCTCGCACTTCCACCTGGCGCTGGCCTACCTGGAATCGGGACAGAATTCACAGGCTTACGACAAATTGGTGGACACACTCGCCCTCGACCCTGCGGGTCCCTTCGGCTGGCAGGCAAACCGGTTACTGGAGCAGTATTTCCCATGAAAAGAAGCCTTTTTGTTTTTTGCTTTTTGCTTTTGACTCTCTCCGCTTGTCAATCTTCCTTCCTCACCGACCTGGCAACAGCCTCCGGCGGGCGTCTCTTCTGGGACGATTTCACCGATACTTCCGGGGGATGGCCGGTATACGCATCCAGCGATGGAGCATACGCCTATTCTGACGGCGCATACACCATCTCTGTGACCCGGGCTTCCTTCCAGATGTGGGCGCTCTCCGGGCACGCCTACCGGGACGTTCAAATCGAGACCGACGCGGCCCGGCTGGCAGGTCCGCAAGCGAACCTGTACGGGCTGGTCTGCCGTTGCACGGACGAGGTCAATTTCTATTTCTTCGTCATCTCCAGTGACGGGTATTACGCGATTGGCAAGGTGAGCAGCGGCGAAGTCTCCCTGCTCGGCCAGGAAATGATGGCCTACAATGCCGCCATTGCCCACGGCGAGAACATCAATCGCCTGCGTTTCGACTGCATCGGCTCCACCCTGACCGGCTACATCAACGGGCAAATGGTCGCCTTGACCGAGGATACCTCCTTCCCCCGCGGCGACGCCGGGCTGATTGCCGGTTCGCTCGACGAAGGCGGGGTGGAGGTGAGTTTCGATAATTTTGTGGTGTACAAGCCCTGACGATGAAAGTCTACCTCGACACGATCGGCTGCCGCCTCAACCAGGCGGAAATCGAACAAATCGCCCGACAGTTCCGCCTAGCCGGGCACGAGATCGTCCCCTCCGCGTCCGAAGCGGACCTGGCGGTGGTCAACACCTGCACGGTCACTTCCGAGGCGGCCGCCGATTCACGCGCCGCCATCCGCCGGGCCAACCGCCTGGGCGTGGAACAAATCATCGCCACCGGCTGCTGGGCTACCCTCGAACCCGATAAAACCGCCGAATTGCCCGGCGTCACCCGCGTCGTGCCAAACCCGGAAAAAGACTCCCTTGCAGCCGACCTGCTCGGCCTGCCGGGCGAATTCTTCGACCTCGAGCCGCTGGCCCGCCAGCCGCTGCCCGGTCTGCGCACCCGCACACGCGCCTTCATCAAGGTGCAGGACGGCTGCAACAATGCTTGCACCTTCTGCATCACCACCCTGGCGCGTGGCGACTCGCGCTCCCGCCCGGTGGAGGCCGTCCTGGCCGATGTGAAATCCGCCCTCGACGGTGGGACGCAGGAGATCGTCCTGACCGGCGTCCACCTCGGCGCATGGGGACAGGACTTCACTCCCTCGCAACGCCTCGCGGACCTGGTGTCTGCGCTCCTGGCGCGCACCGCCCCCCCACGCCTGCGGCTCTCCTCGCTCGAACCCTGGGACCTGGACGCAGAATTCTTTGGCCTGTGGTCAAATCCGCATCTTTGCCGCCACCTGCACTTGCCGCTGCAATCTGGCAGCGCGGCAGTGCTCCGGCGCATGGCCCGCAAAACCTCCCCCGAGGCCTTTGCCGCGCTGGTCCGGAGGGCGCGGGCGGCCATCCCCGGCGTCGCCATCACCACGGATATCATCACCGGCTTCCCCGGCGAGACGGAGGCGGAGTTCGCCGAAACGTTGGACTTTGTCAAAGCGCTGGAGTTTGCCGGAGGGCATGTCTTCACCTACTCGGCGCGGCCCGGAACGCCCGCGGCGCGCATGAAGGGACACATCCGCGGTGACATTGCCAAAGCCCGCAGCGCCCGCCTGCGCGCCGCCCTGGCAGAATCGGGCGCAGCCTATCGCCGCCTCTTCATCGGCCAGACGCTCCCCGTGCTGTGGGAATCCACCAGCCAGCTAAGCGACTCCGGCTGGAAGGTGGAAGGGCTGACAGATAATTACCTGCGCGTTAGAGCCACTGCCACCGAACCACGCTGGAACCGGCTGGAGGCGGTGAAATTGATAAACCTGGATGGGAACGGATTGGTTGGGGAATTAATTACCTGAGTTATCCCGAAAATAGTCTTGGGATTTGGAAAAGCAAGGAATGATCCTTGCCCACCCCCCCGGCCCCTTCCCAATGCTGGAAGGGTTTGGGGCAGGGGTCATAGGGAAGAGCCTAACCAAGATCATTGTATTCGGGATCGGTCAAGGTGAATATCTTACCCGAAGCGTGTCTACGCGCTCTTCTTTCGCAAAACCACCCATAAGACTGGCACAACCAGTAATCCCATCAGGGCAGAACTGAAGCAAAACGGAGAGGCGGCCTCGGATTCCTCGGTTGGGGAAATGATTACTGGGGATTCTTCAGTTTCGACCTGGGTGAAAGGCGTCTCGCTGGGTGCGGGCAGTTCAGGCTGGGCCAGCGGATCAGGCATATCAAGCGGCAGGAGCGAGGTCAGGGTGGCGCGTCCACCGGTAGCCCAGAAGAAAGGAGCGGAGCAGCAGCCATCCGGCGGATCCGTTGTCTCCAGGGAACGGGCCAACAGCGAGAAGTAGGCGTAAGCAGCATCGTTGTAAGGTAAATCCTGGGTGACGATGAAAGCCAGGGTGAAGTCCTTTTGCGACTCGGCGTACGTTGGGCTGCGCGGCCCGCCTTCCGCCTGGATGATCTGGTCAATCGTGACCGTCTGATAAGATGCGGCGATGCTGCTTTGGTCAGTGGTATTGGGGGCATTCAGGATGTGGACGGGCGGCACTTCCTCCGGCGGGATCAGACCCATAATATAGAGTTCGAGCGGGGAGTATGGCTCCACTTCGTAATTGGGGATCAGCCGCCAGGTATCATCGCCGTTATAGGCAAAGTGGCCAATGGCTCCGGAGGGGTCGAAGTAATAAGCGCCCAATTGGCCTTCGATATCCGTCATTTCGCTCCAATGCCCCTGGTTGACATCCCAGTCCTCGTTGATGAGGCCCAACGATTGGCCGATGGCCGCCCCCCAGGTGTGGGCGACTTCGTGATCGAAGATGGAAAGTTCGCCGAACGAGTGATAGATGGCGCTCTTCAACCGCCCTGCCGAACCAAACTCAGCAGTATTGTCCATAATATCCATGCCAATGTGTTCGACCGAATTGGAGACGAGCACGTCGTAGGGCACGTTCTCGGCCAGGTCAGCGGGGCGGAAAATCTGCAGCCCGGGCATGACCATGGCAAAATCGAAGGCATCCGGCAGGACACTATAGAGTTTGCGATAGGCCATGAAATTACTCTTCCCGCACGTTACCGAGGCAATCGGGTAGCCGTCCATGACTTCGTAGCTGCTGTCCTGGATAAAGAAGGCGTAGGCAGTGGCCGAAAGCCCGCTGCCGAAATCCTGCACCGAAAAAACGCCTTTATAGTCTGTGTGCACCACCCCGGCAGATATGCCGTAGTTGTTCCCGGTCTGGGTGCCGTTATCGAGTTCCACCCGCAGCATGCCCATCCAGCGGTCATACCCGCCCTGGCCTTCCACAAAATCCGGATTGCAGGGGAGGACGACTCCGCCCAGGGTAAAAACGTCATCCCCAGCAGCCGGGTCGCCGTGCGTACCGTCGTCATAGAGTTCAACGCGTCCTTCGTCGTCGGACCACACCAGGCCGGTGATCCAGACCCGGGCCACGTCGTTCCGCCCGACGATATGCACCTCGAGGGTGGTTGTGGACTCCGGGTCATCACACCAAACGATTGATGGCGTGGCGCGCGACCAGGCATTTTCTTGGGGGAATTCATCGTCAGCCGCGGCGGGCAGCGCCGGTAAAAGCCCCAGAACGATCAACGTCAGGGCAAAGCCAAAGGTGGTCAATTTTCTGAACCAGGGTGAACGCTTCATGGCGTGCTTCTCCTTTTTGGGCAACGGTAAATCCATTATGAACAAAAGTCAAGAGAGAGTCAAGCAGTACATAAATCCCCTTGGCAGGCAGTATAATCGCCCTGCCCCATGTGACTTTCCCCATGTACCTGTCTCCCGATTTCATCACCCGCATCTTGAACGCCTTCCCTGAAGGCGCAGGCTGGCTGGAGCGCCTGCCCGGTCTCATCGCAGAGGCCGCGGCGCGCTGGGACCTGGAACCTGGTCCAGCAGTCCCCGGCCTTTCCTACAACTACGTTGCTCCCGCCCGCCGCCGCGACGGAACGGACTGCATCCTGAAGATTGGTGTCCCCAACCGCGAGTTGACCAGCGAGATTGCCGCCCTGCGGCTCTACAACGGGGAGGGCGCCTGCCGCCTCTACGAAGCCGATGCGGAAGCCGGAATGCTGGTCATCGAGCGCCTGCGCCCCGGCACGATGCTCCACAAACATGGCAGGGACGAGGAACAGACTGCCATTGCTGCCCGCGTGATGAAACGACTCTGGCGGCCCGCGCCCGCAAACGAACCATTGATTACGCTCAAGGGATGGTTCGATGAACTGAAGAAACTTCGCCCGCGCTTCGGCGGCGGGACCGGGCCTTTCCCCCGTCGGCTGGTGGAAACAGCCGAAAGCCTGCTCCCCGATCTGTTTGCCGATTTGCGTGAACCGGTTGTCCTGCACGGCGACTGCCACCACTTCAATATCCTGGACTCGGAACGCGGCTGGCTGGTGATTGACCCGAAGGGCGTCATCGGCGCAGACGAGTACGAACCGGCTCCCCTGTTGCTCAATCCCTGGGACGAATTCATCAAACGCCCCAATGCCTTGCAAGTGACCGAACGGCGCATCAAAATCCTGAGTGAAGAATTGGGCTTCGACCCTGGGCGCCTGCATGCCTGGGCAATCTGTCACAGCCTGCTCTCGGCCTGGTGGGACATGTCAGAGGACGGATCCGGGGGTGAATACTCCATGGCCTGCGGGGAAATGTTCCTCAAGGTGAGGGTATAGCCAATATCCAATTGCAATCATTTTGGCGGCAGTTTCGGGTTGGCAAGAGGATTGTTTTGTTATAATCAACCTGCTTTTACTGGTATTTGTGAGGACCTATGGCCTTTGACCGATTCGGACGAAAAATCCATTACCTGCGCATCTCGCTTACCGACCACTGCAACCTGCGCTGTGTGTATTGTATGCCGGAGGAGATGACCTTCCGGCCCAACGCGGAAATGATGCAGGATGATGAAATCCTGCTCCTGACGCGCCTGTTCGCCAACCTGGGATTCGACAAGATCCGCCTGACGGGAGGCGAGCCGACTGTGCGCCTCAACGTGGTGGACATCGTACGCGGCATCGCCGGGACGCCCGGCATCCGCAACGTTACCATGACGACCAACGGCGTGCTCCTGTCGAAACTTGCCGGACCCCTGGCCGGGGCCGGGCTGAAGCGCGTCAACGTCAGCCTCGACACCCTCAACCCCGCCAAGTTCAAACGTCTCACCCGCTGGGGCGATATCGAGGACGTTTGGGAGGGCATCCTGGCCGCTGAACAGGCCGGGTTGGCGCCGGTCAAACTCAACGCTGTCATCGTGCGCGGTTACAATGAAGAAGACGTGACAGACTTGGCGCGCCTGACCATCGAACATCCCTGGCAGGTACGCTTCATCGAGATGATGCCCTTCGCCGGGGCTACAGACCTGCAGACCGGGCAGATGGTATCAGCCGAGGAAATGATCGGACGCGTGGAGCAGACTCTCGGTCCGCTTGCGCCTGCAAACGATGGGAAACTCGACGGGGAAGCGCGCGTCTTCCACATCCCTGGAGCGAAAGGGGATGTCGGTTTTATTTCATCCGTCAGCGCACCCTTCTGTGCCGATTGTACGCGTGCCCGCCTCACCGCCGACGGAATCCTGCGCATGTGCCTGCTGCGCGAACATGAAATAGACCTCCTGACGCCCCTGCGCGGAGGCGCCACGCTGGAGGAACTCCGTACCCTGGTCCTGGACGGAGTCTGGAGTAAGCCCTGGGGACACGGCCTGGCCGAAGGGGAAATCCCCCTGAATCGTGTGATGAGCGAAATTGGAGGTTAGTCATCCAACCGGAAGCGCTCTTGCGCCCCCGGAATCTTACATCACATCGAGGTAAATATGAGTTGGGAAGACAAGATTTTACGCATCGTGCGGGTGGTCAACAGCCAGGAAATGGGCACGTTTGGCCGCCTGCTGACGGCCATTACCGTCGTGGGAGGGCACGTGGGCAGCATCGAACTGCTCAATGAGACCTCCACGCAGGTGGTACGCGACATCACCATTTTCGCAGACGATGAAAAGCATCTGGAGATCGTACTGGAGGCCATTCGCCGCAACCGTGGCACGCGCCTGCTGGATGTGCGCGACGAGGTGATGGCCCTGCACCTGAAGGGCAAGATCGCCGTCCGCTCGCGCTATCAGATCGACTCCATCACCACCCTGCGCCGGGTCTACACGCCGGGTGTGGCCGAAGTCTGCATGAAAATCGCCAAGGACCCAAAACTGGCGCGTTCCTACACTTCGACCTGCCACATGGTCGCCATCGTGAGGGGCTTTCGGGGGTGCCGATCCTGGTCAACACCAAGGACGCCGACGAGATCATCAAAATCGTGGCGGCCATCGCCCCTACCTTTGCCGCCATCCAGCTGGAAGATATTTCCGCCCCGCGTTGTTTCAAGATCGAGGAAGAACTCCAGAAACAACTCGATATTCCTGTGTTGCACGACGACCAGCACGGCACAGCCGTCGTCACGACCGCCGCGCTGACGGTGGCCGCCCGCAAGACCGGGCGCGACCTGGGAAAGGCGGTCATCGGGCAGGTTGGTCTGGGCGCGGCCGGGAATGCCATTGCAAAGATGCTCATGCGCATCACCGGCAACCCGGTCTACGGCGCGGACTTGAACGAAGACGCCCTCACACGCCACGAATCCAACGGCGGCAAGCGCTCGGATTTGAAGGAGATCATGGCAAACTGCGACATCGTCATCGCCACCACCGGTGCGCCGGGCCTGATCAAACCCGAAATGGTGCGCAAAGGACAGATCATCCTGGCGCTCTCCAACCCACGCCCGGAGATCGAACCCGAAGCGGCGCGCAAAGCCGGTGCGGCCTTCGCCGCTGATGGCAAGTCCGTCAACAACGTGCTGGGTTTCCCCGGCATCTTCCGCGGCGCGGTGGACACCTGGTCGCCGCGCATCACCCACGAAATGCTGGTGGCTGCCGCCGGGGCCATCGCCGCCCAGACGCCGGACGACCAGCTCGTCCCCAGCCCGCTGGACCGGAAACTCCATGAGGCGGTGGCTCACGCCGTGGCGACAAAAGCCATCGAGCAGGGACTGGCGCGCGCCGAATACGTCCCCTACGTGCGCGAGTAATTTGAATAAAGCGCGAAAAATAGGGTGCGAGCGGCGCTCTGCGCCTGCTCGCACCCTATTTTTCGAATTTACACCCCCTCCCATATTGGGAAGGGGCAGGGGGGATGGGTGAGGATTAGTACTCAGGAACCGTCACTTCTTCTCCGCTACCAGTTCCTTCAATAACATACCTAACCGGGTGATGCCTTCGCGGATGACCTCCGGCTTGGAATATGAGAAATTGATGCGCATGGTATTCTTCCCCCCGCCATTCGGGTGGAACGACGCGCCCGGCACAAAGGCCACCTTGCGCTCGATGGCTTTCTTCAGAACATCTGCGGCATCCATGTCTTCGGGCAGGATGCCCCACAGGAACATGCCTCCCTGCGGATGTGTCCAGCGCGCCTCGGAGGGGAAAGTCTCGTCCATCGTCTCCAGCATCATGTCGCGGCGTTCCTTGTAAACCTGGCGGATGAACTTGACATGCTCATCCAGGAACCCGCCCTTGCCCACCTCGTAGGCTACAAATTGGTTGAAAGTGGCCGTGTGCAGGTCGGCGGCCTGCTTGGCCATGACGATCTTGCGGATGACCTCCTCCGGGGCGATGATCCACGCCAGGCGCAGGCCGGGAGCCAGGAGTTTCGAGAAAGTGCTCAAGTAGATGACGTTGCCGCTGTAATGGCCGCCGTTCGGCCCGCGGAACTCACTGTCCAGGGAGACCACCGAGGGCAGGTGCTCCCCCTCGAATCGCAGTTGCCCGTAGGGGTCATCCTCCACGATTGGCACACCATACTTGTCGGCCAGTTCCACCAGTTTTTTGCGGCGGTCCAGGGTCAGGGTCGAGCCGGTTGGATTCTGGAAGTTGGGCAGTACGTAAATGAACTTCGGCCCGACCCGCAGGGCTTTCTCCAGTTCGTCCACGATCATGCCGTTCTCGTCAGACGGCACCGAGATATAATTTGCCCCATACGCGTTCCAGGCTTGCAGCGCTCCCAAGTAAGTGGGCGATTCCACCAGCACATGGTCGCCGCTGTTGATGAACAGCCGCCCGATGAAATCCAGCGCCTGCTGCGACCCGGAGGTGATGAGGATATTTTCCGCCGTCACTTCGATTCCGTAGCGCCCCGCATGGCGGGCGATCATCTCACGCAAAGGCCGGTAGCCCTCGGTGGTGCCATACTGCAAAGCCTGCGCTCCGCACGTATCCAGCACCACGTTGCAGGCTTCCCGGAATTCCTTGAGCGGGAAGACCTCCGGCGCCGGCAGCCCGCCTGCAAATGAAATAATGTCCGGCTGTTCGGTCAGTTTGAGCAGTTCGCGGATGACGGAACTCCCCATCCGCTGGGCACGATAGGAATAGCGATATTCCCAGGGTGTCTGCATTCGTTCTCCTTATGTTGGATTTGAACACAGCGAATAAAAAAACCTGGCAGGTATGATTCACCTGTCAGGCTTAATCTGACGCTGCGTTTGCCAGAAGGAACACTAACAGAATTCTCAGCATGGCACTATAATCTTATCGTGTTTCGGTCAACTCTGCAATATGACACCTGTCAGGTTTTGGAGGAAACAATGCGTACTTGCCGGACCCTCATCCTGCTCGCCCTCACCGGGCTGCTCCTGGCCGCCTGCGCCCCTGCCGCGTCCGGGACCGAGATTCCTACCGCCGTGCCCGGCTGCGGAGACGGCGTCTGCGGCGCGTTCGAGGACCCCCTCTCCTGCCCGGAGGATTGCGAGCAGGCCTCCCTGAGCGGTAAAACGCTGACGACAACCATCACATCAGAAGGTATCGGGGAGATCGCCGTGCTGGTGGCCTACCCGGAGACGCCGCGCTTCCCGGAAGGCGCAGGCGTGGTGGTAATCGTCTCGCCATTCTTCACCGAAGCGGGTGGTTTCATGACCGAACCCGATTTCACCTCCATCGGACTGATCGGCGTGGAGTATTTTGTCGGGCAAGAGAACCCCACCGTGGATACCCTGTCCAGCCTGGAAATCGGCCACTACGATGAGGACGGCCTGCCGGTCCAGAACCCGTTCTACGCCTATCCCGCCGGGTACAGCCCGTCGGAGCTGACCGTCAACTATGGCACCCTGCGCTGGGACGCAGAATACACAGACGAGAACAGCCATTTCATTGGCCGACCCTATCTCGACCTGGACGGAGACGGCCTCCCGGGCGAGGCTGACCAACTCTTCGGCTGGCAGGTGCCGCAGATGTTCGGCAAGCGCTATTATTCGGTGAAACTCACCCAGGCCCTGCTCGATAACGGTGTGCTGACATCCGAGACCTGGCCAGCTGACCTGGCCACCCCGCAGGAAGCCGCCGAAGCCTGGGCCTTCCGCCAGTCCCCACCGCGCTACATGGACCTGGCGCTGAAAACCCCCGATATGAAGGTCATGCTGGTCTTTGCCCGGAGCGACCACGCCCAGGTGGCTGTAGACAAGCCTCATATCCACCAGGCCTTCCAGGGCTTCCGCTTCGCGGCGCTGCTGCGCTGGGTGCGCCTGAACCCGGACCGTGTTTACCTTCAACAGTTTACCGCCTCTTCCGGGCTGGATTTCCCCGACAACCCGGCCAACACCCAGCCGGAAGACTGGCTGGAGATCAGGGACTGGGCTTATCCGGGGGGCGGCCTGGCCGGAAAACTCGCTTCGCTGGCAGCCCTGGCAGAAATGGCCGACCGCGCCCACCCTGCCCGCTGGGACGAGAATCTGGGCGACGTGCTGTACGAGTACACGCCGTCCACGCCCCAGCCATAAACCATGGAAGATTACTGTGGTAACCAACCGCCAACTTTGCAAACCCGTAGGGGCTACAGGAGGCATGAACCACTGAAGTCTGGATCATAACGCCATCCCTTTCCCCGCC
>JACQYE010000045.1 GCA_016208355.1 Chloroflexota bacterium | reverse complement strand
GGATGCCGCCCTCACGGCCGGCTTTTTCAACAACAGTCCAACCGCGTGCGGCGCAGGCTGGGGAGGCACTTGCGGGGTGAACTTCTCTTGCAGCATCAGCCTCACCAGTGACAACGTCGGGGGATGTTCTTCGGGTGAGACCGGTTGCACCAGCACAGAACATACTACTTCCTATCCGCCTGCCACCATCGCCGGAAGCATCAATTGCTCCCAGACCGGCAATGACGGCTGGTGCGTGGGGACAGCCAGTCTGTCGCTCAGCGCCAATGAACCTCTCGGCGGGTACAGTATCACACTTATCGAGGGCACGCGCAACGGTGAGACCTTCGCCTGCATCGGGGCTTCCTGCAATGTGCCGCTGGTGGAAGGGCAGAACGACTTCACCTTCTGGGCGCTCTCCTCCTGGGGCGACAGTTCGCTGATGGGCGCCTCCTGCGGCAAGTTGGACAGCCAGCCGCCGCAAGTCGGCTTGAGCGGGGCGTCTTCTGTCTGTCCGGACTGCGGCGAGAGCCTGAGCGTGAGCCTGAATATCTCTGATGCCACCAGCGGCGCAGCCTCCTGGACTCTGACTTTGGACGGCGCGGCCCTGTCCAGCGGATCCGGCTCAACCAGCCAGACGGTCCCAGTGCCGACTGCGGGTCTCTCGGCTGGTTCCCACGCCCTGACTCTTTCCGCTTCCGACATCGCCGGGAATGTCAATGCCGCCACCCTGACTTTCTCCCTGCTCCTGCCCACCCCAACCTTGACCCCCGTACCCTCGTCAACGCCAGTCCCTGCCCAGCCGGGGAACCCGCCTGCCGATCAAAGTGGATCATCGAATCCCTTTGTATTGACAACGCCAACAATTGTATCCACAGCGATCATACCTACACAAACAGCACAACCTGTCTATAAGCCGTCAACCACCCCAGCAGTCCTCCTCATTCCGATAAGCAATACCCTTAGCGAGGAGCCCCCCGCCCCATCAACCCCTGTTCTATGGGGGAGTACTGCGCTTGCATTCATTGGATCAGCAACTGCATACACCCTCTCGAAACGCTACAACAAGACTTCAAATAGAAAAGTAAACGCCTATTTAGAATTAACCGCGGGTATTCTCGCCATTGCAGGCAGCGTTGGAGTTGGTATGATCGCAGGAAAATATGCCAATCAACAGATCTACCCCTCACCAATTGAGCCAGCGTCCATCATCTACTCGGGTCCTTTCAATCATCAATTTCCATGTTCAGATGTCTACGAAGAGTTTTGTAGGCGAAATATCCCCATAGATTTGGCAGGTGTAGAAAGGATGCTCAAGAATTATGGGATCAGATTGACAGAAGTTGGCAACGGCAGTTGGGCACTGGATACCACCGAACCAATATATTTTGCGGCAAATGACATGGGGAGCGTATTTGCGGAAGAAATAGGCGGTTCACCTAGTCGGGCCTTCCGGGATGTTTATGGCCTTCATGATGGCCGCCAATTTACCTTTGAGTGGGATGCACATTGCCTGGAATGCAGATCAGAAAAAATGATAGAACTCTGTGTGGACGAGAACCAGAAACCAGTTTTTTCCGGGACGCGGACATACATCAATGACCAGGGCGAGACTGTCACCATCGGCTGTAGACCGCAAGGAGGATATACCCACACAGAGAATCACATCGAGTTTGCCACCCTCTGGCCCACAAAACCGGATTGGAGAACTTTTGGCGTTGTTCACGAACTATCCCATGCTTTCGCGTTACGCTGGTATGATACAGACGAGAACGGGACGAGTATATATGCTCAAGGAGGCCCGTACGTGAGTATTCCTCCAAAATTGTACGAAAATAATGAGGGTTTTTATAAACCAAATGATTACACCTATTATCCATGGAGGCAGCATCCCTGCAACCCACCGGAAGATGAATGCAGCCCAAGTGAAACTTTCGCCGATATGGGTCTTGCTTATATATACGGCAACAAGTTCGCAGGCAACGAGATGGGGCAAAAGCGCGCTTCCTTCAATACAGAACACATGCCCGGCTGGATCCGCGCCGCCGTTGACCGCTAGCATCAGAAGGAGTGAATGATGAAACGACTATGGATGATGTCAACGATCATAATCGTATTGATTGGAACTGGCTGTGCACCCGATACCAACCATAATCTACTAACACCTACCCCATCGTTTGAACACACCGCCAAGGCATCTCCCACTCCCACCGCCTCCCAAACTCCCTCCCCCATACCAACCCTGTCTCCTGACGAGGCCTGGAAATTGGCGTTCGAATCCCTGGCAGTAAACAATGGCGGCTGCCGTTTGCCCTGCCTATGGGGGCTGACGCCAGGTTCGATCAGTATGGATACAGTCTATGCATTCGTCCGCCAA
Organism: Chloroflexota bacterium; assembly: GCA_016208355.1. GTDB lineage: Bacteria > Chloroflexota > Anaerolineae > Anaerolineales > Villigracilaceae > UBA877. The sequence goes on along the minus strand of JACQYE010000045.1, from coordinate 5,146 downwards.
TTCGGAGATGTCCAATCGGAAGATATCTACGTAAGTGAAGATGAATTCGAGGATGTTGGTGGATTAACCCTTATCTACCGCAAAGACCACATACACACATGGTTAGATATCTCATATTACGTTAGCGAGGATGGGGGGCTGGAACAACTCACTTTACATGCCTCTGCTTCTGAAGAAAAAGACGCGGATCTTCTTTATGACGAAACGATCCCTCAGCAGTTTTCGTATTATTCCCTGCCTTCCATTCTTACAAACTATGGCATGCCGGATCAAGCTTTTCTAGTGGTTGGGCGGGATATCATCGATCGCCCTTATGAATGGCAGCCCATGATTCTTACCATATATTACGCAGAGAAGAATTTCTTCCTTGAATATGAATTCACGCGGTATTCTCAGGGCGATCAATATTATGGCTGCCCTCACCGATCACATATCCGGGTAAGCGCGGGTGAGGCCGGCTCCCCTCCCTATGAATGGTTCCAGGAGTTGCTTACTAGCGGCTATGCGTTGGAGAATGTCACATCAGTGACTCTGGAGGAGTTCTACTCGATTTTCACGGTCCCGGACAATACTGCTTGCGTATATACCCCCATGAGTTTATGGCCCCCTCAGTAGAGGAAAATAACTCCGAAATGGATCGCTTTCCAGATAAAACTGCAGCTCTCTGCCTCACTGACCACAATCAGGCGGCAAGGATTTGGCAAACCAATCCTGCCAGCGCGGTATAACTTTCAGGACGGAGCCGTCTGTCCCGATCCCCCTGAGCTGGCGGATAATGGCAGCTGCGGTGCCGCGGCCGCTGGAGCAGAAGGATATGTGTATGTTTCTACTGAGTTTACCAACGAATCCCATAATGCGAGCGAGGTCGTAGAGTGGGCGTCTCACGAGACTGCATATGAGGTTGATCGCTTAATGACGGACGAATATGGATTTATATCTCTCGGGGTGGATGAGGACGGTAAGCCTGTTGTAGAGTTTTAAGGTGCATATCAAATGACCCAATTTGAGGGGGCATTGGCGCAGCGAGTGATGCAATTCCTGTTCAATATCGGCAGTCGTTAGCAAGCACCAGAGATGTCCCGATTGAAGTTTTCGCCGATGCCTTCACGTGTTGGTCACATCCGTCCTGTGAATTTACAAATCCAGACTTCGCTATATATTTCAATAACCTCATGACCGAGTTTTCAATTGACCAAGCTAACCATTAAATTAACCACGGAGTGTGATTATGAAATTCCACTTGAGCATTCTACTTTTTTCGCCATAATGATTTAGGAGACTACCATGAAAAGAACATGTATATATAATGTCATATTTTTCCTGCTCATCATTTCCCTCGGTGGTTGTTATCCTAACGATATTCACTCTACATCAACTTTATTGCCCCCGACTATCTTTCCAAGTTCTTCACCAACGCTTACGACCGTACCTATCCCTATAAACCAGGTAGCTTATGGCCAATGGGATGTGCATTATATGCACTATGATATCCTTTGGCTGGCAAACAGTGACGGAAGTGATCGACAAGTTGCCTTTGACTGGCTCGGTTTCACTGAGGATTTTTCTTTCATGCCATATGGTTCTGGAATGTTTGTATGGACTAATGAAGCCCCGGGAGGATACTCGAAAAGATATATACAGGCAAATCTAGTGACAAACCTCCCAGGCCCTTGCGTGACGTGTTTGATTGAGGGTGTTACTGGATACCCTCCTATTCCTTCTCCTCAGGGAGAAAAAGTGGCAATCAAATCTAGGTCGGGTTTGTATATCTCTAACGTAGATGGAACAGGGGCCCAACTGATTATTCCGGAGGACGAAAGGATTTTATATGTTTCCTGGCCCCCATCTTGGTCGCCTGATGGACAATATATTTCAGTAGACTTGCTCATCGAAGGGAGCGGCTTGCACATATTCAGTATTCGGAGCGACGGGATAGACCTAGTGAATCTGACTAAGGCTCAAAATTCCAATGGAGATTTTGCGAGTTCGCAATGGTCGCCAGTTGGAAACCGTATCGCATATATTAGCGGCGACTATACTGTCCGCACAATGAGCACAAATGGCACCGATATTCACATTATTGCTGAAATTATTCCTGATACGGAAGTATGGAGCGCTGGAACTTATAGCGCTCCCCAATGGTCGCCGGATGGTAGCAAGCTGCTCTTCTATTCGGCAGTCGAGTCGGGTGGACGGGCAGACATTATTGTCATCAATGCCGATGGAACAGGTTGGATTAACCTGACGAATACACCTGACGCAAGAGAGTGGAACCCCGTCTGGTCGCCGGATGGCAGCCAGATTGCCTTCCTGACCAATCGGGATGGCAACGACGAGGTCTACGTAATGAATGCCGATGGGAGCAACCCGGTGAATATCTCCCAATCTCCGGATACAGAAGAGGATTATCCGCGTTGGCGACCGTGAGAGGCGCAATCGAACAGCCGGGCAGGAGAAATCCTGTCCGGCTGGTTGATTGAAAATGGCTCCTAAATCAGGCAGGATCCATTCAGGAAATAAGGGTGGTCTGCTCCACGTTGATCATGCGCGCGTAGAGAATCTGCTCGTTGATCTCCAGGCTGTTGATCAGGCTCAGGGCACGGACGATGCCATCGCCGACAAGTTCGCCTTCGACTTCGCCGAATTCGACCTCGAGCAGGACGTTGTCGGCGCGCTGGTCGTTCGAGACCCGCTCCGGGTCCTGCCAGGTGCCGAGGGCGCTGAGTTCGGTGGTGGCTTTCATGAAATCGAGGGCGTCCGCCTTGTCGCGCGGGACGGCCAGGGTCAGGAGTTCCCGCTGCGTGCGCTCCAGGTGCGTATTCGTCCCCTCGTCGCCGAAGAGCAGGGCAAAGAGAAAGTCCTTGGCATGGAGAAGAAGTTCGTTGCCCTGCGGGGTGCGATCCCCGTCTGTCAGCAAATCGGTCCCTTTCTCAGGCGCAGAGGGCAGCAGGAAGCGCTCGCCGATGAGTTTGTCACGGTCGTAGGCAGCATAACGGTCAATGAAAGCGACGAGTTTCTCCCGGTCGAATGCCAGTTTGCGGACGCGCGCCACCCGATCATGCCTCTTTACGGCTTTGGCTTCCTGCAGGTGCTTGCGATCCATTTCGTGCAGGCTGTGCGCATCCAGCGTGAGACGGACAATCTGTTCGATGAGCCAGTCCCGGTCCTGGAGGACAAGGTGTTCACGCAGCCTGGCCTCGAACTGGGGAACCAGCTCCTTATTGATTTGGCGAACAACAGTTTCTATGTTTGACATTGGGTAAGATCCTCCGGTAAATGGGCTAAGCCGAACCGTTTGGCTTCCCCGGCGGGGACAATTCGGCAGCGACTGGACTTCATCAATTATCGCACATTTTATTAACAGCCGGGCAGGAGGAATTAGGGCAATCGCATTTCAACTTTTCGGCGCGGCTAAAGCCGCTTCTCAGTACTTGAAAGCCCTACGGGCTGGCAATTTTAGCCCCGCAGGGGCTCCCATGAACTGAGCCGGGGCTTCAGCCCCAAACAAAACAGCTGAAATCGTCATCAATTATTCCAAATGCGATTGCCCTACGCCCCAAAAAATTTATGACATTAGGCGGCATTTAGGTAACTTTCTCTGCAAAATAGTATAGCATAATTGGAATAACGAAGTTTACTCAATTTCCTGCCCCAATCCCTGCAACTCCTCCGCCTCCAGCCTCCCTGCGACCGGGTTCCGGTTCTCCGCCGCCCATTCCCGCAGCGGCATGGCCCACTTGACCAGCGCGCGTGCATCGGCCGGGTAGTGGCTCTGGCGCGCCCCGACGTTGACGAAGTCCCGGCCAATCGCCGCCTGCCACTCGTCCCATGAGACCAGGTCAGGCGTCTGGGAGAAGGTGGAGAGCGGGGAGAAGAAGACCGGCTTGTCTTTCGGGAAGCGGGCAGACATCTGTTTCAGGTAGCGGGCGCTGTCCTGCGTGTTGAAGATCAGCCACAGCGGGAGCAGTCCCGCCTGCCGGGCGGCGTGGGCGTCGAACTGGCTGAACATTTCCACCAGCACCCCCGCCGAGGCGCGGTTTTCTTTTGCAAGCAGTTTCAGGGCTGCGGCAAACGCCAGGCGCGAGAAGTCATCCGGGTGGGGCAGGGGGATGCGGACGAAGCGAATCTTTTCGGACCGGCAAAAGGCCTCCAGCGCCGCGCCCAGTCCCGGTTCGGAACCCCATTCCGATTCCGGGCCCCTCTCCAAAGGCCATTCGCTATTCTCCATGCTCCATGCACTCGACTTCAGCCCGGCCTCTTGCGCATACCGCCTCAGTCGTTCGCTTCCCTGTAGGAACTCCTCTGCAGAAATATCTCCCCAACCGCCCACCTGGAAGATGCTGCGTGGACCAAGCCGGTATCTCAGCCACTGCGCCCCGCCTTCGAGATAGACGACCGCCCCGCCCGGTTCCAGCCGCTGGCGGATGAAATCCGCGTAGGCCGGCGGCAGGTCGAGGAGTTTGAAGCGCAGGTGGTTGACCCGGCGCGTCAGCCAGCCGTCGTGGACCGGGTCATAGTGCTGGATGGTCATCAGGCCGGGGTTTTCGTCTGCAATCTTCAGGGCGCGGTCCAGGGATCGGTTCAGGTAGACGTTTACGTCGCCGTCGGGGGAGCCGCCCTTGAGTGTGGTGACAAAGGTCTGGGGCAGGAAAGGGCCGCCCAGCGCCAGCGACAGGTAGGCGGTCGCGCCGCCGAGCGCCGCGCCGAGCGTGACGGCGGGGAATTTCCCGGTCAACTGCGCGTAGTCAGAAAGTCGTTCCTCGATCAGGTCGTTGATCGAGAAGTTCTCCAGCGCTTTCGGCGGCAGGCCGGAGAGGGTCTGGAAGCGGCTGATGACGAATCGGGCTGCGCCCTGGGGGAGGGCCCCCAATCCCAGCAGGAGCGCCTTTTGCCAGCCGGGGAGCAGGTAGTTGTCCGTGTACTCGCCGCGCAGTCCGGCGGCTACGGCGCGGGTCACGATGGGGGAGGAACTTTCCTGGGATTCAAGGGACGGCATCGGCACTCCTTTGATGAGATATAATCATTTTACTGCGCTTTTTCTACCGTACATTACTCTTGACGTTCACAAATCGCACGCGGATGACGCCGATTCAAATGATTTCCGCAGATAAAACCCCAAAAAAATCTGCGCTCATCCGCCCGATCC
>JACQYE010000044.1 GCA_016208355.1 Chloroflexota bacterium | reverse complement strand
ATGCAATACGGTGATGCCCGCTTGCCTGGCCTCCGTGATCAGGGCAATATCATTTGCCTGCCTCCATTCACTCCAGTACCAGCCGGGGATAAATGCTCCTACGAATCGGAACGGCTTTCCTCCCACCTGGAAACCGGGGCGTAGCCCAGGTGTGGGTGAATTGGTGTGGGTAGGTAGTAATGTGATTGTCGAGGTGGGGACATTGGCAGGTTCAATCGTAGCTGTCAAAATGGGCGTACTTGCCGGGCCAGGTAGCTGTGCGGGTCGGCAACATGGAAGCAGGTACATACTTGCCATCAATACGATCAGGGCTACGGGTTGTTTTTTTCGGTTCATTGGTCTCCTCTTGATAATGATTATGCTTTGGCAGCCGGGATTGCCTGGAAAACTATACAACAAGTTCCTTTTTCCGGCAATAGGCAGGCGCATAAACGAAAAATTCGGGTGGACATTCGTCCACCCGATCCTGATTTACTCACTTACCCGCCGGAACCTCCACACCGCCAGCAGGAAGAACAGCAGCGCATAACCCGCCAGCGCGGCGGACGGCAACAGCACGGACTCGAGTCCCAGCAACCGCACGGTGATATTCTTGAACCCGTCCATGGCCCAGGCGATGGGGGTGATATGGCCGATGGCCTGGAAGGTCGCTCCGGTGAATTCCAGGGGCACCCAGGCTCCGCCCAGCCCGGAGAAGATGAACATCGGGATGAGCGAAAAAGCGATGGCCTGCTCCTCGCTCTTCGCCAGCACGCCGATCAGCAGTCCCAACGCGGCGATGCACAGGCTGGAAGCCAGCGCCACCAGCAGGCTCGCCCCGGGGACGCGCAGGTAATCCACTTTCAGGATGAGTTGCCCGAAGACCATCAGCACGAGGAACTGGGCGAAGAGCAGCACGAAGATGGCCAGGAAATGACCGAGCAGGATGTGCGGACGCCGGGTGGCCGTTGTCAGCAGGCGCTGGAGCGAACGCGTCTTGCGCTCGTTGACGACGACCGTGGCGCTGGTCAGCAGGCTGGCGATGCCGAACTGGAGCATCATCCCCGGCGCGGTGTGCCCCAGCGAGGCGACCTGCGTGCTGGGCTGTTCTTCAGTCTCCACCAGCGCGGCGGAGGCCGTCTCGATGCGGATGGGCGGCTCCTCCCAGGCGGCCAGGGCCTGCTCGAAGGCCGGGGTGAAAGCGGACGAAGTCTCGCCGACGATCAGCGCGGTCTGCACGGCGCTCACCAGCCGGGTTGCGGCTGCCAGGATTTCACCCTGGACAGTCGTCCCGGCAGTCTGGGCAGTGTCGGCCTCCAGGATCAGCGGCGGCAGGTTACCGGTCAGGAGCGTTTCGGTGTAGCCCGCGGGGATGGTGAGGATCCCGGCCAGGTCGCCTTTCGCGAGCGACTTTTCGTAATCGGCCAGGGTCTGTTCTTCGTCCTGGGAAACGGCAATGACTTCGGAGTTCTCCAGCAGGCTCACCAGTCGCAGGCTCAGGCGCAGCCCTGAGCTTGTCGAAGGGTCGCCGCCATCCTGGTTGATGACAGCCACAGGCAGGCGCGGGTCTGTATCGCCCTGGCTGAAACCGCTGGTGACGGCAAAATTCCCGCTCGACAAAATCAACGACCCCTTTGATGTGTTGGGGAGGGGTGAGGGAATCAGATCGGTGATCGAGCCGTAAGGGCGCAGGGGCGCAGCACGCTGCGCCCCTGCACATCATGCAAACCTCTTCTGGAATCTCCACACGCCAATCCCGAAAAACGCCACCGACCAGGCGAGCATCACCAGCATGGTGAGCAGCAGGTTTCCGGTCGCGGCGCCCTGCATGGACTGTAACAGACCGTGGATCGCCCAGCCTTGCGGTACAAGCAGGGAGATGGTGTCTATGGTCGCCGACGGGTTGCTGAAGACGAAGATGGGCATCATCCCGATCATGCCAGTGAAGGTCAGCACACCGCCAAAGACGATGCCGCCCTGCTTGGTGCTTTTGAGCAGAGAGTTGACGAAGACCCCAAAAGCGGAAGCGACCAGGATGGTGCCAGCCGAGAAGAGCAGGATGGAACCCAGGCTGCCCCAATTGATGCCGAAGATCAGCGCGCCCAGCGTGAGCAGGACGATGACCTGGATGGTCACGGTCAGTAGCACGGCCAGTAGTTTCCCGCCCAGGATGGTGGCCTGCGTCGTCGGCGTGGTGAACAGCCGCGGCAGTGTGCCCATCTCATCTTCCTGCAGGAGCGTCTCGGCGGTGGCGGTGCCGGTGTAGAAGGCGTAGAAGACCATCATCCCGCCCATGATGGGACCGATGATGCGCAACAGCAACGGGACTTCTTCCGTCTCCCCCGCAGCGGGGGCGCGGACTTCGAGCAGGGCCGCCGGGTCACGGGTCGCTTCGGTGGCCGTGAGATAGGCTTCCACCACCTGACCGATGAAGGCCGGGTCGCCGGAACCGGTCTGGGCCAGGGCTACGTTGACGGCGATCTTCGCCCCGGAAATACCGTCCATGTACTGGTTCAGCACCGAGCGGACGATGGCCGGGCCGAGGATCAGCGTCGGGTCCTGGTAGACTTCGAGCACGGCCTGACCTTCCAGGTCCGAAAACTGCGCCGAGAAGTCCGCCGGGATGATGACCGCCACACCCGCCTCCTGCGCGTCCACGGCGGAGCGGGCCGCCTCGGCGCTGTCCACGAGCGTGACCTGCATCAGGTCGGCCAGATTATCCTGCTGGAGCGTGTAGACGATCATGTCGCCCATGGACTGGATGTTGGCGTCGGCGGGGAACTGGCTCATCGCCATGTCGAAACCGGAGCCGCCTTCGTCCAGGTTGGCAATGACGACGTTCGTCTGCGGCAGGCTGAAACCGGTCCCGCTGTCTGCCATCCCGCCGAACATCACGTAGAACATGCCTGTCACCACCAGTGGGATGACGAACATGAACAGCACGGCGAACACGCTGCGGAAGGAACGGGTCAGGTCTTTGAGGGCAATATCGAAGATTTTCATGGTCTTTCCTTCGGAAGGTAATCAGGAAACAGGTAATTAGGGATTGGGGAATCAGGGGCCTTATCACCTTGTACCTTGTTACCTAATCCCTGAGAGCCTTCCCCGTCAAATGCAGGAATACCGCTTCCAGGTTGGGTTCCTGGATGGTCACCGAGGTGATGCGCGTACCCTGGGTGCTGGCCGCTTCGAACAGCCGCGGCAGCACCTGGTTGCTGTCTTCGGCAAGGACAACGAGAGTCCCATCCTCGGCTTTAACCTGCTTCACACCCTTGACGACTTTCCAGGCTTCGGCCACGCGTCCGCCGTCAGTGCTGACCGTCAGCGTGATGCGGTCCATCTGGCCGACGATCTTCACCAGTTCGGCGTTCGTGCCATATGCGATCACCTTGCCGGTGTCCATGATGGCGATGTGGTCGGAGAGTTCCTGGGCTTCTTCCATGTAATGCGTGGTGTAGAGCACGGTCATCCCCTGGTTCTTGAGCGCCACCACGCTGTCGAGGATGTTGCGGCGCGACTGCGGATCAATGCCCACGGTCGGCTCGTCCATGTAGATGACTTGGGGCTTGTGCAGCAGCGCCACGCCGATGTTGACCCGGCGCTTCATCCCGCCCGAATACTTGCCGACGCGGTCTTTGGCGCGCTCGGTCAGGCCGATGATTTCCAGCACCTCGTCCACGCGCTGCTTGAGCGGCGCGCCGCGCAGCCCGTACATTTTGCCCCAGAAGGTCAGGTTCTCACGCGCCGACAGGTCGTTGTAGAGGGCGATTTCCTGCGGCACGACTCCCAGCACCGATTTGACGCCCATCTGGTCAGCCTTGATGGAATGTCCCATCACGAGCGCGTCGCCCTGGTCCGGGCGCAGCAGGCAGGAGAGCATCGAAATGGTGGTCGTCTTCCCGGCCCCGTTCGGACCGAGCAGGCTGAAGATTTCGCCCTGCTGGACATCGAACGAAACCCCGTCCACGGCTTTCAGGTCGCCGAAGGCTTTGTGCAGGTTTTTGACTTCGATTGCGCTCATACGGATGACTCCTTGTTGCCAGTTTCGATACGATGAATATACGTGTCCGCTACTGCTGCGGTTCTATAAAGCCAATTCTGAATAATAAACAGCTTTTCAAATAATTTTAACCGCCAAGACGCAAAGGCGCCAAATGGAATTGGAGCCGCCAAGGTTTTTTTCTTGGCGAATTTACAGAGTACTGCGTTAATATCCGAACCCAAATCGTCGTTTTTTCCCTGTTTTTAACTGCTTCAGTTCGGTTATTTATGCAAGGAGCAGCAGGATGATTCCTGGCGCTCCCCGTGCCTTGGCGGTTAATACGGATAAAGTCTAATCATATCCCCAACATTTGACTGACCAGCAGGGAGATCGCCAGGTTTACAAGAATGGCAGGATAATAGAACTTCCCGATCCGTTTGGGCGCGGTTGCATCTGTATCCTGAGGGGCGGTAAAGTCCAGCCAACTCCGGGTGTATTTCCTGGTTTTGATGCGATAAGTGAAATGCACGATCAGCATCAGGAAAAGAAATATGCCCAAAAAGAGGGCGGTCTTGGCGAGGCCAAACAACCAGAGGTAACCACCCAGGAATCCCAGGAGGATGAACACCTTCACCACCTTGAACCATTTCGGCTGCAGGGTGTGCGATTTCAGGAAAGCCAGGTCGTATTTTATCTCGTCAAGTAGTTTGGGCATTGGTTTTTTATGGCAGGCTTGTTTGGAATGGCTTTCTATCCTGCGCACAGATAAGTTGTACCACATTCCGCCCCGAAGCGGCCGCCAGGCTGACGGTCCCGCCGGGCTCGACCCACTGACCGGCCATCCAGAAGTTTTTCAATCCGGGCAGGGTCTTGGGTACGCCCTGGATCATCAGCGGGACGGTCTCTTTTGCCAGCAGCCAGCCGCAGGTGGCGCCCATCCAGTTGCCGGTGTAGCGTTCGTAACTGAGCGGGGTGGCCTCGTCGCGGAACTCCACGTCGGCGCGCAGGCCGGGGTGCCAGCGTTCCACCTGGTCGAGCAGCACGTCCGTGACCTGGGACTGCTCGCTGTCGTACAGGCTGCGCCCGTAGATGTGCTGCCAGTAGGGATAGTTGGTGCGCACCATCATCTCGACCACCGATTTGCCCGCCGGGGCCAGGGACGGGTCGAAGCAGTAATGTTTGACGCCGATCTCGCTGCGTTCCTGACCTGCCACCAGCACCGGTTCGTCGAGCAAATGTGTCACCCAGTGCGACTCGGCAGACAGGTCGCGTTTGACGCCCAGCGAGACCTGCACCATCTGGTGGGTGGGCAGGTGACCGTCGTACATGCGCTTCGTTTTCCGGTCCACGAATACGCCGCCGAGCATGTCGAAGATGGTCGTGTGCCCATCGGCGGCGGAAATGACGTAATCGGCGGTGTGGATTTCGTCGTTGTAGAGCCGCACACCGACAGCCTTCCCATTTTCAACCAGTATTTTCTCCACCTGGGAGCGGTAGACGATCTCCCCGCCCAGGTCGAGGTAACGTTTTTCGATGGCGCGGGCAAACTCCAGCGAG
>JACQYE010000030.1:8872-17179 GCA_016208355.1 Chloroflexota bacterium | reverse complement strand
TGCAATGCTGCGCCCAACCAAATGTGACGGCGCGTCTAGGCTGACGATGGAGACTTCACCCCGCCCGAAGATGTCCCACACATCGAAGTCGGTGTGGGTCAGCACCTGGCGGATACGCTCAGCGGCCCAGGTGGTCGAGGAAATGGTCGTTAGGCCGAGGCGCTGGTAAATCTCTGCCCGGCGCGGGTCGTAGAGAAGCGCCACCACGCGCGGGACGTGGAATATGTTGCGGGCGATGCGCGCTGCCACGATATTGGCATTGTCCGACGAACTGGCAGCCACGAACGCATCGGCCTTTTCGATGCCGGCATCGGTCAGCACGCTCTTGTCAAAGCCCACGCCCCGGATGACCCGGCCGCGGAAATTCGCGCCGAGTCGGCCTTCGGCGTTGGCATCGTGATCAATGACTGTGACGTCGTGACCATCCCGTTCCAGCACCATGCTGATCTGGGAACCGGTTCGACCGCAGCCCATGACAATGACTTTCATGGTTTACCTCCTCTCGGTCTTTTTTTCTCAACAAGTTGGACAAAACGTTTTCGAAACCATTCGAATGTGTAAATCACAAGGGCATAGAAGAACAGGAACGGCCAGAGTTCGGCCGGAAAAACCTGGTTATCGAACGCGTTCTGGAGGGGCGGCAGGTAGACCAACCCGGCGATAATGACGAGCGAAAGCGCCGCGCCTGCCAGCAGGGGTTTGTTGCTGCCCCAGCCCATCTGGGTGACATGAGCAGTGAGTGTGCGGCAGGCAAAGGCGTTGCCGATTTGAGCCGTGACCACGCCTGCCAGGAATACCGTTCGGGCTGTGGCTTCCAGATTTCCGGGTATGTCGAGCAGATGCGGCCAGGGGACGGAAGCCAGGAAGGGCAGGTTGAGCAAGGCTGCATTCCCCGAGAGCACGTAAACGGCCAGGAATCCCAGATAACAAAGGCCAGCTTCGATCAATCCCAACCAGAGGAAGGAGCGCAGCAGCAGGCCACGGTCGAGGAGCGGGGTCTGTCGTTTACGCGGCGGCAGGGACATCAAATCTGGTTCGGGTTTTTCGGTGCCGAGGGCGATGGCGGGCAGGATATCGGTCCCCAGATCAATTGCCAGGATCTGGCGCACGGTGAGGGCCGGAGGGATGCCGATGGCGGAGGTCAGCAGGAATGGCAGCACCTCCGGGACGTTGCTCGAAAAAATGTAGGTAATGAATTTGCGGATGTTGTTGAATATGGCGCGGCCTTCTTCGATGGCGGCCGCGATGGACCCAAAGTTGTCATTGGTCAGGATGATATCAGCGGCCTCCTTTGCCACGTCGGTGCCAATAACACCCATCGCCACACCCACGTCGGCCTTGCGCAGGGCTGGGGCGTCGTTCACGCCGTCGCCGGTGACGGCCACCACGTCGCCGCGCGCCTGGTAGGCGGCCACCAGGCGCAATTTGTGTTCGGGAGCCATGCGGGCGAAGATGATCTCCCGGTCGAGGATGTTTTTCAGAGCAGTGTCGTTCATCTCGTCCAGTTCGCTGCCAGTAATGATGAGCGGGTTGGGTCCGGTCACCATGCCGACGCGGCGCGCCAGGGACTCGGCGGTAAGGCCGTAATCCCCGGTGATCATCACAATGCGGATGCCCGCCTCCCGGCAGGTCTGGATGGCCGCTTCAACTTCCGGGCGGGGTGGGTCCATCATAGCCATCAGGCCCAGGAAGGTCAGGTCACATTCCACGCTTTCGGCGGAAAAACTCATCCGTTCGGGCAGGAGGCGGCGGGCGACGGCCAGAACGCGCAGGGCGCGCCGGGCGTATTTATCATTGGCAGACAGGATTTCGGTCCGGAGCGCTTCGGTAAGCGGCTGGGGTTGCCCGTCTAGGAGGATGCTGGTGCATAGTCCCAGAATCTCACGCGGCGCTCCTTTGACAAAGGCCATGTCTCCCTGCCGGGATTGATGGATGGTTGACATGCTCTTGCGCCGGGCGTCGAACGGGATTTCGTGGATGCGCGGGTAGTCCATTTCGATGAAATCTTCCCGCACCCCTGATTTCAATGCGGCCACTTTCATGGCGGCTTCGGTCTGGTCGCCCAGGCATGTCCAGAAAGGATGCTCCGGGGACGGGGCATTGATGCGGGCATTATTGCAGCAGACCGCGGCCTCGAGCAAGGCCCGGAGGCTGTCTTTGGGCGGACTGCCTTTCGAGCCGGAGACGAACTCGCCTTTCGGTTCATATCCCACGCCCGTGACCTGGAGCCTGCTCCCGGCCACCCAGATCTCTCTCACCGTCATCTGGTTCTGGGTAAGCGTACCGCTCTTATCAGTGCAGATGACTGAGACATTGCCGAGCGTCTCGACGATGCTTAGTTTTTTTGCCAGCACGCCGCGCCCGGCCAGCCGCTGGACGGCCATCGCCAGCGACAGGGTCAATGTGGCGGGCAAACCTTCGGGAGTAACGGCGATGATGGTGCCGAGCGCCAGCAGGAGCGGTTCCGGGAAAAAGTGCGCCACCTCGGGCTGGAAACGGACAACCGCCCAAACGATGGCGCCCACAATCATGGCGATCACAGTCACGATCCGGCTCAGGCGGGCGAGTTCCTTGTGAAAAGTGGACGGCTGTTCCTGAACGGTCTGCGTCAGGTGGGCGATGCGCCCAAACTGGGTCAACATGCCGGTGGAATAGACGATGGCCTTCCCTGTCCCGGAAGCGACGGATGTCCCGGCGAAGATGAGATTGGGGCGTTCCAGATCGGAGATACCTGAGGCGAGCGACGCGTCGGCGGTCTTGCGGGCCGGGATGGCTTCCCCGGTCAACGCGGCGTTGTTGACCCGCAAGCCGTATTCCTCCACCACGCGCGCGTCCGCGGGAATGTTGTCGCCTTCGGCCAGGATGAGCAGGTCGCCGGGAACGGCCTCGGTAGACGGGATGTGTACGTCCGCGCCTTGACGAATGAGGTGGGCATAGGCCGGCAGGATGCGGCGCAGTTTTTCGATGGCCTGTTCGGCGCGATGCTCCCGCCAGTAGGAGAAGATACCGTTGATGATGGTCAACAGGACGATGACCACCGCCAGGGTGTAATCCCTTTCCCAGAGGCTGATGGCTATCGCCAGGACGGATAGCAGGATAAAAGGGTGGCGCGTTTGGCGGGTAATTTTTTCCCATCCGGGGGTAGCGGCTTGTTCGCTAAGTGCATTTTCCCCGTGGAGCTGGCGGCGTGACACGGCTTCAACCGGGGAGATGCCCTCCAGGGAGGTCTCCATGGCTGTGAATACTTCCGGGATGCGCAGGCTGTGGATGGGTGCAGTGCTCATAAGAAAAATTGGAGACGAAAACCCGTTGGTCTTCGTCTCCCCGTTGCCTAATCGTTGTCTTCGTCGGGAGCGGTTTCGCGCGGCTTTCCGCCGAGGCGCGGCTTCCGCTTGGGCTTGCTTTCCATGTACTGGTCGAGGAATGTGTCTGGACCCTTGTGGTTCAAGGCTTCTTCAAATTCTCCAGCCGGAGCAGGTTCCTCGAAACGCATTGGCTTCACGATGCCGAGCAGGGCAAAGAAACGAGCCACCGCCAGGAGCATTTTGTAGCGGTACTCCTGGATACGCAGGGACTGCCACTCCACGATATTGCCCATCGCGCCCTGGACGCGGGATTTTTCGCGGATGATGCGGTGGATGTCTTTCGGCTCACGGTAACCTGCGGGAGAAATGAGGATGACATTTGCAAGCAGGATTAAGACGGAAAAAACAATCAACACCACCCAGCCGCCTTCCGACCATTTACCGACGATCTGGCCGATGAAGATAAATGCTGCCAGGGCAGAGGCAAAGGTCGAGCCGAAGAGTCCCCAAGTCCGCGCCCGCCCGGTCAGGTGTTGTTTTACATGCTGACGGATGGCCAGCCCCATGATGGCAATCGGCATGAAAACGCCAACACCATAATAAGGAACGGCCGCTGATGTGCGTCCCTGTACGAGGAATTGGATGACGATGGCAATGATGGCCGCGGCAGTAACTGGACGGGTGAAGGTACCTTTCGGGTTGCGATATACAACCACTTCGGGGATCTCACCGATGGCAACGTTGCGCCAGGTGATGGCCTGCAGGTCCTGGAAGGCGGTCATCGAAGCGGATGTCAATAGACCGACAGCCAGGATCTGGTATGTCCAGAACAAGATTACGCCGCCATTCTTGGAGAGGGCGTTGAACCCGATGAAGGCCAGGTTGCCTACCAAACTACGACCTTCGACATAGTCATAGGCATTGAAATGAATGGCGAAGTAAGTGAGAAATAGGGTCGTGAGGCCTCCATAGAACAGGAAGGAGGTCTGCACGAAGCGCCCGATACCCGATTTGCCGCTGTAGAAGTTCCACAGGCCTTTAAGTTTAGACAGGTGTCTTTTGCCCCATTTGACGAACTTCGGATCCTCATCAATTACGAACTGGATACCGTTGGACATGGCCTCCAGCCCGGTCAGCGCCACCAGGCCTTTCATCGAGGCTGATAGCAGGTGGTAGAATGCTTGCCAAATGGACGTCGTTTCGCCGATCTGCTCGGATGGCAGTGGCGGAACATTGGCGTTTTTGGCAACGACTAACCCGATGAACATGACAATTGTCAGCATCAGGAAGATGCCCAGCATGGTAAAGACCACTTGGGCTGATTCTCCCCGGCCGCGGATGGTGATGTACCAGGTAACAGCAACCATCCCGGCTCCGAGCAGGAAGTGCCAGATCCAGGGAATGCCTTCCGCTTTCCAGAGCGAAAGCAGTTGCGTTACTCCCGAAAGGGTCGAGACCACGATAGTGAAAATGTAATCCTGAAGCAGGATGACAGCCACGATCAAGCTGAGCGCCGGGCCGAGGTAGCGCATCGCTGCGGTGAACGAACCGCCGCCTTCGTTGAATACACCCAGGGAATACATATACAGGCCGCCAAACACGATGTTGGCGATTGCAATGACAAGTACGGCGTAATAAGCCAGGTGTTCCAGCCCATAAGGGTGCAAGGCATGCAGCATCTCGCCGGTGGCGTAGTAATACGACGTGAAATAATCCACCCCAAAGAGCGCCACAGCCGCCAGAAGTCCCACCTGCCCGGCGCCATGCACATGGGCGTCTTCCTCGCGTTCACGCGGCGCGGCTTTCCACGCCAGGAAAACGATGACGATCAACAAACCAATTGTAAACAGCATAAATCCTACTTTACCGACTCGAACGCTTCTTCGAGCATGGTCAATTCATGCAGAAGGTGCTTGCGCGTGGACAGGTTGAGGCGCGTATCCTGCGCCGCCTTGGCTTTTTCCTCCTGGGCAGCGCGCACCACAAAGGCCGGGATGAACATGATGCGCCCTGCGGGTATGACGACGAAATCATGATGTTTGATGTGCAAGTCCTGGTCATCGAAATAGGGCAGGCGCAGACCCAGGCCGCGATTCAGGCTCTGGTCAGCGGCGCGTTGTTTGATGGTTGCAATAATGTTTTTGGTGGTGTGCACGGCCAGGGCGCGTCCCTGGTTGACCAACTGCCCGAGCATCCCGTAGCGTTTCCTCTCGAACTCCTCGTCGGCGACCATGTACGGGGCCAGAGAACGGGCGGCGAACAGCACCTCCAGGAATTTTTGCATCGAAGCGACATGCGCCTCGGCTTCGTCTGTGGAATTGACCAGCAGTTTGCCCTGGTCGTCGAATGCCACCCACTGCGGCAGGTAGAAGCGCCGCGCGGCCGGTACATACGGGACCTGGAGACTGCCGCGCCCTTCTTCAGCTTTCCCTTCTTCTGTGATGGCGTCCGTCGCGGCGGTGATGGCAGACTCGGGGTCCGCTGCGCTGGTCGTTGGGATGGAAGGAATCTCCTCGCCTTCGGCGGCGGAATACGTCACCGAGCGCCCCGCGGGGAGCATGTTGTGGACAATGTGCTGGGCGGCGGCAAAACGGATCAATCCCGTGCTGACGGCAATCGCCTGGTCGGGCGAAGATTCCAATTCGGTCAGTTTTTGCTTGAGTGTGGTGTGTACGTCCCGCCCGGCCAGCCGGTCGCTGAATTTGCCGACCACTTGCTCGCGCGCTTTTTCAGGGACCGGGAACGGCGCAGATTTTTCCGCGGCGGTCACCCGGTCTGGTAGCATAAAACGGACGCGCTGGCCTCTCTCTGTGAAAGCTTCTGCCACCAGTCGCGCCTGCACTTCGAGGAAGCGCTGGACGATGGGCGGCTGGGCATCGAAAAGCGTCAGTTGCTTTTCGTAATCATCGCGCAGCGACTCGATGGGCGAGCCGGGTCCGATATCACCAGTTGGGTTTTGGGTTTTCTTGGCCATAGTCCCTTTCCTTGAGACACAAGTCGGCAATCATAATACGATTTCGGGGCTTGTCAAGCCTCGCCGATGCTTGCACACATCTTACTCTATTATACAGAACTCCCCCCTTTTGGCGGGAGCAATCTGTCCGTTTTTGGGTGTCACTGGCTTTACAAAGATTCTGCTTTACCCTGAAAAGTGTCAATCAAGAGTTTCATATTCCCGCCAGCCGGGTAGAGGATTGGGCTGGTGCAGCCGCGCCGGATGTATTCCTGTACTTTGGCGCGCGCCTCGTCGGGTGTGCCGGAAGCGGTGATGCGCAGGACGAGATCGTCCGGGACGAGATGTCTGGCTTTGTTGATCTGTTCTTTTGTGGCTGGCCAGCCCAGGATGGACTGGATTTCGGCAACCACGTCCTGTGAGACGCCGCTGGCCTTGGCGATGTGCGGCTGCTGGGCGAGGTATTGGCACAACAGCATCTTGCTGGCCTCGATGGCTTTATCGTGCTCCTCGTCCACCGAGCAGACGATCAACTGCGGGCGGTCAATCTCTTCCAGCCTGCGCCCGGACTTTTTTGCGCCGCTCTCCAGCAATTCCATCGCGCGGTCGTTGTGTTCGGGCGGGACGCAGTAGTTCAGCACCACGCCGTCCGCAATTTCCCCGGCCAGTTCCATCATCTGGTCGCCGGTGGCGCCAATCAGGATGGGGACGTTGCGCGGTTCCCGGCGGCCATGTACCACATCCAGCTCGATGCCGTTGACGTGGATGAATTCACCGCCGAAAGTGACGCGCTCCAGGTTCAACAGGCGGCGCAGAACGGTGACAGTCTCCCTCATTGCTGTTAGCGGCTTTTTCCGTTCGATGCCGACATTCTTTGCCAGCGGGTCCCACCACGCGCCGATACCGCAGACGATTCGATTGGGAGCCAGGTCGTCGAGGGTGAGAAATGTGGACGCCAGAAGGCCAATGTTGCGCGACCAGTTGTTGATGACCGCCGAGCCGACTTTGATCCGTTCCGTCACCGCAGCGTAGGCAGCCATCGGGACGATGGCGTCGCGTACCAGCCGCGACTCCGCCTGCCAGACCGCTTCAAACCCCTGGCTTTCTGCATAGCGGACGCAGTCCAGCCCGTCGCGCAGGTCGTGTGAATCTTGCAGGTAAAGTGCAACGCGTTCCATATTCATCCATCCTTTTACCGATAAAGATTTGTCATCCTCCCGCAAGTTCCAAACCTGCGGGAGGATAGAAACCATTAAAGTTCTTGCAATCGCTTCCACATTTGCGGGGCAAGTTCACGCGAGCGGGCGGCGAGACGACTTTCGTCCATGCTCAAGATTTTCTTCCCCTGCATCAGGATTTTTCCCTTGCAGACCGTCGTATCCACCACCGCGTCTACCAGGCCGAAGATGAGATGTCCGAGGAAATTGGCCTCGGTCAATGGCGTGGGAGGCTGGTAGTCCAGAATAGCCAGGTCCGCAGGACGACCTTCGGCAATTTCACCCAGCTGCAGGCCAAATTGGCGCCTGGCAATTTCAGCATTGTTCTGTAAGAGCAATTGCGGGGCTTCCAGGAAGGCCACGCGCGGGTCGTGGTTGGCGAGTCGGTGCAACAGATACGCACAGCGCATCTGGACGAGCATGTCGGAGTTCATGCCATCGGTACCCAGGCCGACCAGCACGCCTTTCTTCAACAGGTTGAGCAGTGGGGTGACGCCGACAGCGTTGTTCATGTTGGACTCGGGGTTGTGGACGACTACTGTCTTCGTCGCGGCGAGAATATCCATTTCAACCTCTTCCACGTGGACGCAGTGGACAAAGATGGATTTTTCTCCCGTCATGCCTAATTTGTTCAAGCGGTTCACCGTCGGCATTTTATATTTTGTGAGCGCATCCTCGCGGTCAGCGGCATCCTCCGCCACGTGGATGTGGCAGCCTACGCCCGCATCGTTGGCGATGCCGACACATTTTTCGGCTGTTTCGTCCGAGACAGTGAACGAGGCATGCAGTCCCATCATCGCCGCGAGCTGACCGTCGCCCTTTCCAATCTTTT
>JACQYE010000030.1:0-8859 GCA_016208355.1 Chloroflexota bacterium | reverse complement strand
TCATCGCCGCTACCTGGCTGTCGCCTTTGCCAACTTTTTTGATGAAGCGCTCGTTTTCGGCGATCCCTCCGCCGGGGATGTTGCGGTCCGAGACTTCGTAGCATAACGAGGCGCGTACTCCCGCCTGCCGGACGGCTTTCTCGAGCAAATCGAGCGAGCCGCCCCGCATGGACGGGGAGGCGTGATGGTCAATGATGGTCGTCGTCCCGTTGCGGATGCAGTCAATTAGCGGTAGCTGGGCAGAAAGGAGGATGCTTTCTTCGTCCAGCGCCTGGTCCACTTTCCACCAGAGACGTTCCAGGATCTGGACGAAGTTCTCGGCAGGTTCGCCGGGGATGCCCATGCCGCGCGCCATGGTCGAGTAGAAATGGTGATGCGCACAGATGAATCCGGGCAGGACGAACTTCCCGGAGCAATCAACAGATTCGGCGTCCGGGAAGCGGCGCTTCATTTCGGCGGAATCGCCCACTGCAGCGACCAATTCTCCGTCGGTAACGACCGACGCATTCCACAGGACGCGGTTATTTTGGCCAAGTGTGACAACAATCCCATTTTCAAAGCGAGTAGCCATAAATCTCCTTTCTTGAAAAAGCTCAAGACGGCGTCCTCGCCGTCGGGGACGGCGGCGGGAGCGGGCTATGTTAATTTTCTTTCAGCACGGCCAGCTCTTCAGCGCTGCGGACGCGCATGCTGATCGCGCCGGTGAAGCACTTCTTGGCGCAGATGGAACAGCCGATGCAGCGCGCCGGGTCGGTGTGCTGCAGGCCTTTTTCATCCAGCGTGATCGCCAGGTACGGACAACGGGCGCAGTTACCGCACGAGACGCACAGCAGCGGGCTGGCATCCGAAATTTTCTTGACCGGTGTGAGCGCCATGAAGTCGGTGATGGGGTGCGGCTGGGCGATTCCGATCAGTTCCTTCATTGAGCGGATGCCGCGTTCCTGCATCAGGAACGAGGTCCCAGACTCGAGGTCCCTGATGATCCCGTAGCCCTGTTTCATGACGATGGTGCAGAACTGGACGGTCTTGACGCCCAGCGCCAGGAAGTCCATGGCGGCCTTGTAGTTCATCGGCCCGCCGTTGCCGGAAATTTCGATGCCCTCGGGGGCGGCTTGCGCCAGCGTCAGGTAGGAGATGGGCGTCACGCCCTCGCCGCTCATCCCGACCACCACGCCCTCCTCCCACTGGCGGCCCGCCGCCGGGCGGAAGCCCAGGGTGGGGAAGGAATTCGCCAGCGTGATGCCTGCTTTCTTATTCGGGTATTTTTCTAGCACCCTGCGGATGGCGCGCAGGATGGGCACAATGGAGGTCACCGCGGCGGACAACTTGAACAGCTTGGGGATGTCCGGGTCGCCGACCTGCATGATCCAGTCAATGATTTTGGCGGTCAGCGCTGCGTTCTGCGAGACGATGGCGCCCTCGGTTCCATCGCCGCCCTGCGGGCAGGACAGGGAGTACTCGATGCCCATCGCCCCGGCTTCTTCCAGTTTCTTTGTATTGGACTGCCAGCCAGCCGCGTCACTTTCATCATAACCGGAAACCGGCCCTCCGGTCGAGGCCATCGTCAGCGGCTCGGGCCACTGCTTGACCAGCTGTTCCACCTCGCGGCAGACGCGGTCGAGCGGATGGCCGGAGACGTTATCCGAGTTGGCATAGGTGTAGGGGCTGAACGTGAACATGTACTCGCCCGGAATGTGGATGGGCACATTGTCGAACGCGGTTTTCATCACACCGCCAGCCCAACCGGCTTCGTAGGCTTTGGTCATCTGCTCCAATCCATCGGTGGAGGGGGAGGCCGAGATAAGATAAGGCGAGATGATCTTCCGCCCAAAGAAATCAGTCTCCAGTGAAACCGGAACCGGGTCGTATCCGGGCAGGGCGTAATAGGATTTGGTTACCTTCTTGATGGCTGGCTTTTCCTTTCCGTTCAGGAAAGCGTCAATTTCGAGGGCGGCATTTTTACCGGACGCAGTTGCCTCCACCACCGTGCGCGGACCCGTGAGCATGTCCCCGGCGTAGAACAGGCCAGCAACTTGCTCGCGCGGCAGCGCGGCCCTCATCCCGATGGCGACAACGACGGCGTTTATGCCGCTTCTCTTCCCTTCTGATCCGCGCACGTCCCGCACATTGGCCGGACTGAAAGGCTGGCCCTCCAGAAGTTGGACTTTCATGGTGTCAAGTTGAGGGGTGCCCCGCTGGTCTTTTGTGATGCGGCTGACGCGGATGCGGCCATTTACCTCTATATCGAAGTCCAGCAATTCCTTGCGCTCTTTGGCGGTCAGCGGCATCTCGGATAGTTTTTCCAGCATGAAGAGTTCAATATGCTTTGCCCCGCGCTGCTTCGCTGTGATGGCGCAATCCACAGCCGTTGCGCCGCCGCCGATGACGGCCACCCGCCCATCGAATTTGTACTCGGATGGCTTGGACAGCAGGTCTACCATTTTTATGGCTTGATTTTCGTTTTCGATGCCAAGTTCGATGGGCTTCCACAACCCGATTGTGACGCAAACCGCAGCGTATCCAGTTTTGAGCAGGGATTTCGGGTCTTCGATTTTCGTCTTTGTTTTTGCCGTGATGTTCCCAAGTGACAAGACAAACGCAATATCTGTCTCGACCACTTTCTTATCGAGGCGATACTCCGGGATCAGGTTCGCCATCCCGCCGAGATGTTCGCTGGCCTCGAAGATGTCCACTGTGTAGCCCATCTGCGCCAGTGCGGAGGCTGCGCCCAATCCGGCCGGGCCGCCGCCGATGACGGCGATTTTATTGCCATTGGGCTTGGCTTTCTTGAATTCCGGGATTCCGCCCAGGTTCTTCGCCATCTCCACGATGGTCGCCTGGACGAGCGGGATGTTGATGGGTCCGTCGAATTTCTTGCGCGTGCAGGCTGCCATACACAACGTATCCGGGCAGACCATGCCGCAGACTCCGCCCAGCGGGTTGGCATGCATGATTTCAGCTGCCGAACGGCGAATATCGGAGTCCTGCCCGACACGGGCTGCCATGATGAAATCAGCCGGCGAGCAATTGGCCGGACAGGCTTCCCGGCATGGCTTCTCCTCGCAGAACTCACAGCGCCAAAGTTCGGTCTGGAGCTGTGCGGGTGTCATGAGCAGGGGGTGGATATTTGCATTCTCCATTATGCACCTTTCGATTTGATGTCTGACAACTTGTCAATATTATAGCATTTCAAAAAGCAAAGGGCACGTCTGTGCGTGCCCTATTCCAGTTTCAACCCTGCCAGCCCGCCGACCAGCTCCAGGTCTTCGGGCAGGTCGAGGTCAAGGCCGATCGTTTTCGACAAGACGATCTCCACATGTGCGCCGGCCTCCGCGGCGCGTTCTGCGTGACAGTGGTTCGAACCAGGTCCGTAGCCGTACTCGATCAGCCCGGCAGGATTGACGAACAGGCCGTTCGTGCCGTTTTCACGCCGGTCAGGGGCGATGACCACAACAGGCGGCTTTTTACCGCGTTGAAGCAGTTTCTTCACGTTAGCAGCCGTGATAAGCGGCAGGTCGGCGGGCAGGATCAGCACCGCGTGCGCCCCATGCAATTTGGCCACCGCGGTGGCGCGTTTCAGAGCAGTGTTGAATTGCGGCGCGCCGTCTTCCAACACGGTACGCCCTCCCATTTCGCGCGTCAGGGCCAGCGCTGCCGGGTCACGGCTGACAACCAATGTGTGTTCGATTTCGGGGACTTTGTTGAGGACGGTCAGAATGTGTTCGAGCAGGTAGCGGTTCAGGCGGGTGCGCTGGTCTTCCGACAGCATGCCCGCCAGCCGGGACTTCCCCCGGCGCAGGGGTTTTACAGGGACAATGGCCCAGATGGTCATAGCGTTCGGATTAAGTCTAACACATCTTGGGCTAAACGTCGCCGGTCATCTTGTGTTGGCATCAAGATGTCCGTGACCATTGTAGTAATGGGAATCTCTTCAGCCAGTTTTGCGTCCAATTGATCCATGACAAAGCCGGTCAGTAAACCGGAATAATGCTCGGCAACAGCCAGGGCCGAAGGCCGGACGCCCAACTCGGAATACATCTTCGCTGCCGGACCCTTGACCGTCTTCCCGCCGATGATGGGGGAGACAGCCACTACCTTTTTCTTCTCCAGTGCGGAGCGGATGCCTGCCACTGCCAGAATGGGGTCTATGCTCACCCACGGATTGGACGGGCATAACACAACCGCATCCGCCATTTCGATGGCTTCCAGCACGCCCGGTGCCGCCCGCGCCGACTCGATCCCAACGAATCGAAACCCTTTCACCTTCGGCTCGCACCGTTGATGGACGAAATATTCCTGAAATGAAAGTTCACCATACTTCACCGTCTCCACCATGGTTCTTACAGAATCATCGCTCATCGGCAGAACGGTGTGTCGTACACCCCAGGCGCGGCAAAAGAGGCGGGTAATGTGAGAAAGCGTTTCCCCGGCGTGCAAGCGTCGGGTCCGCTCGAGATGGGTGGCAAGGTCCTTGTCGCCGAGCCGGAACCAGGTCTCACCGCCGAGGACGGCGAGGGATTCCAGCAGGTGGTACGTCTCCCCGGCGCGGCCCCAGCCGGTCTTGGGATTGGCCAGCCCCGCCAGTGTGTAACAGACCGTGTCCAGGTCTGGTGAAATGTACAGTCCGAGATGCTCGAAATCATCGCCAGTGTTGACGACGATGGTCAGGTTTTCGGGGGGCAGGAGTTGGGCGAGTCCGTCGGTGAGTTTTGCTCCGCCGACGCCGCCCGCCAGGGCGACAAGTTTCATCCGTGCGCGTCGACTTTTTTGATCTGTACCTTGTATCGCACGCGTTGTTCACCCGGCCGGCGGTAGGTATATTTAGCCTCGCCCCGGTATTTGAACATCAGTGCGTCAATGTGCTCATCCGCCCCTTGCTCGGTGATTTCGATGATTTTGCCCTGGATTTGAAGATACCGATAAGGGTTGGTCGGATCCTGGAGACATAATGCCACATTCGGACGGGCGCGCATGTTGCGGTCCTTGACGCGGCCTTTGGCCGAGTTAACGAGAATGTACTCGCCGTCTGTGTTGAACCAGACGGGCGTCACCTGCGGGGAACTGTCCCGGTTGAGCGTGGCGAGGTAGGCGAAGGCTTTCGTTTCGTCTTTTAGCAAATCGTGGTGGGATTTGGGGACGGATTTCATGCTTTTTCCTTCGGGCGGCGGACGAGCAGGCCTCGCATGTCGCCGTTGTTGGAGCAGGTCAAGGCAATTTGAGTTTCTTCTTCCGTACAACCGAGGAGTAATTTGATCTCGGTATCCCGCTTGAACGCATCCACGGTCAGGATCACGGCAGACAGGTCGCGGGTCCCGGACGCGCCGAGCCAGACATCAATCCCGCCGCCGTCGCCGGAAGTTGTCCCTTCGAGGTAGCCGTAATCGAGCGGGTAAGCCAGTTCCGGGTAGCGCGGGTGGCGCGTTCCTTTGGGACGGTCAATGACCAGTTTGTGTTGGGCGGTCATTTGGTCGAGAACTGACCAGAAGTCCCCGTTCATAGGTGTGCGTACAGGAATTCGATCGTCCGCTGCCCGGCCAGGGAGGCTGCCTCTTGGTTGTGCTCCGGGCGGTCATCTTCGCAGAACCAGTGACCTGTGCCGGGGTAAATGTAAAAGGCGGTTTCTCGTCCTGCCTTTTTGAGAGTCTTCTCCAGTTTCTTGACACCAGAGAGGGAGGTATAGGGATCGGTTTCAGCGAAATGGCCCAGGAAGGCCGCGCGGGTCCGGGCGTATTCGCCGCCGCGCGTCCCGTAGAAAAGTATAACGGTATTCAGCGCCTCGGGTTTTTCCTCCGTCAGCCATAAGGTCCAGTAAGCGCCAAGAGAGAAGCCAAGCGCTCTGACCGGTTTTCCTTCAATGTCAGGATGAGTTTGCAGTTGCCCCAGGGCTTCCAGGATTTCCTGCGCAGCTACGTCTCGTTTGAGTTTTGTGCGCAATTTTTCGGCTTCCGGGATGGTCCGGGCAATGGCGCCATGATAGAGATCTGGCGCGAGGACCAGATAACCTTCCGCGGACAGCCGGTCACAGAAGGCTTTGAAAAAACCGTTCAGCCCCCACCAGGCATGGAGCGCAAGAATACCGCCTTTGCACTCATTTTTTGGAATAGCCAGATAATTGTCCATATTTTTTTATCGGAACAGATCGTGTTTTTTATCCCGCAAGAGTTCCTTGAGTGACCCCTCCCGCAAAGGATAGGGGAAGCCGCGCACAATGACGGCAGGCGTCCCCTCGGCGGCTTCGCCCATGACGAGTGAGGCGGCCGCGGCCAGTTCGTCCGCCGCGGCGACAAAGGTGATGCGCAGGTGATAGCCGAACAGATCGGGTTTGCCGCGCGCGTCCACCACGGCGGGCAAGCCGGAGAGTCCGATGCAGGTGCCTACAACGCCGTGCCGCCAGGCGCGTCCGTGTGAGTCGATAATCATTACGCCCAGGCGATGGTTGGTGAGCAGTTTCAGCCGTCGGCGGATTTCCAGCGCCGAGCGGTCGGGGTTTTCGGGGAGCAGGAGGACCCAATCATCGGCGTTCGTGTCTGCCCCTTTTTCTCCCGGAGGATTGACGTTGGAGTGGTCAATCCCGGCGCTGGCGCAGACGAATCCCAGGCGGTGCTCCACGATGACCGTTCCGGGGCGGACGCGCAGGATTTCGCGGCTTTCGCGCAGGATGAGTTCAGCCAGGCGCGGGTCTTTGTCGGCCTGCTTGCCCAATTCGACAGCTTTTTCCGACGGTTTGACGGAGGACAGGTTGACCTGCCGGCCTTCTGATTTGCTGACAATTTTCTGCGCCAGCACGAGGATGTCGTTGTCTTCGATGGCCAGGTGGGCATCCGTGATGGCGGTGAGGATAATATCCGCCAGATTGTCGCCCGGCTGGATGAGGGGAATTTTTGGGATGGGGGTGAATGTAAGGGGCATAGTTTTTCGGGTTTCTATCCGCAGGTTCTACTTTTTCTCCACCCCGGTAATTTTAATCCCCGCATGGGTGGAACCGTACTGCTTGTTGACGTGAATCAGCACGCTGGTCAGTCCTTCGACAACCACCGAATTCTCGATTGGA
The DNA here is from genome assembly GCA_016208355.1 of Chloroflexota bacterium. GTDB lineage: Bacteria > Chloroflexota > Anaerolineae > Anaerolineales > Villigracilaceae > UBA877. The sequence continues at coordinate 1,808 of JACQYE010000030.1, read as the reverse complement.
CCGGCGTCCCAGCCTGTCAACCCGGCGGCAGCGACCAGTTTCAAGGTCTCGATGCGGGCTTCTTTGCTGGTTCCGGTGACCAGGACGTCGCAATCGAGCGCCCCGGCGTTCAGCAGATGTTCGTAGGAGATGTTCTGGAAGGCTGTGCAGACCTCCACGTTCTCGCCGAGGATCTGGCGCGCTTCCTGTGCAGCCGACCCGGCTGGCGGCATCTGGACCTTTGTTACCTTCGGCGGAGCAAGTGGAACGGTGACATCTACAAGGGTTTTCCCCTGCATGGCTGCACGCACGCTTTCCAGGGTCTCGCGATGGGCGGTATATGGCACTGCCAGGACCGCCAGATCGGCATATTCAGCGGCTTCCGGGTTGCTCATCCCTTCAATCACCGCTTTGCCATTTAGCAGACCGGTCAATTCTGCGGCAGCAGCCTGCGCTCTTTCGGGCGAGCGCGAACCGATCAGCACCCGGTAGCCTGCCCTGGCCCAACGGTAGACCAGTCCCTTGCCTTCTTTGCCGGTTCCACCCAGCACGGCGATTGTCATCGGCGTAGATAATTCACCGGTCATCAATACCCTACTCCAAATTGGATCGGGTCGGGAACTTGCACGCCGCGGGCGGCCATTTCAGCGACGGTTTGGAACGCGGCTTCCCGCAGCTCAGGATCGCCGCCGTACATGGCCTGGTAAAGCGCGCCGAAGACGCCTTCCACCGGCATGATGCGCAGGTAATACAAGGAGGCGATGCGTTCTTCTGGTGAGCCAGACTTGAGGGCGGTCAGGAGCAGGTCGGTGGGCGGTTTGTCAGGGGTGACGCCCATACCTTGTTTCCCGGCGTAAGCGACAATCCAGGGCGATTCGGTCGGGGGAGGCAGACGCTTGGGAATATGCGGGTTGGGGCGCTGGCGCTCATCAAGGGCTTCAGTAGCAGCGTTTCGGACAATCCACTGGTCATCTTCTGTCTGTAGTTTGGCAAGCAACCCGGCGGCCCAGGCGTCGGGAATGCGCCCCAGGCCATAGGCGGCAGCGCGGCGCACCATCAGGTCTTCTTTCAGCCCGGCGCCTTCCCGCAGCATGGCGTGGCCTTCGCCAGGATTATTTGCCAGGGCTTCGGCGGCGGCGCGGCGCTGGTTTTCATCCCCGTGCAGGAGGGAGGCTGCGACTGCATCCAAAGCGGCTTCCGTGCCGATGTTGACAAGAGCGAGACAGGCAGCTCGCCGGACGTTGGGGCTGGGGTGGGCAGTCAGGCTGGAGAGCGCTTCGACGGCCTTTACATCGGCAAGCGCCCCGGACCCCAGGGCTGCCAACTGTAAAAGTTCGGAAGAATGTCCAGCCAGCATCTGACGGAATAACATTGCAGTGGATGGATCACCGCTCTGGAAGAAAGCTGCCAGCGCCTGACCGCGCAGTCCGAGCGGTTGACCTTCCTGCTGGAGGAGTTCGGCCAGTTTTGCCATTACAGGACCGCGCCAGTCCGTCTGGCGGGGAGCATCGCGCAGCCAGCGGGCCGGGGTCAGCAGGTTGCCCGCGAGCGGGCGGTCCAATTCAGCCAGCAGTTTCTCGGCCAATTGGGACGCGTCACCAGTGGCGGCGATATACTGCATGGCAAGGTATTTGCCGATCCATGGTGGTTGTTCGAGGATGGCTTCGGGTTTGTAGGATCCTAACCCGTTCCCCGCCAGGTAACCGCCAAAGATGGGGTTCGAGAAACGCATCCGGTTGTTGCGATGTTGGGAGAGCAGGCCAGTTTCTGCGAGTTTGGAAATCAGTCCAAGCGAGGCAGCCTGGGCTTTTTCCTGTTTCGGTTTTTTC
>JACQYE010000002.1 GCA_016208355.1 Chloroflexota bacterium | reverse complement strand
TAATAAAGTATAGTCGCAGTGGTCCACGACTGCGACTGTTTCGGTAACAGTACGATTGGGGCCCAGATAATCGGCTAGGACGCTGGCGGCCGGAATCAGCGCTAGCAAGATTGCAAAAATTAGCACATTTTTTATAAACCACCGGGAATGTTCCATTTTCCATCTCCCTCCAAAATGGGGTGTTTTGTATAGACAAAATTTTACGAAAGCGCAGGCGGTATGGCAAGTGACATTCGTCATCTTTTTCCTTAATTGGATGGCTGTTTCTGAACCGAATATGCCCTTATCTCAGCAAACCCATTGGCAAAAAAATCAAACCGGTTACAAACATCGTATGGATGTCAAAGAAGGGGACAAAGTCGCTTCCATCGCCCGCACCGCCACCGCGGAATTGAAAAAGGTGGGGGCAGAGCCAAACGGCGAGCCGCTCCCCACAGCAGGGGAACAATTCAAATTGCCGATGAAGTGAACAAGAACAGTAAAGAAAAAATCAAGCGGCTTTATCGCGATTTAAAGCCGCTTGATTCATAAATTAAGCCAGTTCTACCATTCATGGAGAGCAGGGACCGCGATACCCGACAGAGAAGCCCCCGAAGGCCAGTGACCTCCAGGGGCTATTCCTTTTCGACTTACATCATAAACACTTTACGGGTTCGGGTTGGATTCACAATGCTGCGGATCTGTATATACCCAAACGCAAGCAGGTTTATCCGTATTACATGATACAGGATCTGTGTGCACAGCACATGGGTCGGTTGGCTCCTCGGGTTCCACCGGTTCCTCCGGTGCGCAAGGCGGGATGCCGGCCACCCAGATGTTGTAATTCGGGTAGGTCTGGCAGGTGGGAGCAGCCTCGCCGGGTCGCTGCAGGCAGAATTCCAGGGGGCCGGGCACTTCGGGACGCGTCCCGGCGCAATAGATGCGTCCCGGCATGGCCGGGTTGACGGTGCAGGCATACGTGGTCTCCCCGTCCGTGGCGGTGTAATCGAACTCCGCGCCGGGGATAAGCCAGTCGAGGCCGGTGTCAATCATAAAGTAGATCCTCGTCACATCGTGGCAACCGATGGCCGACATCCGCCAGCCGTCTTCTTCGCCGGGCGCGCCACAATCAGGGACGATCATCGGACCAGTGAAGCACCGCCCATCCTCCAGGCAGGCCGAGATGTTAACGGTCTCGCCCGGAGTCCCGGGCACACCCGGGCAAATGTACCAGCCACCGCCCCAGTCGCTGCAACGGAGAGCGGTGTCGCCTGCCACAGTTGCCACCAAGTGCTGGTCGAAGGGCCAGTAGTGGATACTGACGGCAGGCGCAGGAGCCTCGGGCGGATAACAGTAGGGCTCGATCAGGAAACCGGGGATATGGGCAGTCCCCGGGCAGCCAGACACCTCGATCGTTTCGGTGAAACAGGCGCCGGTCTCCGTGCAGATGGTCACCTCCACGAGGTCACCAGCCGAGCCCGGCAGGTCGCCGCAAATCTGAACGCCGGGGGCCATGCCGATGCAATCCAGCAGGGTGTCGCCGACGGATACGCTTGCCACACCCATGACTTCCGGGAGATAGGTGACCTGCACGGCCGAATGATCCTCGAAACAGAGCGGTGTCAGGTCGGCATCCACGAAGTGCACCGGGCAATCGTCCCTGACGGGCACCCACGGAAACCAGGTATATTCATTGCCTGAGCTGTCCGTGCCTTGCAGGATGAATTCATAATGATCGTCAAAGCGGATGTCAGGGGCTGTGCACCGGATTTCATTGTCCGTGATTTGCACGCAGGGGATATCCTCGGCGAAGATGTGGGTGACGATGCGAACGATATCCCAGGTGATGGGCGGATCGTAAAAGAAAGTAATGGTGAACAAGCCGTCATCCGGGCACTCCAGGTCTATGCTGAATCGGTCAGGCGGCGGGGCAGGGCAATCGGTGGGGATTTCGATGAGCGCATGGAACATATTGTCCAACACGCCCCCGGTGCCAAAGGAGACCTCCGCATGGTAAAGGCCCGGATGCTCGGTGCTCTCCGGTACGGGGCCTTCACAGTGCAGCAGATGGAGCGCGTCATCGAAATAGCAGTCGAAGTGAATCCCCTCCACACTGACGGAATACTCCAATTCCTCCGACGAAGTCACTTCAATGACGATATGCACCCGCCCGTCAGGGGTGGGGCAGGAGGCGTTGTCAAACCCAACCCTAAGCAACTCAGCGCGATCCGGGTCGTCAAGCGGTTCGCCGCCGCCATCCAGCGGGTCGGGCGGCACCATTTCGTGCCGGTCCAATGGTGGGACGTATCCCTCAGAAAGAGGCAGGCCTTCCCCGGCCACACAGCGGAAGCCGACATCGTCATACGCACGGTAGGGGTCCGCTCCCGCGCGCTCGGCGCCGCGCAATTTGCCCGGTTCGGAGTAGAGGCCGCCGCCGCGCGCCACCTTGAGCGGATTATTCACATCCTGGTACGTGTTCGGACCGAGCGGATTGAAATCCGGGGAGAACAGGTAATAACTTTCCGCATACCAGTCGTGCACCCACTCCCAGACATTGCCGGATAAATCCCAGACACCTTCCGGGCTGTTTCCGTTAAGGTACGAGCCGACCTCCACGGCATCGGGAGGAATGGCGCAACCAAGCATATTGACGCGGTCGCAGGCCGGGTCCTCCTCCCCCCACGGGTAGAGCAGGCTGTCGGTCCCGCGCGCCGCCCGCTCCCATTCGGCCTCGGTCGGCAGCCGTCCGCCCGCCCAGGTGCAGTAGTCGTCGGCCATGTTCCAATCCACGCCCACCACCGGGTAATCGGCATACGCCGGGTCGCCATAGTGCGTGGTCGGTCCGCTCTCCATTACAGTCACCGGCAGGCAGCCGCCCGCGGCAACACATTCGGCATACATCCCGTTGGTGACTTCGTGGGTGTAAATATAGAAGCCGTTGAGCGTGACCTGATGTTGGGGAGTCTCGTCATCGTCGGCGAGTGTGTCGGCCGTTTCGCTGCCCATCCAGAATATGGCGGCAGGGATCAGGATCGTCTCGGCCCCGTCGGTATTGCTGGGAGCATCGGGATTGGTAGGCACATCGGGACTGACAGGCGTATCTTCATCCCCCGGGGTGAAGAACGGGATATTGCAGGAAGCGATCCCCAGAAGGATCAGGAGAACTCCTGCCCAGACGGAATAACGCAAGATTTTTTCCATTGGCCCCTCCTTTGGTCAAGGATAAAAGGTGAAAAGTTGAACAAACTAAGAATATTATACGGCGGATTGCCCGAAAACGAATCACTCTATCTTCCTAGTAATACAGGAGTGGATAATCTTGTGGGTTAGCCGCTATTTTCACCACGGGGCGCACAGTCCCCTTCAGGGATGACAAGAGCACGGAGGTTTACCCTGGTTTTTGCTCGGTGAACTCTGCGTTCTCTGTGGTGAAGTTCTGTTAGCCTATTCAAGTAGCCACTCCCAGTAATACGCGGACCTGACTACCTGCATATTTCGCGGTAAAATCCACTTTGTGCAAAAGGACATCCATGCCTGTTATCGAAGTCTCCCAACTCACCAAAGTCTTCAAAATCCCAAAGAAAGATCCCGGCATCGGCGGGGCGGTGAAAAGCCTGTTCCGCCCAGAGTTCGATTCCAAGACCGCCGTGGACCATATCTCCTTCAGCATTGACCCCGGCGAGATCGTCGGTTACATCGGCGTCAACGGGGCGGGCAAGTACACCACCATCAAGATGCTGACCGGCGTCCTGCTGCCCACCAGCGGCGCGGCGCGTATCCTCGGGCGCGACCCACACCGCCAGCGGGTGGACAATGCGCGCGAGATTGGCGTCGTTTTCGGCCAGCGCACCCAGTTGTGGTGGGACCTGGCGCTGATCGAGTCGCTCAATCTTATCTCCCGCATTTACGAAGTCCCGGCGGCGCGCTATAAGCAGATGCTCGACCAGTTTGCCGAAACGCTCGACCTGAAAGACCTGCTCAAAATCCCTGTGCGCAACATGTCCCTTGGCCAGAAGATGCGCTCCGAACTGGCGGCTGCCCTCATCCATGAGCCGAAAGTGGTCTACCTGGACGAGCCGACCATTGGCCTCGACCTGATCGTCAAGGAACGCATCCGCGACTTCATCCGGGCGCAGTGCGCCACCACCGGCATGACCGTCATCCTGACCACCCACGACCTGGGCGACATCGAGGAATTGTGCGAACGCGTGCTCATCATTGACCAGGGCCGCATCATCTACGATGGCCCCATCAGCGCCATCCGCGACCGCTTCGGCAAGTACCGCGAGATCACCTTCGAGACCGTCAGCCTGTCCGCCGCGCCGGTGAAACTGCCCCGGGGGACGGAAATCCTCGCCCAGGAGGAGCGCAGGCTCCAGGTCCGCTTCGACCGGACACGGACCACCGCCAGCCAGGTAGCGGCCAGCGTCATGAACCAGATCGAAGTCCACGATTTCTCCCTGGCTGAACCTGACCTGGCGTCCATCGTCAAGCAGATCTATAACGGGGCGCTGGATGGATAGTGTGTCGTTGCGAGGGTCGAGTAGCCGCCGGGTCTCGATACGTCATTCCATGACTACTCGACCACCGGCGGCATATCGAGACCCGAAGCAATCTACTCCCAATGTTTTTTGGAGATAGAATGATCAGCCGCCTCTTCCGTGAACCCGGCAAATACCTCGCCATCCTCGGCATGGTGCCAAAGGTGTTCATGGCCTACCAGTTGTGGTTCTGGGCCGGGCTGGTTTTGGGCACCATCGGGATGGCCATCCTGTATTTCTTCTGGCGCGCCGTCTATGGCACAACCGAGGCCATTGCCGGGTTGACGCTCAACACCACGCTGACCTATATCCTGCTGGCTCAAGTCTTCCGCCCGCTGACCGATGTGGACCTCATCTTCGAGTTCGGTTATAACCTGCGCGAGGGCGGCATCATCCACCAGTTGCTGCGCCCGATCAATTTCCAGGCCATGTATTACTCCCAGAATGTTGGCGCGTTGGGAATGCAGATGGTGCTGCAAATCCCGATGGCGCTGGTGGCAACCTTCGTCTTTGGCCTGCAATGGCCCACCGACCTGGCGGTATGGGGCGCGTTCCTGGTCTCGGCCTTGTCGCCCCTTTGAGCGGGGTGCCGCGCATCTGGCTAACCCCGGTCGTCTGGGTCGTCGGCCTGTGGCTGGCTTCCAATATCATCTTCCGCATCGCCATCCGAAAAGTGACGGTGCAGGGAGGGTGATCGTGTCGCTGCGAGGAGCGAAGCGACGAAGCAGTCTCCTCGCGTGCGAGGGGATTGCTTCGTCGGGCTGGGTCTCGATACGCTTCGCTACTCGACCGCCGACCCTCCTCGCAACGACACATGGAAATTTTGATATAAATCTATGACCCGTTACATTTCCCTCTACCGGCTCTTCCTCACCCAGCGCATCAAAGCGCTGATGGAATACCGCGCCAACTTCATCATCGGCGCGGCTTCCACCATTTTCCTCCAAGCCTCGTCCATTCTCGCCATCTGGGTCGTCATGCAGAAAGTCCCCACGCTGAATGGCTGGAACTACGACGAAATCCTGCTCATTTACGGACTCATCACCCTGGCCAAGTCCATCAACCACATGTTCGCCGATAACCTCTGGACCTTTGGCCGGGTCTACATCCGCTCCGGCGGCTTCGACCGCTTCCTCGTCCGCCCGATCAACCCGCTCTTCCACCTGCTCGCCGACCGCTTCTGCCAGGACGGGGTGGGCAACTTCCTGGTCGGTGTAGCGCTGGTGGTGAAAGCCTCCTTTGCCCTGCACATCGCCTGGACGCCGCTCAAAGCCCTGGTGCTGGCCGTCGGTGTGGTCAGCGGCGGCTTCATCTTTATTGCTCTCAACCTGCTGACCTGCGTGGCCTCCTTCTGGATCGTGGACTCGGTGCCGGTCACCCGTCTCGTCTTCGACAACCACCTGTTCGCCCAGTATCCGCTGACGATCTACCCGAAAGCCATCAACATCCTGCTGACCTGGGTGATACCGTACGGGCTGGCTTCCTTCTACCCCGCCAGTTATCTACTCGGCCGCGACCTGGGCTGGCTGGCCTGGCTGTCCCCGCTTGCCGCCGCCATCCTGCTCTTCCTCGCCTACCGGTTCTGGGAATTTGGGCTAAAACACTATTCAGGAACAGGCACTTAGGGTAGATTCCTCCTATGAACATCCTCCACCTCGACGACCAGCTCGTCGCTCTGAACAAACCAGCCGGCATCGCCGCCGTCCCCGGCGGGTGGGAGAAGGACGCGCCCAGCCTTGTCAAAATGCTGGAGGCGGACTACGGAAAAGTTTGGATCGTCCACCGGCTGGACAAAGTCACCAGCGGGGTCATCCTCTTCGCCCGCACCGCCGCGGCCCACCGGACCCTCAGCCTGATATTTGAAACACGGGCTGTCCACAAGGTCTATCGCGCCATCGTCTGCGGCGTCCCGGGCTGGGATGAACACACTGCCCGCCACCGTCTGCTCCCGGACGTGGGTCACAAACACCGCACCGTGATTGACCACGTGCACGGCAAGTCTGCCGTTACCCAGTTCCGGGTATTGGAACGCATCGGCTCCCACACCATGCTGGAAGCCACGCCCGAAACCGGGCGCACGCATCAGGTCCGCGCTCACGTTTCGGCGCTGGGATTTCCACTGGTGGCTGATACACTCTACGGCGCGCCCGAGACAGATATTATTTCACGTCCCGCCCTGCACGCATTTTCGCTGGAATTCGAGTTTGAGGGGAAACCATTTTCATTCACAGCCCCCTATCCCAATGATTTTGCAGAAGCTCTAAAGAAAATAAGAGCCATCTGACTTGGCTCTTGAAGGGCGGCATGGGAGTTGCCTCCGCACATAGGTGCAGGCCGGGCTCCCACGCCCGGCCTGTGTTCATTCACCAAATTCCCGCCAGTCCCGGATCTGCGCAAATAAATCCAACAAAAACTCATCTCCATCCCGTTCCCGCCATTCAGTGATGTTCGAAAAAGGATATGGCAGCAACGGATTCGCAACCAATCCTTCCCGCCATGGATTCAGCAAGGTATAGCCAATCATCCGCCAATACATGCCTTCGTCACGCGCAACATCATCCCAAGTATCTCCCTGCCAGATCTTGATCTTTTCTTTATTCCCAACTGTTGATTGATCAGAGTCGCAGAATATGAATGAATCGCATGGAGAATCTGGGAAATGTTCTTTTCTGTACCCGGAGTAATCACAATGTGGTAATGATCGGGCAGAACAGCAAAGGCTGGCAAATCAAATTGATAGAGTTTTCGGTAATAATTCAACTGGTCAACGACAATCTGGGAAAATGCAGGATAGGCAAACCAGCGTTGCCGGAGATATGCAACGCTGGTGACGAAATAGGTCGCGCCAGGAATAATGGGACGGAAACGTCGGGCTGTCTTTCTATCCGGCGGCATGGGAGCCGCCTCTGCAAAATGTTGTGGAAGCCGCCGTTACTTCAGACTATTTTCCTGCATTCCATGTAAAACCGCTTCTCGTGCGCCTCGCCCATTGAGAATGTCTTGCGCGGCAATGCCCCGTCCAAAATGACAGTCTTGAAAAGGTCAGACTTGTCCATGCCGGGGACGTAGAAGCCGACATTGCCTGAATGCGCCCCCAGTTTGAAAACCACGTCCTTCCCATGGACATAGTCAATCTTGTCCGCCCCGCCTTCGCGGAGGAAAGTATCCAGGAAAGTTTGGAGCGTGCCAACCGGCAAATTGGAAGTAGGATTCCCAATCTCGATCACGCCAAAGGACGCCCAGCCTCCGTCACTGACAACGCCTATGACATGCTTTGGGCCGCGGGATTTATCCACCCGCTCGATGACTTCCTCGGCGCTGGTCAAAGGCACAAGGGATAAGTTTTTGCCAAAAAATTGCTGCATGGAGGCAAAGATGTTTTTCTTCAGCCCAAACAAGACCCGGTGAATCGGCTCGAACTCCAGCCCTTCGTCGTGGACGTTTTCCAGTTCGATAAGAGCATAACGCGCCGGGTGGTTCAGTCCTACTTCGGGTTTCATCCGCTCCCAAATGGCTTTGGCCGTGGCCAGCGAATGGTTGCCGTCGCCCATCGCAAACAACAGGACAGGCTTTTCGGTCTTGAGACCGTACTTGGCGGCAAAGACTTCCGGGCGGGCCAGTTCCCGCAGGGCGGCTACTACCTGAGCCTCCAGCTTCTCGCTGACCGCGTACCCGGTGAGATGACCGGAGCCAAGCATCAGGTCGAAATCATAGAGTTTCTCCAGCCCGGCTTTGACAGCGCCTAATGGTTCAAATACTGTTCGTTTGGGATCGTCAATCAGGACGAGAATGTGGGGCAGCTCGAGCGCCGCGCCGTTGCGGATCTTCATGCGCGGTGGCAGGCGCTCGACGATTGTGCCTTCCGTGGCGCGGATCAGGCTGGTGGAACCTTTGGTGTAGTCGTAACGCTCCAGGTCGAGACACAGCATCAATCCGCGGCGGGTCTTCCCGCCCACTGTGCGCTCAACGTAGATGAGTCCTTCGCGCGGCTGGAGAATTCCCCTATCAAGGTAATCGCGCATCGAGGACTGTATGTGCTGGATGCGCTCGGCCTCGCCCGGCTTTTCGAGGTAGACCTCGGGCAGGATCAGGTTCAGGGTCGAGGGCGCCCCGCGGACGAGTTTTTCCGCCTTGTCCCAGTATTCGGGCTGGGAGGTGAACTGGTCGCAGGCGATGACCGCCCATTTGGTCAGGTCCGTGCCTTTTTGAGGCAGGTAGACCTGGGGGATTTGGATACCGATATCATCGTAGATTTTCATAATTTATTTTTGTCTTTGCGAGGGCGTTCTTTGCCCGAAGCAATCTCCTCTTAGCCCGAGATTGCTTCGTCGCGGCTTTGCCGCTCCTCGCAATGACATCCATTATGTATTTTTCGCGAACTCGATCAGCTTCTCCGCCACCTCCGCCCCTACGCGTCCTTGGGCTTCCTTTGTGGCCGCGCCGATGTGCGGCGAGCAGATGACGTTTTCGAGTTTCGCCAGTTTCCAGTCGGTGGGCGGTTCTTCGCTGAAGACGTCCAGCGCTGCGCCGGCCACCTTTCCACTGGTCAGGGCTTCAAAAAGCGCCTGCTCATTGATAATGCCGCCGCGGGCGCAGTTGACGATGCGCACGCCTGGCTTCATCTTCCCAAATTGGGGCGCGCCGATCATGTCGGCGGACTCTTTGGTCTTGGGCAGGTGCAGGCTGATGTAATCGGCCTGGGCCAGAACATCGTCCAGCGTGACGAGTCTGACGCTTTCGGCTTCCTTGACATACGGATCATAAGCGAGCACGGTCATCCCCAGTGCACTGGCGCGCTTGGCAACTTCCTTACCGATGTTGCCAATGCCAATGAGACCGAGAGTCTTGCCGCCAATTTCGTCGCCCTCGAAGGCTTTCTTTTCCCATTTTTCGGCCTTCATGGTGGAGGAAGCCTTGTAGAGTGAACGCGCCAGCATGAACATATACCCGATCGCCAGTTCGGCTACCGAAGCGGAGGATGCTTTGGGTGTATTCATTACGGTGATGCCCTTCGAACGAGCGTAGTCGGCGTCAATGGTATCGAGACCCACGCCGCCGCGCACGATGACCTTCAGGTTGGGGCAAACGTCAATCAACGGCTGCCGGATCTTGGTCCGGGAACGCACGACACAACCATTGTAATTGGGCAGGACGTTGGGCAGTTCCTCGGGGGTGATCTCGAAGTTCGTGTCCACGGTCAGCCCGGCGAGGCGCATCTTCTCGATGGCATCCGTTTCGGTTTTATCGCAAACAAGGATTTTCATATTCACTCCTCAGGAGGCATGAATTAAAAACCGGGAGAGCCGGGCCTACTGCCCACTTTTCCCGGTTTATGCACGAGTTTCGTTCCACAAAGTCATTGTAACATGACAGCATTGAATGTCAACTGATTTCCTTCCTGCCCGGACTATGCCGATTGTTAGTGTGCGAATCCAATTTCGTGGACTATAATGCAAGAGAAATTCGAAATCCTCTTCCATAAACACAGGAGACGAAAATGACCAAACGCGTCTACAATTTCAATCCCGGCCCGGCTGTCCTGCCGCTGGAAGTTCTACAACAGGCCCAGGCAGAGATGCTCGATTTCAAAGGCACGGGTATGTCGGTGATGGAGATCAGCCACCGCTCGAAAGATTTCGAAGGCATTGTCGCAGACGCCCAGAACGACTTGCGCGACCTGCTTGGTATTCCGGCAAATTACAAGATCCTTTTCCTGCAAGGCGGCGCCAGCCTGCAATTTGCCATGATCCCGATGAACTTCCGCCCGGCGGGGGCTTCGGCAGACTATATTGTCACCGGGACATGGAGCAAGAAGGCTTTCAAGGAATCCCAGAAACTGGGGGCCGCCAAGGCTGCGGCAAGTCTCGAGGCTGACAACTTCAACCGCCTCCCGGCCCAGTCCGAACTCAAACTGGACCCGCAGGCTGCTTACCTGCACTTCACATCCAATGAGACCATCCACGGCGTGGAGTATTTCACCGAGCCGGCCCCCCCGGCGGGCGTACCGCTCATCTGCGACGCTTCTTCTGATTTCATCAGCCACCCGGTTGACGTTTCCAAATATGCCATGATCTACGCCGGGGCGCAGAAGAACGCCGGCCCGGCGGGGGTGGTGATTGCCATCGTCCGCGATGACATGATCGAGAAAGTCCCGGCCAACCTGCCCAACCTGCTGGATTACAAGGCGCTGGCCGAAGAGAATTCCCTGCTCAACACCCCGCCCTGCTGGTCCATCTACGTCGTCGGGCTGGTGCTCAAATGGGCCAAGGGATTGGGCGGCCTGGAAGCCATCCAGAAACGCAACCAGAACAAGGCCGGGCTGGTCTACAAAGCCATTGATGAATCTGGCGGTTTCTACAAAGGCCACGCCAAAGCAGACCGCTCGGTCATGAACGTGACCTTCCGCCTGCCCACAGAAGCCCTGGAGGAGCAATTTGCCGGGGAGGCCAAGAAGCGCGACCTGATCGGCCTCAAGGGACACCGCTCGGTCGGCGGGATGCGCGCCTCGCTCTACAACGCCCTGCCTGTCGAGGCTGCCGAGGAACTGGTAAAGTTTATGAAGGAGTTCCAACAGAAGAACGGATAAGCTTGATTTTTTATTTCGGAACAAGAATGCCCCCGAAGCGAAAAAGCACTCGGGGGCATTATGATAAAGTCCTTGTACTTCAGAAGCATATTAACTTGCTCTACCCCTGATGGATTCACTTTAGCTTCGTCACAAGTAATGATGCAAAAAATTGTGACTGCTCAATGGCGCGTTGACTTGAATTGCCTAAGTTGTTCAATATTATCTCTATGATCCCTACCAGGTTTTCATCCCGGACAATTACATAACAAGTAATCCCAGGACCTGACAGACCATTATAGTAAGCGCAAAACACTTTTGACTCAGCCACTCCTTCTATAATTGTATCAATTTGAACAGGATTCACATATAAAGAATAGTTGGTGGAAAGAAATGTTTTTAAATACTCCAAGTCAGTTGAATTATAAACATCCTCAGCAATTCCCGTGTCTGTAGCGACCATTACATCATAACTGATTGAATAGGCATCATCAGTATGATAAATAATCGGGAACTGACTCTCATAAGTAACGACAATCTCATCTGCTTGAGGGTTGTTTATAGGAGTCTGAGACATAATGGAATAACTATTAGGGTTACTGGTTAAATCTGGAATATAGCTCAATGCCTCTCCCCAATATCGAAGAGCAGGGGTATTGGTAAAAGTACCAGTTAGCGTATATCTGGGAGTGAAAGTACGAGTGAGTGTTGATACCGTTGTGGGCGTTTCAGGAGTTTGGTGGCTTATTGTTGCAACAAAATTGGCTTCTTGCTGAGTCGCGGCCATATTGGCGCGTTCAGAGGTAATGCTTGAATAGAGCCAGCTAGCCAACTGGTACAGAATTACCAATACACCCACTCCGAGTACAATCTGGAAGAGTCTTTCAAACGGGGACGAGTCATGGTCTACTTCTGGAGTTGTCATGGGAATCACGCAAATAATATCATTAGTTTGCCAATTAAAAGGTATCTTCGCTTCACCTATCACTTGAGAAAGAATATATCCTAGATTCTGCCAACCAAACGATATTCTGCATGTGTGTGCCTTGAGAGACCGGCATACACATTGACCGGTAATTTCATCAAGAGTTGCCCCACGAGGGGCGAATGCCTAATTATCGCGCAATTTCTCCAAAATCGGTATCCACAGATGTTGCTCGACAGTATCCCCTTCGCGCTATAACACCCTGCCAGTCGAGGCTGCCGAGGAACTGGTACAGTTTATGAAGGAGTTCCAGCAGAAGAACGGGTAAGAGATTACTTTTTTAGGAATTTGCCCCCGAAACCATGGTAACACTCGGGGGCAATCTTGATACATCTTGGGGAATCAAAATTAATCCTCCCGCATTATGAAAGGCTTTATCGAAGCTGAACTAATTATTCTTCAACCCCACAGGTTACCCAGAAATTGGACCTTTTCCATTGTTTGATAATTCCCCCCACCTTCATGATGATTGTACGGCCAGATGCGGATGCTTTTTTTACCACTATAATGGTTATATGCTGCAAAGACGGTTGAAGGGGGGCAGATTTCGTCCATTAAACCCACCGAGAATAACACGGGGGATTTTGCTCTTGCGGCAAAATTTACACCATCAAAATAAGATAGTGTATTAAAAACCATCTCAACTTTATCACGATGGTTCTGCAGATAGCGGCTAAGCTCATTGTAAGGATCGCTGCCCGCCAATTCGAGAGCCCGCTTGTAATGACATAGAAAAGGAACATCAGGAAGTACAGCCGCCAAGTCTGGCATGAGACCAGCGACCGCAAGTGCAATGCCCCCTCCCTGACTTCCGCCTGTCACGGCAACACGATCAACATCCACTATAGGGTGGCTCCTGGCTGCCTCCACGGCGCGGACAGCATCTGTAAAAACGCGGCGATAATAATATGTTTCCGGCTTGAGAATCCCTCGGGTCATGAAACCTGGAACCTGTGGATTACCGCCGTCAGGTTCATGATCGGGTGTATCTGTGCCCTGACCACGGGTGTCCATAACGAAATGGGCATAACCGACTGAAGACCAAAGCAGCCAATCCCAGGGTAGGCTTCGTCCTCCTCCATATCCATTATATTCCACAACACAAGGCAACTTCGCCTCTCGCTGGCGTGGCAAGATGAGCCAAGCTTTGATAGGCTGACCGGCGTAGCCATTGAAAGTAATATCAAAAAATTCCAGGAGTTTAAAATTATTTGGAATAGCTTCGAACCTGGCATCTATCAGGTACGAACGGCTCTCGTTCAGAGTCTGTTCCCAAAAGGTATCAAAACCAGCCGGTTCTGTCCGATCCGGTTTATATACTTTGAGTTCATCGATTGGTAGGTCAAATAACATATCATTTCCTTCCTTGGGGCGTATTTGTCGCGGTTCTCATAGGTATTTTTGTATAGGTTTGAAGAACTTAAGATTGATTGCCCAGTCCACTGGAAATGTTTGTATAGACCGAGATGTCTAGGCTTCCAGTTATACTGAAATGCAAGTAATGCATTCCATAAGGAAAATGAATTTCATTCACAAAATCATCTTCGTCACACACTTATATTTCCCGGACCTCTCCTGGTCGGATCCTTTCCAATGAATTCTCAATCCGAAGCCAAACTTCTCGGCATGAATTATTCTTGGCAATTGATAGGTCTATTGAAAAACTCATCATGCGCCAAGCTGATATATATTCATACATTTCCATGTTTGTTGCGTACCAGACTTGCGGATGATTTCCAGCTAACTTACAGAAATCCTCTATGTGATCCCAATGATCTGGTTCAAATTCGAAACTGTGTCCCATGAGAAAAAGCAATTTACCATCCCAAAGTGGGTTTAGAAATCCTTCCCATAATTCTCGATAGTTATTATCAAAATGGCAGGTTGGGCTCCAGTCCAAAAAATCCTCCGGGTGTTGAAAGGCGTGGGTTTCATTAACTCCTCGTGCGTATACAATCCCGCAATTCTGAACTATATCCCTGACCCTTTTATCAACAGACCCAAAAGGATATGCCAAACCCTTGACAGGGGCCTTTACAATCCCTTCGAGGCGTTGCCGGTCAGTGATCAATTCAGACCGGATGACATCTTCAGCAATGTAAGTTAGATCCATATGGTGAACAGTGTGACACGCTACCTCATGTCCAGCGTAGAGTTGGGATACCTCTTCTGCATTTACGATATCCATCCATCCGGTTTGGTTCTTATCCTGTCCTAATAAACTACTACATAGATTCCAAGTTCCTTTAATTCCATATCGGTTCAGGATTGACACCAACCTGCGATCATGGATCGTGCCATCGTCCCAGCTGGTGGTCAATGCCCCCTGTTTTCCATCAGGCCAAGTGAATACGACAGATTTCATCCCTTCACCGCTCCCTGGGTCAGCCCACTGACAATCAGTTTTTGTGTGGAATAGAATATGATCAGGATTGGTAACGCTCCCAGGATGGCACCGGCAGAGAATTGTCCCCAGACAACATTGTAGTTTAGGTTAATTAGTCCCTGCATTCCCACAGCAAGAGTCAGTTTGTCTGCGCTGGTAAGCAAGATGCGGGCAATCAGATAATCACCGTAGACGCCGATAAAAGTCAATATGCCAATTACCGTCAGGATGGGGCGGATAAGTGGGAGAATAATATGAATATATACCTGCCAATGCGAGGCTCCATCAATCCAGGCCGATTCATCTAGTTCTTTGGGCACGGTGTCGAAAAATCCTTTCATTAGCCATATATTCCCGCCCATTGCACCGCCCAGATACACCATGATCAGACCTCCATGGGTATCTAATCCCAAGCCAGGGATGTAACGCCCGATCTGCCATACAATTATGAACAAAGCAATCATTGCCAAGATATTGGGATAGACCTGCACAAGCAGCAAGGAGAACATCAAACCACGCCGGCCAGGGAAACGAAAACGGGAGAAGGCATACGCGCCTAGGGAAGTGATAAAGACTACCAGGATAGCTGTTACACTCGATATTTTCAGAGAATTGAACAACCATTGAAGATAGGGACGGGTTGGATCCGTGAATAGGGAAATGAAATTATCCAGCGCGATCCTCTTCGGCAGGAACGTTTGCATCGAAAGGACATTTAAAGGATCTAGGGCAGCTGAAATGATCCAAGGGAACGGGAATAATGCGAATCCCATTCCCAACAAGGCAACGAGACTGCTGACCAGGACGTTTAATCGTTTCTGGCGCGTTATGGAAGATGAGCGTTTCTGCTTGGGGTCAGATTTAGACATTTTTATATACTTCTTCCCATATCCTTGTATATTTGAATTGTAGAAGGGTGAAGATGGTAAGTATGAGAAAGATCACAATAGTCACAGTGGAAGCATAGGAATAATTCCCGTTACCAGTAAAAGCAGTGTTATAGACATAGCTGATCAGAATATCGGTGTAGCCAGCCGGAGTGATCGTATTTGGAATGGGAGGTCCACCATAGTTGTAAAGGTAGATTAACCCAAAATTGTTGAAACTGCCGGCGAAAGAGAATACCAAGAGAGGCCCAACAGAGATGAGCAAGAGTGGAAGAGTAATACCCCAAAATTGCTGCCAGCTTGTGGCACCGTCCAGTTCAGCCACCTCATAAAGGTCTTCTGGAATTGACTGCAAGGCACCCATCGAGATCATCATCATATAGGGATAACTTAACCAAACATTGATAAGAATGATCCCGGTTTTCGCCCAAAATGGATCGGTAAACCAGGGTATTGACCAATGAAACAGGTATTCAGTGAACCGGTCCACGATGCCAATGTTCGGATTCAACATCCCTCGCCATATCAGAACACTCAGGAAAAACGGGATAATAAAAGGTAATAATAAGACAGAACGGATGGACTTTTTCGTCCAATTGGGGAGGAGGGAACGATGCAAACTGAGAGCCAAGATAAGTCCGAACGAGAAGGAAAATAAGACAGACAAGAGGGAAAATGTCAATGTCCACACGAACACAATCAACAATGGTCCCCGCAAAGCGGGGCTTCTAAAGAGTTTTGAGAAATTTCGCCACCCCACGGTAATATGAAAACCGGGTGTTAATTGTTCTCCCGAAGGCGAGGTGAAATTCCCATCCACGGGTCGATAGATGACTCCGGTTTCATTGTCCAGCAACTGGTCAAGTTCTGGATTATAGGTATATTTCTGTTCATAACGGGCTGCCTTGCTAATGCTCATGACAACGATCACCTCAGGTTCAATCCCGAATTGAAGGTTTGTCAACTCTGTTAGGTACTTCACGCTATCCGCCCTAGAGAGGCGAATATATCCATTCAGGGTGGTCGGTATACCTTTATCATCCAACATTCCCACTCCAGCCTCTCCGGATCGGGGTTGTTGCAATGGTTCGCCGGGAATTGTCAGGAAAGTCTCTCCGTCCGGGGATATGAGCCAGAGTGCAAAGCTGCCTTCTGTGGACCGAAAAGCCGTCCAACTATATACGGGCGCGTCCCCCGGTAAGTATTTTTCATTTTCCAGAGCGCCGACAGCCTGAGGCTTGGACAGAAGATGGGTTTGATTGTAGTTTGTGAAGGCATTATAAATGGTGAATCCTAACGGGTAGATTACCAGGAGGATCATCAGGGAAAGCCCAGCCGACATCCAGCGAAAGGGATGGAGTCTCTCTATTAAAAAAACAAGGTTGATGCCCATCGTGATCACCAAAATGACCACGAACATGAACCAGACTTGGTCCTGATAAAGATGGTACAGAAACCATAACGCGAAAGAATCCAAGATTGCAAGCCCCAGCAACCTTAGGAGATAGATGCCAACTGACAATCCGGGAGAGGTCAAGGGTTCTTGCGAACCCTTGACGTTTGGATTCTCGCGACTCATTGATCCTGCTCAACGATGAGGGTGCGTAATTGCTCGGCTCCTACCCTGAACGCTTCTACCGGGTCTTGCTGTTGGTTCAATACCAGCGTGAGGGCATTATTTGCCGGACCCCAAAAGAGTGCCTGTTCAGGAATGGTTGGCATGGGGAATGCATACATGCCTGCTTCGGCCATTCCCAGCGTATCCGGATCGGTGATCTGCTCCAAAGCGGGAAGGAAGGCGATTGGGGTGTTTCGAGCGTTGAAGAAGGCAAGCATAACCTCCTCAGTTGCCAGGAACTCGGTCAGAAAAGCCTGGGCTAGCGCCTGATTCTCGCTGAAGGCATTGATGCCGATGCACCTGATGCCGAGGAAGGGAGCGGCAGGATAAGGTCCAGATGGTATGGCACTGATGCGATAAGGCATGCCCGAATCCCGGATCGCCTGAAGGTTCCAAGAACCGGTGATGAACATGGCTGCTCTGCCTCCTGTGAATAGTGAGGCGACTGTCTCCCAAGATACACCGCTAATATACCCGGCTTTGACCATGCGATCCAGCCATTGGACTGCTCCCAGCGAGCCAGGTGAATCCAGACCTACATCGAGCGGATTGGATGAGCCATCCCAGTTATACCCAAAGCCATAACCACCGAAGGAGGTTAAAATGGGCTGGAAATGGAACATGTCCGGCGGGAGGAGCAGACAGTGTTCCACACCAGCGGCAATGACCTCGGCGCACATCGTTTCGAATTCCTCCCAGGTGGTTGGAGCAATATCGAGTATATCCGTATTCCAGAACAAGGCAATGTTCCCTGCTTCCACAGGAAAGCCATAAACCTTGCCTTTATAGGAAGAGCCAATGATCGCGCCAGGTATGAATGAATCCACCAAGTTTCCCATGTCAATCGGGGCGATCAAACCACCTTCAACCAGTGTACCCATGACATCAGCCGGAAATTCGGCAATATCGGGACCTTTCCCAACCGGGAAGGAGGACTGGATCATGGTGTAATCCGAGCCGGGGTATTTATCAATCACGTCTACGCCATACTCTTCCTCAAACATGGGGATAATCGCCTCCCATGCGGGCTTGTAATCCACGGAAAACCACATGGTGAGGGTGGGGACTTCCGGTTCCGAAGTGGGCGGTTCGGTCACCATCGGCTCCGTGGAGACAGGGGTCTCCGCGCCTCCACAGGCGGTCAGCAGGAAGGTCCCCGCCAATAGTATGCTGACCAGGGTAAAAATAGTTCGTTTCATGGTCTTCTCTCCTTGTAGATCTGATAGGATTAGTTATTTTTAGCATCCATTCAAGACTGGTTATTGGGGTTTACTGTAACCATGCTCACACTCCAAGATATGGGAACCTTTCACCTCCTCTCGAATCAGAAAATGATAGTGGACAAAGGTTACGCCTTAGATGATTAATAAACTGGTAGTTGAAACGATTCAATAAGAACCTAAAAAAATAGTCACTTTGCGGGTCCAGTGGATTGCCGGATAACCAATTCGGGCGTGAACAATATTTGAGTTTCTGTTTGGTCTCCTTCGATAATCTTGATCAGCATTTCGGTCGCCTGAGACCCCAACTTTCGAAATGGTTGTGCAATGGTCGTAAGTGAAGGCTGCCAATGCGAAGCCATCCTAATATTATCGAAACCGACAACAGAAATGTCTTTTCCCGGTGTCAAGCCGCGTGTGGATATGGCATGCATGGCTCCGAAGGCACATATGTCACTGGCTGTGATCACGGCAGTGGGCGGATTTGGTAAATCCAAAAGCAAGTGCATGGCTACCTGACCAGATGTTTCTGAAAAATCACATTCTATAATATAGTCATCGTAGATTTCTAAATTATGGGATACCATTGCCTTCGAGAAGCCTTCCCATCTAACCTTAGAAAACATCGAACCTTTTTTAGGGCAAATATAGGCAATCAACTGGTGACCCAGACTGGTCAGGTAATCAACTGTTTCGATCAGAGCATATTCCCCATCAACATCAATAAATGCACGGTGTTCTTTGTTTTCAGACCTTCCGAACGAGACAAAGGGGAATTTCATCTTAAGCAAGAAATTGATGCGTGGATCGTCAGGCCGGGTGTTTAGAACCAGGATCCCATCCACATTTTTACCAACAACCAACTTCTCATAAATTGGAATCTCATCAACTTTAGGCGTCGCTGAATGAAGTAAAACGTCATATCCTTTTTCCGTTGCTGTGCTATTTACTGCCGCGAGGAATTCTAGAAAGGCATTATCGCTAGGTTCCACGCTCTGCGGATCCTCTCTGGAAACAACAGGAACAAGACCAATGGTACGCGTCTGATCGGATTTTAAACTCCTGGCTGCAGCCCGGGGATGATAGCTGGATTCTTCTATAACCCGTTGGATTGCCTCGCTGCTTTTCTTGGCAACCTTCTCGGGGGAATTTAAATAATTTGAGACTGTCCCCACTGATACACCTGCTTTTTGGGCAATTTCTTTTATTGTAGCCATAGATTGAGGTAATTAATTGAAACGTTTCAATTGCTATTATAGCACGAAAAGATTCGATGTCAATATGTTCCCGACAGATTCGCTCCTCTGTCATTCCTCACATGAAACAAAAATCCTTTTGATCCCTCCAATATTTTTTCCATACATGAACCCCATCGTTTATAATTGCCTCGATGGATGCCTTCTTCCTCGACCCCAACGTGGAGCGCCTGCCACCCGAAGCAACGCGTTTTCTTGACCTGCGCGCCGAATCCTACCCCGATGGCCGCCGCATCCGCATCGGTCTCGAACTGACCCCCTTCCAGAAACGCCCAAACATCGAATTAACCCTGGCCGACTCTCTTGGCCGGGCCTGCGGCTCAGCCAGCATCGTCGAACCGATGGGCTGGAAACTCGAACTCACCCTTCACATCCGCTCCCAAACACGTGACACACCTGCCCTGAGCGCAGTCGAAGGGTTGCACGTGACACCGGGCGCATTTACTCTCACCGCCCTGCTCTCCTATCCCGACCTCGGCGAAATAGACCGCCGCCAGGTCTCCATCCAAATCCCCGCCTCCGAACAACCATGAAATCATCCCATTTCTCCGTCCATCTTCTCCTTTTTGCTTTTTGCTTTTTGCTTTTCATTTCCTCGTGCACTCCTGCCCCGACATCGCTGCCTCCCACTGTTACCGCCTCCAATACTCCCACCGTGACGCAAACGTCCACGGAGGCGGCTACCCAGACGCCCTGGATCATCACCACTTCCCCGCAGGTGGCCGACAATGTCCAGCCCGCTCCGCGCGGGACCTTCATCCTATCCCTGCCCGATGGTGGCTTCTACCACCTGTTCGCCTACTCCCCCGAAAGCCTGCCGCTCACGCGTCTCACCGCCAATCCCTGGGATGACATCGCCCCGGCCCTCGGCCCCGACGGCAACTGGCTGGCCTACGCCTCCCGTCAGAACGGGTACTGGGACCTTTACCTGCTCAACTTACAAGATGGCGGTAGTTTACGCCTGACAGATACCCTGGCCTATGATGGCTCCCCTTCCTGGTCGCCGGACGGGGCCTGGCTGGTCTACGAAACCTACGGCGAAAAAAGCCTGGAAATTGCCATCCGCTCGGTAACGGACCCGGCCTCCGCCCCCATCCAATTGACATCCGACAACTACCTCGATACCTCACCCGCCTGGTCGCCGCTGGGGAGGCAAATAGCCTTTGTCTCCAACCGCTCCGGGGAACCCGAGATCTGGATCATAGACCTCGACCGCGCCACCAGCGACCAGTTCGTCAACGTCAGCCGCAGCCAGGAGACGGTCGAATCGCACCCCGCCTGGTCACCCGACGGCACGCGCCTGGCCTGGGCTTCGGCAGACCCATCCACAGGTCTCACCAGCATCCAAGTCTGGGACGCGCGCACGCCGGACTCCCCCGCCGTCAGCGTTGTGGCCGGCGACTGGCCGGTCTGGCAGGATAACGGTCACATCGCCGCCCGGTTTAGTTCGCCCAACCAGACCCATCTGGCCGGGTATGATGTCTCCAACAGCATCCTCGACCTGCCGCCCATCCTGCTCCCCGGTAGTCTGGAGGGGCTGACTTACGGCGTCATATCTGCATCCCTGCCCGGGGTCTTCCTGGCAGGCGCGCAGGTCACCCCGGCTTCCCTCTACGTCCCGGCGCTCGATCCCGATGCTGACACTTTACCTGGCCGAACCGCCCTCGTCGAAATCACTGGCATCCAGGCTGCCTATCCGCAACTCAGCGACGCCGCCGATGAGGCCTTCGCCGCCCTGCGCTTCCGCGTGGCCTATGAAACCGGCTGGGACGCGCTTGCCAGCCTGGAAAATGCCTTCGTACCGCTCAGCACGCCGCTTGATCCCGGCCTGGGAGAAGACTGGCTTTACACCGGGCGGGGATTCACGCTCAATCCTGCGCTCGTCCAGGCTGGTTGGATGGTGGCAGTCCGTGAAGATTTCGGCCAGCAGACCTGGTGGCGCATCTACCTGCGCACCTCCGCTCAGGATGGTTCACAAGGCCGCCCGTTGACCCAATTGCCGTGGGATTTCGCTGCCCGCACCGGCTCCTCCCAGGCGTATGAAAACGGCGGCGCGCTGATGGACTCCATCCCCGGCGGCTACTGGCTCGACCTGACCTCCCTGGCCGCCGAATACGGCTGGGACCGTCTGCCTGCCCTCACCAATTGGCGCACGTACTACGCCGGGGCGCACTTCAACGAACTGGCATATATCCAGGATACGGATTGGCGCTCGGCCATGCTTGAACTTTACCCGCCCGAAGCCCTGCTTACACCCACGGTGGTCATCCCACCCACGCGCACACCCACGCGCACTCCGCTCTGGTATCGTTCGCCAACGCCTACGCGTACCCCGACCCCGCGCCCCACCAGCACCCCATGACCTGGCATCACTCCATTCTTCATGCGAAGTCTGATAAGAACGCGAGGATTTTTTATGGCGCGAGATTCGCATTGTATTTCTTACTATTGGTGGGTTTACTCCTGCCGGCCGCCTGCATCCCCACGGTCAGCCAGACTCCCCCGCCGGCATTGATTGACGCCACCAGCACCCCGCCCCTAACCCTGACCGCTGAACCCTCCGTTACACCTGGAATCCTGCCAATCACCCCGGACGACGCACCCGCCCCCACCCTGGCTGTCCTGCCTGCCCCGCCCTCCACGCAGACGGTGGAAGCCATGCAATTGTTCTTCCCCACTGTCATCCCGGCCGAGGGCGCGGAATATCGCCCGCCCATCTACCCGGTCCCGTGGGCGCTCTCGCCCTACGACCATTTCTATTTCGTCTGGCCGATTGCCGCCACCTATCCCGCCGACCCGGTCTGGGACTACCGTTACGGGGGCATCTATTTCGGGCCGGACATCATCCACACCGGCATTGACCTGCCCGCCCCGCGCGACACCGAGGTGATGGCTGCCGGGCCGGGCACTGTGGTCTGGGCCGGGTATGGGCTGTATTCCGGCGTGAAGAACAACACCGAAGATCCTTATGGCATCGCGGTCGCCATCCGCCACGACTTTGGCTAC
The DNA here is from genome assembly GCA_016208355.1 of Chloroflexota bacterium. Classification (GTDB taxonomy): domain Bacteria; phylum Chloroflexota; class Anaerolineae; order Anaerolineales; family Villigracilaceae; genus UBA877. Next base: position 3,896 of record JACQYE010000002.1, on the reverse strand, counting down.
AAAGACCAACCCCTCTTCACCGTCTATGCCCATTTGTCCGAAGTGGATGTAATAGAGGGACAGTGGCTGGATACAGGCGAGGTGCTCGGCAATGTTGGGGAGACTGGTGTGACCACGGGTCCGCACCTCCATTTTGAGGTCCGGCTCGGCGAAAATGACTTCTGGGAGACGCGCAACCCGGAACTCTGGCTGGCCCCCCCTCAGGGATACGGCGTCATTGCCGGACGGGTCATGAGCACCTATGGCACTGTTCTGGACTCATACCTGGTGACGCTCAAATCATTGGAGACCGGGCAATACCATACGGTGAAGACCTACGCGGCCCTCAACGTCCACCGGGATGAGCACTACCAGGAAAACGTGGTATTGGGCGGCCTCCCAGCCGGTCTCTACGAAATCAACATCCCTTACGGCGCACTCAACCGCACTGTGACGGTTGAAATCCTGCCCGGCCAGGTGACCTATTTTAACTTCTATGGCTTCAGTGGCTATGATTTTGGTGCGCCGGTCACGCCAACGCCGACCCCTTGACGTATCGAACATCTGTGCTATACTCTCCCCCATTCACATGAAGAGAGGATCCTATGCCACGAAAATCTGATTCTGGAAATCAAACTCCCCTCGACGAAGGACGCCGCGCTATGCTAGACAAGGCTGTTGGCGATATTGTCAAACGCTACGGCGACGGTTCGATCATGCGCCTGTGGGAAGCCCACAAAATGGACGTGGACGCCATCCCGACCGGCTCGCTTTCACTCGACCTCACCCTTGGCATTGGGGGTATCCCGCGCGGCCGAATTACCGAAATCTATGGTCCGGAATCATCCGGCAAGACCACCATCTGCCAGCATATCGTCGCTGAAGCCCAGAAACGCGGCGGCACCTGCGCTTATGTTGACATGGAACACGCCCTCGACCCGGCCTATGCAGCCAAATGCGGCGCGGATATTGACAACCTGCTCGTCTCGCAGCCCGACACCGGCGAACAGGCCCTGGAAATCACCGAGACGCTCGTCCGCTCCGGCGCAGTGGACCTGGTGGTGATCGACTCGGTTGCCGCGCTGGTGCCGCGTTCAGAGATCGAAGGCGATATGGGCGACGCCCAGATGGGCGCCATGGCGCGCCTTATGTCTCAGGCCCTGCGCAAGCTCTCCGGCGCCATCAACCAGACCAAGACCTCGGTTATTTTTACCAACCAGTTGCGCATGAAGATCGGCGTCATGTTCGGCAACCCCGAAACCACCACTGGCGGCAATGCCCTCAAGTTCTATGCCAGCGTCCGTCTCGACGTGCGCCGCATCCAGTCCATCAAAGTTGGCGCGGACATTGTCGGTAACCGCACGCGTGTGCGCGTGGTCAAGAACAAGGTCGCGCCGCCCTTCCGCACCGCTGAATTCGATATCATGTACAACGAAGGCATCAGCAAGGTAGGCGACCTGATTGACTTGGCCACCCAACTAGGCATCGTGGACAAACGCGGCGCTTTCTTCTCCTACAACGAGACCCGCCTCGGCCAGGGACGTGAGAATTCCAAAGAGTTCCTGCGCCAGAACCCCAGCCTGACTGATGAGCTCGAAGCCGTCATCCGCCAGCGCGCCAGCGGCGGCGAAGTGGCCCTGCCCCTGACCACCGGAGGCGGAGGCGCCGACGATGGGGAAGAGGCTGGGGAAGAATAACAGCACCCAGTAATCAACATTCAACGATCAGCGAGAAGGATAAGATGGACACGCGACGACTTTCCTGTAAATCCGTGTCCATCTTTCTTGTTCTGTGGCTGGCAGCTTGCACGCCCACACCGTCCACGACCCCCTATCTGCCCCCCTCGCCTGCGCCGCGCGTTACCCTGCCATCCATGCCTACATCCACCCTGCCTCCGGGCGTCCCCACCCCTGTCTGCACTGACAACCTGGGTTTCCTGGATGACCTGACCATCCCCGACGGCACCATCGTCTCGCCCGGCAGCCAACTGGATAAACAATGGCTTGTCCAGAACACCGGAACTTGCAATTGGGGGAGCAGTTATCGCCTGCGCTTCATCGGTGGCGACATGCTAGGCGCAGCTGAAGAACAGGCGCTCAACCCGGTGCGCGCTGGGGCGGAGGCCGTCATTCGCATCCTGTTTACCGCGCCCACTGAGGCCGGGGAATACTTCAGTCTTTGGCAGGCGTTTGATCCGAATGGCATTCCCTTTGGGGAATCTTTCTTGATCAAAGTGATCGTGCAACCATGACACAAGGTGGCTTCATAATACGCCCTGTCGTCCCTGCCGACCAAGATTGGGTCCGCCAGAAAACGATCGAGGAGTGGGGAGCGGAAATTATCGTTGTTCACAGCGAGATATTTCACCCGGCGGAACTGCCCGGATTTGCCGCCGAGATGGACGGGAAAGTCGTCGGCTTGCTCACCTACCGTGTCGCCGAGGATGAGTGCGAAATCCTGACCCTCAATTCCTGGCGCGAAGGCATCGGCGTGGGCGCCGCGCTCATCGAAACGGCGCGGCAGACTGCGGGTCAGGCCGGGTGCAGGCGGTTGTACTTGGTCACCACCAACGACAACACCCACGCCTTGCGCTTCTACCAAAAGCGCGGCTTCACCATCTGCGCCGTCCGTTTGAACATCATGGATGAGTCTCGTCAGATCAAGCCCGAAATCTCACCAACGGGTGAAGATGGCATCCCCATCCGGGATGAGATCGAACTGGAAATAGAATTATAGGTAAATCAAATTGGAGGTACTAACAAATGGCAACAATTCGTGAAGGCAAAAAAGCAGTTCTTTTGGTTGTAGACGTTCAGGTCGGGGTCATGCGAAATGCATGGGATGCGCCCCGAATCACCCAGAATATCATTACCGCAGTCGAAAAAGCGCGCAGTCAGAGCATCCCGGTTATTTGGGTACAGCACTCGGACAGCGAACTGGTCTATAAAAGCCCAGATTGGCATCTCGTGCCAGAGCTGTTGCCTGCCGAAGGAGAAATACAGATCCACAAACAGTTCAACTCATCCTTCGAGCGAACGCCATTGGAAGAGAACCTGGCCCGGCTTGGCGCTTCTCACATTGTATTGGCTGGCGCGGCCACGAACTGGTGCGTTCGAGCCACCGCCTATGGTGCGCTGGACCGGGGCTACGACCTCACGCTCATCAAGGATGCCCATTCCACCGAGACAATTGAATTTGAAAATGGGATCAATATCGAAGCAGAAAATATCATCCGAGAACTAAACATTGCGATGACCTGGCTGAGTTACCCGGGTCGTACAAACAGCGCAGTATCGGCTGAGGAAATTGATTTTTCTGCTGGCACGAACTCGATCACGCCTGGGAAATAGAGAGTCGTATCGAATAACGAAAAGAAACTTCAAGAGGAGTCGCCCCCTGCAAGTGGGGCGACTCCTCTTATATTTTGAAATCCCCAAACACCTATTTGCCGGCATCCGCACTTGCCAACTCCTCAGACTCGCATACAATGGACGCATGACCAATCCCACCCTCGACCTCATCCATCGCCATGCCTCCGTGCGCCGCTACAAACCGGACCCACTTCCTGCCTCTATAATCGAACATTCCGCCCGCCGCGCCGCCAGGACTGCGCGTACCGACTTGCGGGCAGTGCTGGTGGAGCAGGGATTTCCCCTGAAATAAACAATCTCCCGAAGAAAACTGGTTTCTGTGATTCGCGTCAAGGGGGAGTGTTTATAGGATTCTAATCTATACCTGATAAAATCACTCCAATTTGGAGTGATGAAATGAACTCTACCCGTTCTGTAAAACAAATCATTGAGCCGCAGTTGGTAATGGAAGGCGCGGGGGTTCTCCTGCGCCGTTCGATTTCACCGCAGGCGTCCAACCAGTTCGACCCGTTCCTGCTTTTCGACCACTTTGCCTCCAACGACCCT
>JACQYE010000001.1 GCA_016208355.1 Chloroflexota bacterium | reverse complement strand
GTAGACCTTGTTCGTGGAGGCGTACAGCACCACAGGCTTCCGGTCCGAGAGACGGGCCGCCTCGACCACGTTGAAGGTCCCCAGGGCGTTGACCTCGAAGTCTTCGCGCGGCTGGGTAACAGAGGTGGTCACCGCGACCTGGGCGGCGAGATGGACGATAACGTCCGCCTCGCGGCTGGAGGCCGTCAACAGGGCCGCGTCGCGCACGTCCCCGACCGTGACCTGGAAGGCGTTTCCCCCGAATTTTTCCTTCAACCAGTCCAGGTTGCGCGCCGCGCCGGCGCGGCTGAGGTTGTCAAAAATTGTGACCTTCTCGCCGCGCGCCAGCAGGCGCTGGACATAATTCGAGCCAATGAACCCGGCCCCGCCGGTGACAAGGTAATTACGAGGCATGGATTCTCCTCTGGTAATTCGTCTTAAACTTCATCAGTTTTTGGTACATACCTGCCAGCGTTTCACCTTCCTTTGCGAACATAATTCCCCCGAAGAACGTGGTCAGGCCGAAGAAAATCAGGTGACCAACCAGGGCGCACGCCATGGCGGCAGTCGTATTTACATGGAACAAAGCCAGGGAGGCAACGATCGTAAACTCATACACTCCCAGGGAGGCTGGCAAGGACGGGACCACCACCCCAATCGCGAGCACTCCCGCGGTAAAGAGAGCGGCGTTCAAACCAATCGTGGGCGCCATTCCATGTATCAGGATGAAAATTCCTGCCACTTGAAATGCCCACGAGAGCGAAATCCAGAGCAGACTCAGCGCGTACGTGCCCCAATTGTCAAAGACGGACAAACCTTCCAGCAGCAACTCGGCTTTCGGTAGAATCTTTTGTCCAATCCAAGGCTGCTTCTCCGCAAAGCGCTCCAGGGAAATTCGCAGCCGGTTTGCGGACCTGGCTACCAGGGGGAGGAAAATAAAGATGACCACAATCAAGATCAGAGTCAGGATCGAAACTGGTTCCAGCCAGGGCATGCCGAACGCTGTCGGCAAGGTTGCGGCGATGAGTCCGATGATGATTAATAAATCATAGACACGTTCGACCTGAATGGCCGCGCGCACCTGGAAAATGCTCAAGTTGATTTTCGGAGTCAGCAGGAATGCCCGGCCAATCACACCCAATTTCATGGGCAGCAGGTTTTCGATCAGGTAACCTTCGTTCAGGTTGAAAAAGGCTTGTGAAAAATTGGCTTGTTCCTTGAACAAAAGCCGGATCAGGATTGAACGGCAAAAGACGGCATTGAGATAGAACAGGATGGCCGGGAGGAGGGTCCAAAACCCATATTGAGACATGGCCGGAAGGACGCCCCTCCAGTAGACAATAAAGAGAAGAATAAGAAAGACAATGCTGCTGACCAGCACGCCGGGCAGCCCGGGAAAGGTGCGTAAAAACTGCACTATCTTATACACATCAATCCGGATGTAGGGCCTCACCCGCTGGAACCAGGCCTGGAAACGTGATTTCAAGTCAGTCCACCACATATTTCGTTCGGGGTTACTCCTCGTCCCGTTTTTTTACTTCAAGGATTTCTTCAGCGGGTAAAACAGGTTCCTGCTCCCCGCCGGCAGACGCCCTGGCTTGCTGCTGTCTCCTGGTCAACTGGCGATAGACTCCCATCAATGTCTCGCCTTCGTTGGAGAGTGCGTACAGGCCAATGCTGCCGGTGGACAGGTAATTGAACAAGTGTGCGATCAGCGCGGCGGCCAGCGCGGTGGACTCGTCGCCGCTGACCAGGGCCAGGGCCCACTGGAGGGCTCCCTCGTACGTGCCGACTGCTCCCGGCAGGGACGGAATGGCATTGCCGAATGCGACTGCACCCAGGCCAAAAACAGACCAGAGCGGCTGCGCCCCGGGGAAGAAGGCCAGGATGAGGAGATAGAACTGGAAGATGGCAAACGCCCAGTTGAAGACCATCCAGAACAGAACCCGCAGGAACAGCCAGCCGTCGGTCAGGATGGCCAGGCCGGAGAACAAGGAGGCCAGGAACTCGCCGCCGCGCTCCTGGACCCTCGGCCAGCGTCCGCTGAGGCGGTTGAACAACTTCAGTGCCCAGTCCCGGTTGCGGGCCAGCAGGTAGAGTACGACAAGCCCGGCGAGGACGAGTCCGCCAATGGTCAGGGCAATCTGCCCCGCCGAGGAGGCGCCGACCACGAACGGCACAGCGCTCAGCAAAAGAGCCGCGGCAAACGTCAGGTCCAGCACCCGCTCGATGACGATGGTCGGCAGGACTTCCATGAAGCCAAGTTTGGACTTGCGCCCCAGCAGGAAGGCGCGTCCGATCTCGCCCAGACGGAAGGGCAGGAAATTGTTCAGCAGGTAGCCCTCGTTCAGGGTCAGGAACACCTCCCGGTAGGTGGCCCGCCCGCGCAGGATGGTGCGCCAGACGACGCCGCGAATCGAGAGCCAGATGAACGAGCAGGCGAAGGCCCCCAGGAGCAGTCCATAGTTCGCCGAGCGGATGGCGTCTACGAACTGTTGCAGGTCAACGAAGTAGAGAATCGCAATAATGGCGATCAGGCTTATGAGCGCCCCAGGCAGCCAGCGGCGGGTGGAATTCCAGAAATTTGACATAAACGATTCTCAACACAAAGGACACGAAGTATCACGAAGGAAAAGATTCACAAAGGTTTCTTTGTGTTTTTCTCTTTGTGAACCTTTGTGCCCTTCGTGTTTAATATTTACTCCTCTTCCAATCTCAATACCGCCATGAACGCTTCCTGCGGGATTTCCACGTTGCCAATCATCTTTAGACGTTTCTTGCCCTTCTTCTGCTTTTCGAGCAGTTTCTTCTTGCGGGTGATGTCGCCGCCGTAGCATTTCGCCAGCACGTCCTTGCGCAGGGCTTTGACGTTGGCGCGGCTGATGATGCGTCCGCCCGCGGCGGATTGGATGGCCACATCGAACAACTGGCGCGGGATGAGTTCCTTGAGCTTGGTGATCATCCGCTGACCCTTGTGGTAGGCTTCGCTTTCATGGACAATCGTAGCCAGGGCGTCCACCGGCTCACTGTTGACCAGGATCTCGAGTTTTTGGAGTTTGTCAGCGCGGTATTCGAGGAATTGGTAGTCGAGCGAGGCGTAGCCGCGCGTGCGGGATTTCAATTCGTCGAAAAAGTCCACGATGATCTCGGAAAGCGGAATCTCGTAATCGAGTTGCACCCGGTGCGGGGCCGGGTATTCCTGCTGTTTGTAGATGCCGCGCCGCTTGGTGACCAGGTCCATGATCGGGCCATAGTAGTCCGTCGGCGTGATGATCTCGATGTTCATCCAGGGTTCGCGGATCTCGGCAATCAAGCCCTCGTCCGGAAGGTCGGCGGGGGAGGCGACCAACTGGGTCACGCCATCGTGCATCAACACCTCGTACGCCACGGTCGGGGCGGTGAAGACCACGTCCAGGTCGTACTCCCGCTCGATGCGCTCCTGGATGATCTCCATGTGGAACAGCCCCAGGAACCCGGCCCGGAAGCCGAAGCCGAGCGCCTGCGAAGTCTCCGGCTGGAAAGTCAGCGAAGCGTCGTTGAGTTGTAATTTGTCCAGCGCCTCGCGCAGGGACTGGTAATCATCCGCTTCAGCGGGATAAATACCGGCGAAGACCATCGGCTTGGGGGTGCGGTAACCGGGCAGCGGGTCCGAGGCCGGACGGGCGGTGCTGGTGATGGTATCCCCGACGCGCGCCTCGTGGACGGTCTTCAGCCCGGTGGCGATGTAGCCCACGTCGCCCGCCGTCAGACCCGGAACCGGTTTCATCAGCGGGGCGAAAATCCCCACTTCGATGGGCTTCACGTCCACACCGCTGGACATCAGGTGGATGCTATCACTGGCAGTGAGATGGCCTTCGGTGACGCGCACGTAGGTGATGACGCCTTTGTAGGAGTCGTAGTGCGAGTCGAAGACGAGGGCGCGCAGCGGAGCGTTGTCTGCGCCCTTGGGCGGCGGCACTTTGCGGACAACCGCTTCGAGCACTGCTTCGACGTTCTTCCCGTCCTTGGCTGAGACGCGGATCACCTCGGCGGGCGGGACGCCAAGCAGGCTGCCGACATCTTCGGCCACTTCGTCGGGGCGGGCCGAGACCAGGTCGATCTTGTTGATGACGGGGATGACCTCCAGGTCCGCTTCGAGGGCGGAGTAGAGGTTGGCGAGGGTCTGGGCTTCGATGCCCTGGGTGGCGTCCACGACGAGGACCGCGCCTTCGCAAGCATTGAGGGCGCGCGAGACTTCGTAGCCGAAGTCCACGTGGCCGGGGGTGTCAATGAGATTCAATTCATAAGCGTTGCCATCTTTGGCAGTGTAGTTCATGCGCACGGCGGAGGCCTTGATGGTGACGCCCTTCTCGCGTTCGAGGTCCATCGAGTCGAGGATCTGCTCGGTGGTGTCGCGGTCGGAGACCGTGCCGGTGAGGTGCAGCAGCCGGTCGGCCAGGGTGGACTTGCCGTGGTCAACGTGGGCGATGATGCAGAAGTTGCGGATGTGGGAGGTCATAAGCGCCAAAAGTATAACCGATAAAGATTTAAACACGAAGGGCGTAAATTTTCACGAAGGATTCATCAGCTTGACAGGGCGCGTTGATGAGTGCGAGGCTCATCTGCGCCACCATCTGGCGGGACTACCAGCCCTATAAGCAGGGACTCGTCCCCCGCCGCGCGTTCGTGCGCAGGCTGACAGTTGACCAGATAATCGAGCATTCCCTACCGTACATTAACAGTTGAGATGGCAGGTTGGAACTGGAAAATGGGTACGATCTCAAGATTTTGCCTGAAAGCATACTTGATCCAGTCTAATCCCAAGCGAAAGAGACTCTTGTCAATCCGGTCAGTACGATCGATCAATCCGGTTTTACTTTCGGCGATCACCCATAAGCCCAGGCTAATCATCCAAAGATAGGCCAGACAGGCTGCGATCAACATGCGGCTCAACGGCATATCCAGGCAATCGGCAAAGCCCGTTTCCGGTAGAGTCCTCGTACCATCAACACCATGCAGCCTCGCCTGGCCTGGCTGCCATCCATTACCAGGATCAATGGCAGCGAGGCCAGCGCCACCAATATTTGACGAGCAAACGGCATGTACACTACATCTGCTTCCAGTCGCTCATCTTTGACTCTGCGCCGCAAGCGCATTTCAACACTCTTCTCTTTGGCTGCTACCGCTATCTCTGTGCTCATCGCGGACAACTGCGCATTGCAGTTGAGCACAATCCCCGCAATCATCATCGCCATGGTAACCAGATGTCCTCCCGGCTCAATATTGATCATTTGCTTGAGCAAGCTCAACACTTTTGTGTATACTGTATAGCGATCAGTCACGGGGTTGCTCCTCTTTGGTTTCAGCAACCTGAGGATACTCTCTGACTGATCCTTGTTACTCATGTACGGTAGAGAAACCCTGATGAATAAATCCACCGCATAAATGCTTTTCTTCACTTGACCCGCTCCCTGACTCGTCCTACAATTCACCCGCCGACCAATTCTTCGCGATGACAAAACCTACCTCCCAGGAGAACGAAATGTCCGACTTCCTTTTCCGCGGTTCCCTCGCCGACCTCGACCCCGAAGTGTATGAACTGACCCAGATCGAAGCCGAGCGCCAGTACCGTAAACTTATCCTCATCCCTTCAGAGAGCCAGGCCCCGCTGGCCGTGCGCGAGGCCATGGCCTCCGCCTTCCAGAACATTTACGCTGAAGGTTATCCCGACGAAGACTCCCGCCAGATGACCGAAGCGGAGATCCTCGATTACCCGAACCGGCTGGCGCACTTCCGCCGCTACGCCGACCCGCGCTACTACAAGGGCGTCGAATACGCCAACGTCGTCGAAGCGCTGGCACGCCGCCGCTGCGCCGAGGCCTTTGCCGCCAACGGCGTAAGCGCCGACCAGATCTTTGTCAACGTGCAGGCGCTCTCCGGCGGACCCGCCAACAATGCCGTTTACCATGCCCTGGTCAACCCCGGCGACACCGTCATGGGTATGAATCTACTGCACGGCGGCCATCTCTCGCACGGTTCCTCGGTCAACCGCTCCGGCAAATACTACAAGATCGTCCATTACGCCGTTGACCCGGAGACCGAGAAAATCGACTACGACGCCGTGATGGCCCTGGCGAAAGAGCACAAGCCGAAGATGATCATCTGCGGCTACTCCTCCTATTCATGGATCCCGGACTGGAAGAAATTCCGCCAGATCGCTGACGCAGTGGATGCCTATCTCTTGGCCGATATCTCCCACATCGGCGGGCTGGTGGCCGCGGGCGTCGTCCCCTCGCCGGTCGGTTTCGCCCACGTCATCACCTCCACCACCCACAAGACCCTCGACGGGCCGCGCGGCGCCGTCATCCTGACCACCGACCCGGCTCTGTCCCGCAAACTCGACCGGGCCGTCTTCCCCGGCGAGCAAGGCGGGCCGCACGTCCACATCTTCGCCGCCCTCGCCCTGACCTTCAAATTGGCCCGCACCCGGCAGTTCGAGAAACTCCAGAAGCAGACCATCAAGAATGCCATGGCCATGTCCGAGCGGCTCAAGGAGCGCGGCTTCCGCATCCCCTTCGGCGGCACGAACTGCCACCTGCTCAACGTGGACTGCCGCACGGTCAAAGGCCCGGACGGCACCAGCCTCTCCGGCGACCAGGCTGCCCGCCTCCTCGACGTGGCCGGCGTCGTCGTCAACCGCAACACCATCCCCGGCGACAAATCGGCCCTCGACCCGTCCGGCATCCGCCTCGGGACGCCCTGGATCACCCAGCGCGGCTTCGACGAGGAGAAATCCCGCCAACTGGCTGACATCATCGCCGACGTGCTGCTGGCAGCCGTGCCGCACAGCGTCCAGCCGGCGCGCGGAGCGTTGACCCGCCGCGCCAAAGTGGACTTCAAGATCCTGAACGACGCGCGCCTGCGCGTCCGTGAACTCGCCACCTCTGCCGGGATCGACTTCGACTCAACCTCGCATGGTTATCCCCACTTCTACTATCTTGACGAAAAACCCGTGACGGGCGTCTACGACATCCTGGGCGACAACGCCCGCCAGTTCCTGAACTACGCGCTGACCTCCGACCTGTCGGCCATTAAACGCGGCGAGAGCCAGCCGACGGGACTGCATACCCCCGGCGGCCTCGTTTCCGGCACGCTGACCTGCGTGGACGCGGCCCACTACCGCCTGTCCCTGCCGCTGGAGCAGGCCGCCCTGGCTGCCACCTGGCTGCGCGACCTGTCGGACGGGTACACCTCCTTCAACCCGGACGGCTCGCCTGACGGCACGCCGCGCCGCATGCCCGGTCCCATTGTCATATCAGAAGATGCTGGGGCGCAGCACGCTGCGCCCAAAGCGGGGAAAACCAGCAGTGAAGAAAAACCCTGGTTTATCGGCGTTACAGGCCCAGCGTCAGGCCCCGCCCGCCCCGACTTCGAGTGGACGCCCCCCGCCGAAACCTTGCGACGCACCTCCCTGTACGAAATCCACAAGCAGATGGGCGCCAGGATCATCCCGTTCGCGGGCTGGGAGATGCCGGTCTGGTACTCGTCGGTGATGGAAGAGCACCTCGCCACGCGGCAGGCCGCCGGCCTGTTCGACGTTTCGCACATGGGCGTCTACCAGATCGAGGGCGACGAGGCCGCCTCGTTCCTGGACTCGGTCGTCGCCAACAACTGCGGCACGCTCCTGCCCGGCGAGAGCCTCTACAGCCTGTTCCTCGACCCGGACGCCAATGTCATTGACGATACGCTCATCTACCGGCGCACGGCGGACAAGTTCCTGATGGTGGTAAACGCCTCCAATGACGACAAGGACCGCGCCTGGCTGGAAGCGGTGCGCGACGGCAAGGTGAAGATTGACAACGCCCGCCCGGGGGCGCGCACCCTGGGCTATAACGCCGTCATCCGCAACCTGCGCGACCCGCAAGCGGGCGCGGATATGCGCGTTGACATCGCCCTGCAGGGGCCAAAGAGCCAGGAGATTTTGCTGGCGATGGGCGTCAACGCCGAGACGCGCCGCCGCATCGTGGCGCTCAAGCGCACGGAACTATGCGACGCCAGGGTGGGCGCCCATTCAACAGGCTCAGGGCAAGGCTTCGACCTGATCGTCTCGCGCACCGGCTACACCGGCGAGAAGATGGCCTTCGAGTTGTTCGTCCATCCCGAGAAAGCAGTGGACCTGTGGCACGCCATCCTGAAAGCGGGCGCCAAGTTCGGTGTGCTACCCGTCGGGCTGGGGGCGCGCGACTCGCTGCGCACCGAGGCCGGGCTGCCGCTCTACGGCCACGAGATGGGACTCGGCTCCGGCAAAGCCGGGGAACGCGACCTGGGCGTGGGCGAGGCCGGGTTCGGCGGCTACGTCAAACTCAGCAAGCCCTGGTTCATCGGGCGCGAGGCCTACATTGCCCGCGAGCAGACCCGCAAGGGCGTGGTGGCCCGCTTCCGCTTCGCAGAGAAAGGCGTGCGCATGGCCCACAATGGCGACCCGGTGCTGGACAAGCGCGGCCGGGTCAAGTACGCCGTAGAAGGCACGCCGATCTACATCTACCAGTCCGCCTCGGACAAACCTGGCCCGGCCCCCGCCGGGATGAAACTCGGCGACAAAGGCCTCCTGCCGACCGAAGCAGCCGTTCTGAGCAGGTTCCCGAAGTTATAGAGAGCAGGGAATAGAGAGTAGAGAACAGTTTGGGCGACGGTGATCCCGTCGCCCAATTTTATTTATGCTTGTCAAGCGCTATTATTTCGTGCATAATTGATGCAGAAGAGGCATTGCGATGAGCAAAACAGGCATTCCCATCCCCCAGAAAAAGATCACTGAGTTCTGCCGCCGCTGGAAGGTGACGGAGTTCAGCCTGTTCGGGTCCGTCCTGCGGGAAGACTTCCGACCTGACAGCGATGTGGATGGGCTGGTCACTTTTGCGCAAGAGGCGCACGTGAGTCTCTTCGATCTGGTGAATATGCAGGATGAACTGAAAGCGATTTTCAAACGCGAGGTGGATTTGGTGGAAAAAGCCGGATTAGAAAATCCATTCCGCCGCCGAGAGATTTTGCAAACCGCACAGAGGATCTATGCGGCCCGACTCGCATAACCTTGACTATTGGAACCGCTAGTACCCGAAGGCCCGGACAAGTGGCGGGAAGCTAAAATTGACCCCCTAACAATTCCTCTATCAAATGAACTATCGATATCCAAAATTGTTGGCTATCCTCATGCTGGAAATGACGTGTTTGCGTGTCTTGGTTTCTGGCGCCATAAAGAGACCGAGTTCTATTTGAAAGTTAGCCGCCATATAGACGCGGACCTGCTGAATGAGGCAACCATACTAAAAGAGATGCTTCTATACGGACTGCCAGTGCCTGAAGTGTATTCACAGGGGGTACACGCAGGATATGAGTATCTGGCGCTCTCTGCAATGGCGGGATATCGTCTGTCAGATTTGCTGGACGGAGATCGGTCAAAACACTACAAAAAATCGCTCCCAATCATGCTGCAAAAAATGGGAGCGCTATTAGGACACATTCATTCATTTCCACTCGAATGGAGACCAGTACCTCGACGAAGGCAGCACTCAATACCAGAGATAGCAGCAGAGAATCCCCTTGGCAAAGAAGTGTCAGAGATTGTCGGATGGCTTGGCAGGAATGTTCCGCCCCAACCCAAACCCATATTCATCCATGGAGACTTTCATTATGCGAACGTACTATGGGAGAAGAATGACATCTCTGCGATCCTGGACTGGGAACTCGCAGGCACAGGTTGGCGAGAATTCGATTTGGCATGGGCCACCATTCTTAGGCCTTCTCAGAATTTCATGAAAGAGGAATCAGAGGTTGAAAAGTTCCTAACAGGATACTGCCAAACCGCGAAATATGACGAATGGGCATTAAAGTGGTGTCAGAGGTTGATCTATTGCCATTTCCTGAATATGAAAAGTAATTGGAATGATGCAGAGTACTTGGACGCAGCAATGATCGCAGCAAGACGTTGATAAAAGGGAAGACCGAAAACTTATCAGACCAAGGCGGTGGTGGGCTGCAGGTTCCCGAAGCTGTAGAATGTTGTAAAATACTTGGGACGGCAGAAATTTCTGCAGTCCCAAAGTTTTTGGAGGATACCAATCATGCCCTACGATACCCTTCTCGCCTCCCGCATCCGCGCTGCCCTCGGCCTGCTGCCCAGCCTGGTCGAAAAGAAAATGTTCGGCGGGGTCGGGTTCCTGGTCAACGGCAATATGGCCTGCGGCGTCCACAAAAACGACCTGATCGTGCGGGTCGGGGCGGCGAGTTACGAAGAAGCCTTGTTCCGTCCGCAGGTGAGCAGGCCGATGTACCATCATCGCCGGGGACTCAAGTCCCCGGCTCAGCGCGAAAGTCCGCTCAAGCGGACTAGCCGTCTTTAGGCGGCTTCGGCTACCAGCCCGGACGCTTACGTCCGGGCGAACGAGGAAAATGACTTATGCCTTACGATGAACTGCTTGCCACCCGCATTCGCGCCGCCCTTGGCCCACTGCCCGACCTGATAGAAAAGAAAATGTTCGGCGGGATCGGGTTCCTGGTCAACGGCAACCCTTCGACAGGCTCAGGGCAGGTCATGGTCTGCGGGGTGCACAAAAACGACCTGATCGTCCGCGTCGGGGATTTTTCCACGTGCCCGGATGCAGGCGATAAGCCCCATCTTCCAAAATCCAGAGAATCTCATGGACGTGATTAGGCATGACAACGAACTCATCCAATTCGATCCCGCCAAATATCTGTATCAGCCTTTCCCAAGCCTGTTGAACGGCTTGTTTGCTGTCAGGATGTTCGAATAGAAATTCGCGCCAAAGCGTACAAACCGTGATGGAGTAAGCGCCCGGCAGGGTGTAGTCGAAATCAGGCAAACGTAACGATTGACGGCATGTTTGGGCTGTTTTCATCTGGTGGGTTATTCCGGACTGTTTTTCTTTCCCAACTGCCCCGCATAATGCGCTGCCACCAGCCCCGCATAGACCAGCATCGGCGGCAGGAGCAGGAACAGGGTGAATGCCGAAAGCAGGGCAATGACGTTGAGAAGCGCCATCCCGACGATGAAGAATACGATCAAATGCCCCATGAACTGCGGGCGGGCTACTTTCCAGAGGTGGAAAGGGTTCATGGCCTTCCACACGGAGCCGCCCTCAGCCAGCACGATCATCATGGATGGGAAAAAGAAAACGTACACGATGGTGTACAGGAACAGGAATGCCATCACAAAGCACAGCGTCCCGCCGAAAACCGCCAGCACCGCCTCCGGCGGCAATCGGTTGGCGAAAATCAGCGGCAGGTAGAGCAGGATGACGGCGAACAGCAGCGGCAGCAGCCAGATCGCGTTGACAAGGGCACACTTCCCACCCAGTTTCCAGAACAACTTCCAGTCTTTCAACTCCGGGATGATCGGTTCCTCGCCCCGCGCCACTCGCCGGACGATCTCTATCGTCCAGCCGAAGATGGGCGCTGCGCCGATGAAAGTATATGTCAGCAGGCTGGCGATGGCGAATTTCTTGAACCAGTCTTTGTCCTTGAATAAAAAGCCGAAGGGCGCGCCGTAATCGAGTGTCATGCTTCGATTTTATCGCAAAACGAAACCTCCGAATCCGCGCAGGACTCAGAGGTCTGAAAATCTGTGGGCGCAACCCTAAAGGGTGCTTCGCGAAGGGACTCGAATATCATCCCCCGATGGGGCCCCTGATTTTAAACAAAAACCGTCTTTCGACGGTTTTGTGGGCGCAAAGGGACTCGAACCCCTGACCTTCTCTGTGTAAGAGAGACGCTCTAACCAACTGAGCTATGCGCCCAAACGGGCTATTCGCTTGTTATCGGTGGGCGCGACCCTAAAGGATGCTTCGCGACCCTAAAGGGTACTCCGCAAAGGGACTCGAACCCCTGACCTGATTCTCCCCGAAGGGGGCCTCTGTGTAAGAGAGACGCTCTAACCCGCAGGGTG